>JAFVGS010000077.1 GCA_017474845.1 Prevotella sp.
ATCAAACGAGGCACTGAGGGTGATGTCTTTGGCATCGAGGAACCGCGAGAATGCTATATGAGCTATACGACGGAGAAGGCTGAGAAAGAGGCGTTGAAACTCTATCGGCGAGAGCTGAATTGTAACCATCAGCAGGCTATCGAGGCCTTTGTGCGCGATTGGGAACGCAGCGGCATACAGAAATCTCTCGAATTTGCACAGTTAGTGAACAAGACAGGGCATGTACTTTATAAGTGAAAAGTGAAAAGTGAAGAATTTACTACCGCGATGAAGTATTTTGTTAGTGTTATATTTCGAAAGGGGATAATTTCCGTAGTTATGTTGATGGCTGCGCTCACTGTGAGAGCTGGCGGTTGGTATAGTGTCAATATCGACATCAAGACCACGGCGGCGATGACAGCTGCATACGCGGCAGAGACGGCAACGGAGTTGATGAATGACGAGGACGTGCAGAAGATCCTCGACCATTATACCAATGCCGAAGTCGCCACGGCAGGCATCTTCGCCTCGAAGTGGCTCGACCGTCAGGCACTCCAGAATGCCGGACTGTTCGGTGATGCCGAGGAGAACTTCTATTACCGTCGCATCTATACGATGGTGAGTGCGCAGATTATGCCGAAGATTCTTGATGTAGCAGCGATTATGGTGAAGCATCCAGAACAGGCTATCTATTGGGGACCATACCTGTTTCGCGTCTGTGAAGAGACCAAGAAACTCTGCATGATATTCGAGACTGTGGTGGCCAACGGGAAAGTGTCGTTTCAGGACGTCGCTTTCCTGGCCATCAATGACAATCTGAAAGGCCTGTTCGACCTTGCCAAACTTGGGGAGGTGGACTGGACTGCCGTGTGGGATCATCTTGCCGACTTCGGCGATGGTTTGACGAAGGAGGATTTGGAAGAAGACTTGGAAGGACTGATGACTGCAGGCAGTGCGATTGCCTCTGGCGGTGGAGCCGTTCTCGACTCTTTATGGACTAATGGCAGTAAGGTTGGGGGCGTGTTCCATTCAAAGCCAGGAGAGATCTTGCAGCTGTATCATAACTTCAAAGATATGTACGAGACGTTGAGCGATCCTACGAATATCAAGGATATGGTGATGGCTCAGATACTCTCGACCGATTCGACGGGAGTTGCCAATCTCTTTACCCTCGATGGGTATAACATCACTTCATATATCAGCGACTACCTACAGGAGATGCAGGGACGCTATTATACGCAGCGGTGGTATATCTACTGGCGGGACAGTGGTAGTGAACGGGTGTGTAGCTATGAACCACCTACTGATGCTGAGAGTATCATGTATGGGCCTCAGTGGTATCGTGTGGGAACGTCTGATGCCAGCTATAGCTACACCTCTGCTGACTATGAGAACTCACTTAGAAATAGTGAGAGCTATGCCGGATGGAGTCGTGCACAGTGCCAGGCACTGAATAGCAGTGATTCGAAGTATCACTATGACTTCTATAACTACATGTCATCCTCTCGTATCTATAAGTCGAAGTCAGGTCGAACGACAGCCTTTGCATACGCCCATTATATCGATGTTTATAAGTCGTGGAATGTCTATGAGGAAGTGTATGAGGAAATGTTCGACTCGCAGTACGATAACGAAAAGGCCATGCAGGCGAAGTTTAATGCGAAGCTCGCAGAACTCAATGACAATGAGGAAGGGCGTGTCTATCGCATCGGCAAGGATAGTAAGAACTACTATCAGGCAGCCGACGAGGTGAGAATGCGAGGCTGTGCCACGGTGTCGTTTACGATGGAGTGTCACGAAAACGCCAAACTCGGTGAGGGAAACTTCTCATGGAAGGAAAACGGCAACCAGCGCAATGCTCTTGATGAGAACTCCAAGCGCTTTGCGATGGAAACAACCTTGTCGGGTGGCTACGATACCTCGGAACTCGATGCCGGTATCAGTGAGTGGGGCGGTAAGGTAACGAGCCTGACGGAACAAATCCATGCACTGGAACAGGAGAACAATGACCTGTTGGCACAAATAAGCAAGGCGAGTGTGGAAGATGCCGCAGAGTTGCGCCGCCAGTATAATGCAAATCGGACTAAAATCAGTCAGTTGCAGAGTGAGTTGAATACCGCCAAACGGGAGTTGGAAAAGTACCAGAATGCCCGTCAGGAGCTGATTAACGACTATGCCGATGAACGTGACGGAACGTATCGTATTCCTGCCGTGATGCATGAGATAGAGGCGGCTTACAATATTATTTGGTCGGATGCTGGTTCGTGGCAGGGATGGAGCTATATCCGACATGGCAACGTGCCGAATATCCAAGGAGAGGTGACCTTTCAGGCAGGCCTCTCAAAAGAACGTGGCGAGAGTCATTTCCTGGGCATTCGCTATCACCGTGCAATTCTGGCCGTACACTGGACGTTGACCGCAAACTACTCCAGTTCGCAGATTGTGGATATGATGGAGTTGGATCCGGAACTCAGTGACGCAGAAAAGGCCCAGCAGGTGAATGAGCGTATGCGACAGTTGATGAACGACCACCCGGGTTGTACCATCGAGGCGAACTATGCGTATAGTGCGCCAGCATCTGCAGAAGGTGACGAGGATGCTATCCATCTGTTGTGGACGTGCGACCGTCTGGAGGTTGCCCGTGATGTGGACTACCGACTCTCGAAGATCTATGCTCA
>JAFVGS010000012.1 GCA_017474845.1 Prevotella sp.
AACGGGCTATCTTCAGTATGACGATGACCCCAATGCGGGGCATGTGACAAAGAAGAGCTTCTGGCATAACTATAACTCCTGGCATCTGGGCATTGTCTATAAGCCATGTGTGAATCGTGGGCGTAACCATCATGGAAATGTCAGGATAGGTGCCAGTGGCGGCTCAGACTTGCATGACTTCGTAGGCGGTGTACATCTCGGATATGAACACACCTATGCCCTGAAGGGTGGCTGGGAACTGTTCTTTCAGGTGAAGGAAGATGTAATCATCGGGTCAGGACTGAGTTGGAGAACCGGCGGTTCCGTTGGCTTAAAATTTCCTTTATAGTCCTGTAAATAAAGAACTTATCTTTTTAATATTTAATAAAGAAGAAATATGAAGAATTTATCTTTAATAATATTGATGGCATTGTCGATGGTGTTGACATCGTGCGATGAACATGAGCCGATAGACCTCGACATCCATCCAGGTTACATCCTCTGTTCGGATGGTCAGATAGTAAGTCCTTCGGTTTTCAATAGTGACGTTCATACGCCAGTGGCGGTGGTGTTTGCTGAGAAGACAGACAAGCATCAGGCATTGGCTGTGCTGCTCGATGAGATTGCGCCAGTGGCCTTTGCTGATACGTTGAGTTTTGACCAGAAAACCAGTGGCAGTGAGACGGAGTATGACGGCTATGTCAATACGGTGGCACTCCAGACAACGCATCTCGACAGAGACAGCTTGGTGGTGAAGGACAACAAGGCAGATCCACGAAACTATTACACGTCACCGTTAGGCTTGTTGGCCTTCCGTCATCACTGGTTCTTCCAGAGTGACTATGTGCCAAGTGTCGCGGAGTTAGGATTGCTCTATAGTACACTTACGATTGTGAACCCCATCATCGAACGATGTGGTGGGACACCTGTGAATCGCAGTCCTGAGAATGCAGGTTGTTGGTATTGGACCAGTACGGAGGTGGAACAGAACAAGATGAACCAGGCATGGCTCTTCTCGATGGCCGATGGTAGCCGACATAAGGCACCAAAGACCAACTGTTACAGAGCACGACTAATTGTAGAATATAATCCGTTATAGAAATGGGAGGTTGGAGTACAGCATTGAACATGGGCGGGCGAGTAGTACGATTCGCAGGCCATAACCCCAAGACGTTCTTGGGACTGTCGGCAGGATCTGTTGCAGGTTGGAAGTATTTCGTTAATGACGAGTCGCTTTTGGAACAGGCTACGGAGGTAGCCTTGGGTGATGATGCGTCGAAAGGCTTGAAGGAGAATGGTGTCACAGGTGGACTGAAAGGTCTCGCCTTTGGTGCCGATGGTGCCGACAAGTCGATTGGCGAGATTGTGGTGGATGGCGTGGTAGGCGAGGGAACCTACGACCACATCACTCATGCGGCAGGCAATGCCGTTGATTCGGTAGAGAACGGAATCCATGCTGCCGGACAGGGATTGCAGAATGCCTATCAGGGTGCTGGCCAGATGGTGCAGGGTTACCAGCAGCAGGCCATCATGCCACAGCAGGGTGGGGGATTGTTTTCTGCACTAAACCCGTTTAACAGCATCGGACAGTTGACCAACAGCTTCTGGAATGGCGGTTCTGGCATGAGCTTGGCTGCCCTGATACCGGCAGCATTCCTGATGTTCGGCAACTTCGGTTGGATGGGAAAGATCGCTTCGCTGTTCCTTGGCTCATTAGCCATGAAAAACATGCGGATGCAGCAGACGATAATACCCCAGCAACAGATACCGTATAGTCAGGGCTATCAGGTGCAGCCTGTTGAACAGCCTGTGCAGCAGCATTATCAGCCGCAATTGGCCCAGAATGAAAGTGAGGAGAATGTATATACTATAAGAAGAGGAAGAGGATGAACACGAAAGATATATTATTGGAGTCCGCAAGCGGATTCATGATGCCTTTCGAGGCGAATGAGGAGGAAGAGGTACAGGTGAGCCTGGGCTTTGGTGAGCAGACGCATCCCATGACAGGCGAGCGTTTTCACCATAGGGGTGTGGACTTTGCTGCCCACGACCTGCCATTATTTGCTTTGGCGACAGGTACGGTGGTGGGCGTCGGAACGGATGCCGTCCACGAGAACTATATCATCACCAAGTATGGCAAGTTTGAGGTGAAGTACGGCCATGTGAGTGAGGCGTATCTCACTTACGGTATGCCCGTCACCGCCGGACAGCAGATTGCCAGGAGTGGAAACTTCCTGCATTTCGAGGTGAACTGTGAGGGTCAGGTACTTGACCCGATGGAGTTTCTGGCGATGATTTACGGCAACATTGCCCAGCTGGAGGCGATGGGCATTAAAGGACACTATCGGCTGGCCAACATGGGTGTGAAGGTGCAGACGGACTACGACGCAGATCAGGAGGAACTGCTGCAGATGATGCTCCGTTGGCTGCCCGTGTATATGAACGACATCCGCTTGGGGCGCTATGTTCCTCCTGCAAGGATGGAACAGTCGCTCAGGAACATCTTCGCACAGTCGGCAGACCGCAGTTACTTCTTCGAGACGATTCCCAACTATGGGAATCCGCTGGGACTGAGCAGTCGGGGTGCACCACTGGCATCGAAGGTGCAGAACCTGCTGATAGGTGATTTCCTGAACTACATGGCCCTGCGTCATGATACCTATCTCTCGACGTGGGGTGACGACGTAAAAAAAAACTTCGTGAGCAGGCAGCAGCCGACGGCTATGTGATAGACCCGTTGGCTGGCCTTCAGGTCGATGTGAAGAGCTTCGATGTGGGACGGATTGCCTCGGTGTATTTCGATTCAGAGGGCAACCGTTGCTGGACGAAGGCCTGGTTTAATGGGCGTGAGAAGGGTGAGCCGGCTATTGAGATAACCCGTAAGCTGGCTATAGCTTTTATCAGTGACCAGATCTCAAAGGATTCCTGGCTCACCCGTTTCTGGCCCAAACAGATGAGTGTCTATCACAAGGCCATCGAGCAGACGCGACAACAGTTGCTGGGCCTATAATATCTATATGTATGGATTTACAGAATTTCATAGATGCGGAGTATTGTATCGACAAGTATTTCGAGAGGCACCTGACGAAGCGGCTGGACTTCTATATTGACAGTCGAAACGCTGCCGTGGTGTCGGGGCGCTCTACGGGCTTTGGGCTGACGAATGCCTTGGCTCCATCGGAGGACTATGCTACGAGTGTGACGCTGAACGTTCCTGCCAAGGACATCGAGAAGCTGGGTGCCGAGATGGCGCGGGACAAGCAGCTGAGCCACGACATCGAGGTGCTGGCAAAGGCTTGGCGCACGGCGGCAGTCGCTCAGGTGGGCGAGGTGCGGTATAAGCAGCTCTCAGAGAAGCTGGGTGGTGACCTTGCAATGGCGTATGTCAACCATCGGCTGACGATGCGAATGGTGGACTATGAGGTGGAGAAGACGCCTATCAAAGGCTCTGTGGATTATATTCTCGACGAAGCCCGTCG
>JAFVGS010000078.1 GCA_017474845.1 Prevotella sp.
ATGGACTGCCACAGCACGCTTCTGGGCATTGACACCCGTACCAAGGGTAGAGGTGGAACCGAAGAGCACACGGATGGTGCCTTCGTTCATCTGCTTGATAATCTCCTTGCGCTGCTTCTCGTTCTTCGCCTCCTGAATGAAGCGGATTTCCTCGGCAGGGATGTTATAGTCACGAACGAGCTTATCCTTGATCTCCTGGAAAATATTCCACTCACCCGGCTTATAGGTCGAGAGGTCGCTGAAGATGAACTGTGTTCCCTTCTGCTCGTTGTATTTCTGGTAATAGTCTGCCACCAGACGCGCACAGTGACTGGCCTTGTTTTCTGGGTCATCGCCAAAGAGTTCCTGGTCAACCAGTCGCATATCGAGTGAGGCCTTTCGACTGGCATCGGTGGCAATGAGCATCTTTCCCTTCTGTTCACGGTCGTTCAGCGGGCCACGGAAGATGAGTTCGCCGTCACCTGTCTGTGCGAACTGCACCAGACGCTCATTGAAGTCCTGCTGGTCTGCCGTCGGCTTGATGTTATGCAGAATGACATTCATGGCAGGACGGTCGAGACCGACATCCTCGCCTGTGCGGTAATCGGTAATCTCGTTATAGAAGGTGGCCAACTCAGGAACTTTCACAAAGTAACGGAAACGCTCCTTCTGGACAACGGCATTGGTCACGGAGAACTCATAGTCTGAGGTCTTCTTGGCATAGACTGCCGCCCAGGCATCAAAGCTATGGATGCCCTGCTGCTCCATCGCCTTCGGACGAAGATACTTGAACAGCAGATACAGCTCCGTCAATGAGTTACTGATGGTCGTACCACTCAGGAACGTTGCTCCCAAGTCTTTTCCCGTGCGCTTCTGAATGGTGCGCAAGGCATAAAGGAGGTTGAGTGCCTTCTGGCTACCCGCAGGATTACCCAATCCTGACACGCGCTGATGACGGGTCGTGAACATGAGGTTCTTGAACTGATGGCTCTCATCAATGAAAATATGGTCGATACCCATGTTCCCGAAGTCCACAAAGTCATCCTTCCGGGAAGCCATGTCACTCTGGAGTTCCATGATCTTCACCTGCAGGTTCTCCTTGCGCTTCTCCAGTCCTGTGAGCATACGCCCGGAGATATTGCCGCCCTGCTGACGCAATATGTCGAGGGCTTCGTCGATGTCACGCAGCTCATCCGACAGGATCTGCTGCTGAATATCCATCGACTGCGGAATCTTGCCGAACTGGTCGTGAGACATAACGACGCAGGCATAGTCGTTGTTCTTGATGCGATTGAAGAAGTCCACACGGTTTGCGGGTGAAAAGTCCTTCTCGCTGGCATAGAGAATCTTATCGTCAGGGAAAGCGGCCTGATAGGTGTTGGCTATCTCGGCGACATTGGCCTTCAGCGCGATAATCATCGGCTTATTGGCCAGTCCCAGACGGTGCATTTCGTGGGCAGCCATGCACATGATGAGCGTTTTTCCTGTTCCCACTTCATGGTCGCAGATGCCACCACCATTCTGGAGGAGCA
>JAFVGS010000079.1 GCA_017474845.1 Prevotella sp.
ATTCACATCGTGCAGTAATAACGATGACAATCCGGTAGTTGATAACAGCCTCGCCGAAAAGATTGTCGGCAAGTGGATTCATGCCGACACGGACGGGGAGACGGTCACGACTGACATGAAGTCGGTCTATACCTTCACGAAGAACGGCTCCGCGCTGAAGGGCTTCTACAGCATGTCGATGACGGAGAGCGGCGTGTGGGCCTACAGGCAGGAGACCGACCTGACCATCAGCGGCAATACCATCACGCTGACGTCGCATCTGGCCGACGGGACGACATCGGTGGTAGAGATGGCCGGTGTCAGCGTCAGCGGCGACGACCTGCGCTTCACCGCCATAATCACGCTCATGAAGGACGGTCAGGTGACGGCCACATACGGCCCGCGCCAGGAGCACTTCACCCGTGCCGAGACCGACTACACCGAGGCTGTCCTGGGTCTCTGGGAGATCACCTTCACCAGCGACAATCCCGAGTACGAGTCTTCTGAGCCTTACCGCGAACTGTACCGCAGCGACGGCACCGCCAGTTTCTACGACCTCATCGACGGCCAGTGGGTGGAGGAGGAGACGACCTACAACGAATACTTCGCCGACGGCCCCCTGTTCTGCTTCCGCTGGCAAAAGCCGGGACAGGAAGGACGGCACGAGAACTGGGAAATCGTCTCCTGCACGGGCAGCGAGATGGTCAATAAAGCCTTACATCGGCGCGCCGACGGTTCCACTTACACCATCACCGCGCACTTAAAGAAAGTAGAATGACAATATGAACGAAGTACAGAGAATCGACCTGAACGACTATGTTCAGACGGGCGAGGGCGGGACGGCCCAGGCCTACACCCACAAGAACGGCCGCACGCTGGCCAAGCTCTATAACCCGGGCTTTGAGGCTGACAGGGCACGCAAGGAATTCCTCACCGCCCGTACCGTCTTCGAGCTGGGCATCCCCACGCCGGAGCCCTACCGTATGGTGACCGACGGCGAGCGAAGCGGTGCCGAGTATGAACTCATCAAGGGCAAGCGCTCTTTTGCCCGCATCATCTCGCAGGAGCCTGAGCGGATAGAGGACATATCACTCACCTTCGCCCGCATGGCCAAGGAGCTGCATGCCAAGGAGGCCGACACGACGACGCTGAAATCGATGAAGGAGCAGGTGCGCCGCTTTTATCAGACGACGGACTTGGTGCCGGAGACCTACCGGCAGAAAGCCCTGCAGTTTATCGACCAGGTGCCTGAGGCGGCAACATGCCTGCACGGTGACCTGCAGATAGGCAACATCATCACCGACGGCAAGCGCACACTTTGGATCGATGTCGGCGAGTTCGGCTACGGCGTGTCGGAGTGGGATCTGGGCATGCTTTGGACGATGGCCCACAGGATGGGAGACCAGCGTGCTGAGTTCCTCTTCCACATCAACCACGAGACGTTCCTTGCCCACTGGGACATCTTCTTCCCTGCCTATCTTGGCACGACCGATTCGCAGCGCATCGCTGAGGCTGAGCGTCGGCTTACTGCCTTCGCATCGGCCAAGATTCCCTATATGGTCGACATGGTCAATCACGGCCGGCTGCCAGATGAGGCCTACGACAGTCTGATAGAATTTTTTGGTATAAAATAACGATAACGAAAATGAATAAGAACGAGAAATTTGTGATTACCATCAACCGCGAAGTCGGAACAGGTGGACGTACCGTAGGCCGCAAGCTGGCCGAGAAATTAGGTGTGAAGTACTGCGACAAAGCCGTCATCGACGGTCTGACCCAGAAGTTCGGGCTCTCGCCCGAGCGTATCGAGGAAATCAAGGCGCAGAAGAAATCGTGGTGGAACGACATCAACAACTACTACCAGACGCTGGTAGGCAGCGCCAGCATGCCCATGGAGGCCGAGGTGAAACTCGATAATGCCTCGATGTTCGAGACCGAGAAGCAGATTCTGCAGAACCTGGCCGCACATGAGTCGTGCGTCGTGGCTGGTCGTACAGGCTTCATGGTGTTCCGCGAATGGCCCAACCACCTGAACGTCTTCATCCAGGCCTCCATGGCGTATCGCATACAGCGAGTCATGCGCCGCCAGAAAGTCAGCGAGCAGGAAGCCCGCGACATCATCGCCAAGATGGATGCCACCCGTGAGGCCTACATCAAGAAATATGAGGATACGTCGCGCTACGATACCCGCAACTATCAGCTCGTCATCTCGATGGACGACCTGAGCGAGGACGATGCCGCGGAAATCATACTGGACTATATCGACCGCACGAGTAAATAACAGGCTGACGCAA
>JAFVGS010000080.1 GCA_017474845.1 Prevotella sp.
CAGATGACAGTAGGACACACGCCACTTGGCACCATCAGAACGATCGTATTCGACAACGGCGTAGTTGCCACTGGTAGCGTCACGTCCAACATTCACAACACGGCCTTGGTTCTCAGTAGCCAATACATCCTGATACTTAGCTCGTAAGTCAATACCATTATGCTGATGGTTCCTGTAACTAGTTGCTCCAATACCAAAACCGTCAGACATAACCAGGTTATCGTCAGCAAGTGGAAAACTATAGCCCTGAGTCGTAGTCAACGGCATCGTCAATGTCAGCTGCTCTGTTTCCTGTGGCAAGGTCTTCGCCTGTTGGTCGTATTTGCTCAGTCCATACGCCTCGATGTCTGCTATCAGCATGTTGGCATAGTTGCGATTAGTGGCATAGCCAGCCGCCTGCAGACCGTTGGCCCATCCGCGATAGTCATCCTCCGCACACCGACGACAGGCTGCATAGCGGTTGCCCATCAGGAACTGCGAGTGATGGTTGATACTCTCCTCGACGGTGGCGTAGTTGCAGAACTTCTCATTAGGATGGTCATCATTGTGCAGACTGTAGGGTTTGCCATCGGCCAACCACTGCAGACTGCACTTAATGCCGAAGTAGTTGTTACCCGTCTGTGCCAGGTTCGACTTTCCACCAGCCGACTCGATATACATCTGCGCCAGCGTCACTGAAGCAGGAATACCGTATTTCTGCTGTTGTGCCATGGCCAGAGGCGCATAGCGCTCAAAGAACGCAACTTTCTCTTGATTCAACTTTCCCATAATCCAACTCATTTAAAAGTGCATCGATCGTTTTGGCGCAGGGTCATCCTCTGCCACCGAGTTCCCATCATGCGCATGCTCCTGATGTTGCTCTAAAGGCTGCTGCTCCTCATGGTTGATGCAGAGCTTGTCATGAAACAACTGCGCAGCGAGTGCCACCTTATACGCCTCACGGTCATCAGCCAACCAGAAATGCTGGGTCTGCGTCTTGGTCAGTTCCACAGGCTTCTGACAGACACCATCGATGGTGGCAAACATAATCGTCGTATTCTCCTTGTATCGATCTTTAGTGATATTCACTTTCGAGATACGAGAGAGGTCCACATCCTTCACCTCCGGCATCAGAATATCCAGTTTCAGACTCGGTTCGTTCTGTACCATTTCGTAGTACTTCTGCCCCAAAGCAATGCGTACCTTGTCAAACTCTGGCGTGCGGATAGCATCGAAAAACTGCTGGATGTCGCGCTTTTCAGGATAGACCGTAAATGACTTCTCATCCGTCGGCTTCACATACAAAGCCCAACAGCCCTGGTCATCACGGGTCATCTGCACATGGTCGATGCTCACCTTACTGGTACGGGTAATCTCCTGTGCCACATGGAGCTGCTCGGTGACTGTCAGACAATCCTCCTTCAATCGCGCGACCTCGACGGTCTTATCGGCAAAGTAGGGATTGGGCTTATTCAGTCCAAGGGCACCGTCGGCATTATGAAACGCGACTTCATCAAACCCCTCCTGTTTCAGAGTGTTTGTCAACTGTTCCTTATTGCCTGGCACATCAGGAGAGGCGCCCGACGGCAGAATAACTGCCACTGACTTAGCGGTCTCGTTCTTGACAAGTACAACACTATGACTTTCGTCATTCGGGATAGAGGCTATCTCTTCTGCAATGGTGAACTGGTCAGGGTGTACCTTTTCAGCGACCTTCTCACCACGCAAAGAAGCATAGTCAATATCATCACCATGAGTAATCTTATACAATACCTGAATGGCATTATTCACATCACGCTCCAGATGTTCCATCAAATGCGGACTCTCCTTCAGTTCACGTTGCCAGTAAGGAACCAGCTCAAGACTCTCCTTCGACAGCATAGCAGGCTGGTTCTGACGAGCCATCACCACACCAGCCGCCAGTTCTTGTACCAGATGGTCATACTTCTGCACATCTGCAGGCATCAGGTTCTGCTGAGCCGCACGGTTCAGTCGGTTCTCAGCACCCGTATAGGCAATGGCAGCACGATAGAGGTCGTTAGAACGCTGAAGAGCCATCGTCTTCTCTTGACCAAGTGCAGCCTTACGACTGTTGTTGATGCACAGTCCATCGGCAGCAGCATCATATTCCGTTTCAAGCAAGGGATTCACCTGCACACGACTGTCCAACTTCTGAAGGGCTGCCACCAGTTCATCGGCCCTGTCATAGATGGCCTTCGCCTCCTGCTTGTCCTGTTTCGTATCGACCAAGGCATCACATATAGCAACGCGGAGTCCGGCACGAACCAGTTTCGGCAGATAGGTATCAAGGGCATGGTGAGGGAAACAGGCATAGTCGAACTTCTGAGCACTCGATTCCCTTTCTAA
>JAFVGS010000081.1 GCA_017474845.1 Prevotella sp.
GATGGGCATCACAGAAAATGCCTATTTCCAGACAATAGTCACTCAGGTGCTTCACCGCATCACCCGTGAGGAGAGCATCATGCTGGCCACTATCACGTCAGGCCGTCAGCTCAGCGGCATGGAACGCATGGTGGGCATGTTCGTCAATACAATTCCACTAACGTCTGTCAGCCAAACGAAAGATAGCCAAACCTTCGCCGAGGCAGCGAGAGCCATGCACCGCCAGAGCATTGAGAGCGTATCGCGTGACTTCTACCCGCTTACGGAAGTGGTGGAACGGCATGGATTGAGGCCGCAGATACTTTATGCCTACCAGGGCGGTCTCTATGACGGTGTAAACCTCGATGAGGACGATAGGGTGAGTGACATGCCTCTGACGCTTGACACGCAGAAGCTCCCCATTGAACTTACTGTATTCCCGAATGGCAAGGACGGATACACGATAGGATTATTCTACGATACGGCAGTTTACAGCCGTCAGGACATGGAAATATTTGTCCATGCACTTGCCAACTATGCTGTTCATGCCACAAAGGAAGGTACAAGACTTTCGGATATCGAACTGACGACCGAGGAAGAACAGGCTGAGCTTATCAGGCTTGGAACTGGTGAGAAGCGTGATTATGACACCACCAAGACCCTCATCGACCTTTTCAGGGTTCAGGCAGAGAGAACCCCTGATGCTGTAGCCGTTGTGGACAAGGATAGCCAATATTCTTACCAAGAGCTTGACATTGAATCAAATATCCTTGCGAACATCCTCATTGAAGAGGGTATCAATGCTGGCGACCATGTTTGTGTAGAACTTCCAAGAAGAAAAGAATTCCTGCTCGCAGTATTCGGCATCATGAAGGCTGGTGCGGCCTACGTGCCGATAGACATGGATTATCCAGATGAACGAAAGCAGTTCATCATCGAGGATTCGGAAGCGAAATTGGTCATTGACAAGGCATGGATGAATAGTCATACGGGCGATGACACGTCGGCAGTCAATTTGACTGAGGATACAGATACAGCTTACATCATATACACCTCTGGTTCGACGGGCAAGCCCAAGGGGGTGATGGTTCCACACGGGGCCTTTTCTCATTTCCTACAATTCATTGCTGACGAGTGGTGTCTTTTTGCACAGAGCCGTATCAGCTGCCATGCATCTTTCGCATTCGATGCCTCAGTTGAGGACTTATATCCAGTATTAACCGTAGGAGGAACGGTCTGCATAGTGCCCGAAGAAGCGACCAAAGACATTCATTTGCTGTATCAGTTCATGGTTGACAATCGCATCACAGGCGGAACATTCACCACGCAGTTGGGAGAGATGCTATTGGAAGAGTATCCTGACCTGCCAGTGGATTACCTTGTGGTGGGCGGAGAGCGAATGACGAAGAATCCCTCATGTCACTGTCGGCTCATCAATACTTACGGACCTACAGAGTTTACCGTGGATGCTACCTACTATGAGTTAGAGCCGGAAAGGCACTATGACAGCATTCCTATTGGACGTCCACTGCACAACCAGACGGCATATATCATTGATTCCAATAACCATTTGTTACCAAGAGGTATGGCAGGCGAGTTATGCATGTCAGGCATTCAGATGGCCTCAGGCTACTGGAAACGGGATGAGCTGACCGAAGAACTGTTCACCGATATCATCGTGGATGGCAAGCCAATAAAGGTCTATCGCACAGGAGATCTCTGCCGTTGGAACGAGCAGGGAGAACTGGAATACCTCAGGCGTATCGACAATCAGGTGAAACTGAGAGGTTTCCGCATAGAACTTGGCGAAATAGAGAGTCAGAGTTTGATGTATGACGGTATCCGTCAGGCCGTGGCAACCGTACATGACGGACAGCTGCTGTGCCTGTACTATACTGCAGACAACAATATTGATGAAGGAGCCCTGAAGGAGTTCCTTGCACAGTCGCTGCCCGATTACATGGTACCGGCAGCTTACATTCATTTGGAAGAGCTGCCGCTCACGCCCAACGGCAAGGTTGACAGGAAGAAGTTGCCCGCTCCAGACATAACCAGTGATACGGAATACATAGTTCCTGAAGGAGAGACCGAGGAAAAGGTTGCAGCCGTCTTTGCGGAGGTGCTGAACCTCACATCTCCAGTCGGTGCACTCGATGATTTCTTCTATTTGGGAGGCGACTCCATCAAGTCCATCCGTCTGGTGAGCCGTCTGAGAAGCATGGGTCTTGTCACGCAGGTAAGCGACGTGATGCGGTTAAAGACCGTGAGGGCGATTGCTGAGGCAGCTAAGTATGAGGATGAGATGGCCGTCCCGCAGGAAGCCGTCAGTGGAGAGATCCGTCCCAATGCCATCCAGCAGGCATTCTTATGCCGGAACCTTTCCAAGCCTGAGCACTTCAACCAGGCCATAGCACTGAGAATCCTGAGACCTGTCAATGCCGTGCTGCTCAGACAGGCCCTTGAGGCACTGTCCGTTCACCATGACATGCTCCGTGCCGTCGTTCGTGACGGTAGGATCATCGTCAGGGACAGCGGCGACGGGGCGCTGATGGGCTTCTGCGAACCCGATGAGCTGAACGCCATCGACCTGGAGAACGGCCCTCTGTTCAAGGCATCCCTGTGCCATGCCGGCGACGGGGACATCCTCCTGCTGGCCTGCCACCACATCAGTTGCGACGGTGTCTCCTGGCGCATCCTCACCGAAGACCTCAACACCGCATACAGACAGCTGCTTGATGGAAAGCCAGTAAAGCTGCCTCCCAAGACGCACTCCTTCGCCCACTACACGCAGCTCCTGCGTGACTACCGCGACAGCTACCTGCTCATGAGGGAGAAGCCCTACTGGCAGAAGGTTCAGGAAAATCTGGAGCATCTGCCGCTTACAGGCATGCCTGCCCAAAGGGGAAAGCGTCAGACGCTGGATGTCAGCCTGAGCGGAGAACCCCTCCGTCAATTGCTCACTACTGCCAGTCATGCCTACAACACGGACGTCAACGACCTGCTCGTCACGGCTCTGTGCCAGGCCTACAGGCAGGTGACAGGCCAGGCCGATGTAGCCATCCAGATGGAAGGGCACGGTCGTGAGCCCATGCATGAGCCGCTCATGACAGACCGCACCGTAGGCTGGTTCACCTCCGTCTATCCTGTAGTGGCAGAGGGCATCACCGGGGACATACGTCATGACATACGTCTGGTGAAGGAGGCGTTCAGATCCATCCCGAACAAGGGAATGGGCTATGGCATTCTGCAATATATTGAATCGAATAAAGGTGATGAGCCGCTACGTACTGACCTGATGCCACTGATAGGCTTCAACTACCTGGGTCAGATGGAGGAGAACCGTAGCGACGACCTCCTTGTCCCGACTTCAGACATGTCCCCAGGTCAAACCGTAGCCACAGAGAATGCCTCCTTTGCACCGTCGATGGACATCAACTGCATCGTGGAGGAAGGAACCTTCCACGCAGACATGACCTATGACACGGCCGTATGGACAGACAGCCAGGCACAGGCATTGGCCGATGCATTCATCATCCAGTTGCAGACGATAGCAGAACATACTGCAAAAGTCACAAGGACAGAGCCCACTGCCTCTGACTTCGGTGCAGAAGGCTGGACGGACAAACAATATCAAGCCATCATGGACCGTTTTGCCGCAAGGAGAGAGGCCATAGAGCGAGTCTATCCACTTACGCCGATGCAGGAGGCGATGCTACTGGAATTCCTCAAGGACAACAGCACCACCGTCTATAGGGAGGTGTTCAGGTACGCTATCGACGTTCTACCCACTGAGCAGGCGCTGCGCCATACCATGGACTGGCTGGCAGACAGGCATGAGACGCTTCGGACGGCCATCCTTTACGAAGGCGTACCGGAGCCCTGTCAGGCAATCGTGAGCAGAAGCCTGCCTGTAGCGTTCATCGACTTAACCGATAAGCAGGACATTGATAAGGCTGCCGGCCGGATACACCGTGAGCTGCTTCACCAGCCGCTCAACCTGCAGGAAGACCCGCTCTTCGGGCTGGTTTGTCTCAAGACCTCAGATTCCTCCTGTCAGCTGATCTTCCACGAGCACCATATCATCACCGACGGATGGAGCCTGCCCATATATATGGGTGACTTCCTCTCCAAGTTGGTTTCAGAGATGCAGGGCAGACAACTGTCAGCATATCCCATAGAGCATGGGCGGCACGAACGGTTCGTACGCAGCCTGTATAACAAGGACATGACTGCAGGTCTGGCCTACTGGAAGGGCCTGCTGCAGGGATATGAGACGCAGGCGGCTATTCCGGCCTACCGCAAGCCTACGGAAGCGGAAGTGAAGAATGCCGTCCCAAGGATATCTTCCGTACTTGATGCCGGTATGACAGACTCACTGCAAAGTCTGGCAGCAAAGGCCCACTGCACACTGAATACCGTGATGGAACTGGCCTGGGGTCTGACGCTACATGCCTGCTGCCGCACCAATGACGCCGTGTTCGCAAAGGTCGTTTCCGGCAGAGGCGGTACGGACATGAAGACAGACGGCATCGTAGGGCTGTTCATCAACTCCGTGCCCGTGCGTGTCAGGACAGGGGAAAACGATACTGTCACCCAAGCACTCAAGAATCTGCAGGCTCAGGCGGCAGAGAGCGCTACATGGGATTTCTGTCCACTCGCTCAGATACAGGCACAGACAGACCTGGGACAGGCACTCTTCCAGTCGACGATGGTCTTCGAGAACTATCCCGTTCCGCAGGGCATGGATGAGACACTGGAGGAATGGAACTTCAGACCCGTACAGACAGAGGAGGAACCGTTTAACGA
>JAFVGS010000013.1 GCA_017474845.1 Prevotella sp.
GCGTTCCGAAGTCTGCGAAGCCCTGCTTGGCCGCTGTTCCGCTTCCCAGTCCAGCGCATCCCGGCGGGTGCGGAAGCCGCGCTTGGTTATCTGCTTGGTTTTGCCGGTGACAGAGTCTTTTGTATAGATCTTGATGTACCAGGTGCCGCGCTTAGTGTCTTTATATGCCGGCATGATCAGGATTCTCCAAAGAGATACCGCCTTAGGTCGTCCGGATCGGCATTAACCATCTGGCAGAAGTGCATCAATTGGCTGGCAGACATTCCATTCTGCCCAACCTCCCAGTAATGAACCGCAACCTTTGACACCCCAAAGCGATCGGCAACCTGTTGCAGGGTCAGCCCGGCTCTAGTGCGCCTCTCAGTAAGCCATTCCCCGATCTTTTTGTTCATCATTTCGTCTTTCATAAATTAATCTCTCCTTAACTGTACTATAGCACTGAAAAAGTAAAATATCTAAAAACAGTGTTGACAGTTAACTAAAGATTAACTAGAATGAAGAAGGTTAATTCATAATTAACCAGAAAGGAGAGCAATGGAAAATATCAAATTGACCGTCAGAGCGCTGGCGGCACAGATGAAGGTAAGCATCGAGGAGCTTGCACGAATGGCGGGCATCGATCCGAGCCATCTGAAATCTGTTTCTGCAGGTCGCGCCACAATGACCGCTACAGATCTTATGCGGCTGTCCGAAATCACTGGGATCAACCCCAAGAACATCGAAACAGAGTAATTTTTTTTACAACATAAGTTAATCAAGAATTAACGAAAGGAGAAAAAATCATGTCAATGACACAGAGGCAGGCTCGTGAGTACATTGCCAAGGATTCCGGCAACTGGGAACTGGTAGAGACTACCGAAGCGCCGCACACGGTCGGACACGTTCGGCTGTACGTCCTTAAGTATCTGAACGTCATGTTTGCGAGACTGGACGTCCTGACGATCGCCCCGGTCTGGACACGCAGGAAAGGGCAGGAAGTCGTCGACGAATGGAGAACAGCGCTCTATTACACCATCGAGGCCGATGAGGAGCGGCATCTGGTCTACCCGGTCAGACCGACGGAGATGGCCAGAAAGATCTGGGAAAGGTCGAAAGCAGCCGATGCAGAGGCCAAGGACTCGTGAGGAATGTCTGACGCTTCCGTATTTGAAGCGCTCAGATCTGCGCACAGCGCTCAACATTTCCAAAGAAGAGGCAGACACCATCTTCTTTGCTTCGAAGAAACTGGAGAAGGAAATCGGGATGCTCGAAGTGAGTCCGGCAAAGGTAGCCAGAGAGACGGTCGAGCAGATCACCCACAAATCCTTCGACAGGATCCTCGCTACAACAAAAAAAGCGGCCAATATTTGAAAGGAGACCGCTTCGATGATAGGGCAATATCATCGGAAAAAGTATAGCACAACAATGCAGCATAAACATCTCAGACCATGGGTCATCAATGTCATGACCTTCCTGGGCGGACTGGTCTCCGCCATCGCAGTCATCTGCGGGTACTGCTACGTCGTCGAAGCCTTCACCGGCATCAACCCGATCTGGATCCTGGAGGCAATACTATGAAAATCGGAATCAAGGGACAGAACCAGTTTGGCAGCACTGCATGGATCCATTTCGAAAGAGTCCCCGGAGCCAGAGTGCCGCAGGTACGGATCACAACCACATCTGAACAGATCTATGTCAGCGAAGAGAACTTTCTGGCAATGGCTGATCAGTTATTCGGAACAGGAAGCAACTACGCTCCCAGACACGGAGGAAAGGAATAATGGAAGACAAAGTAAAGATCACCAGTCTTGAACTGGAGAATGTGAAGCGCGTCAAAGCAGTTCGGATCGAACCGACAGAGAACGGTCTGACGGTCATCGGAGGAAAGAACAACAACGGCAAGACATCCGTTCTGGATGCCATCGTATGGACGCTGGGAGGCGACAAGAACCGTCCTTCGCAGCCAAAGCGGGAAGGATCCATGATCGATCCGCATATGAAGATCGTCCTCAACAACGGCTTCGTTGTGGAGCGTGTCGGCAAGAACAGCACACTGAAGGTCACTGATCCATCCGGAAACAAGGCAGGGCAGAAACTGCTGGATACATTCATCAGCCAGTTTGCTCTGAACATTCCGAAGTTCATGGAAGCCAATGACAAAGAGAAAGCGAACACGCTTCTGCAGATCATTGGTGTCGGTGACCAGCTGACGCAGATGGATCAGGAAGAATTGAGATTATATAACCGGCGGACGGAGATCGGGCGCATTGCAGACCAGAAAAAGAAATATGCCGATGAACTGCCGGAATGGGACAGCGTGCCGGGTGAGATCATCTCTGCCAGTGATCTGATCGAACAGCAGCAGGAGATCCTTGCCAGAAACGGACAGAGACAGCAGTGGATCCGGGAATATGACAGGATCCTCGATGATATCCGCAAGGCTGAAGATCGGATCGAAGAGTACAAGAAGATGATCCGTGATCAGGAAGTGCAGCTCAAGGATCTGTACGAAAAGAAGACAACGGCACAGAAATCTCCGAAAGAACTGGAGATGGAATCGACAACAGAATTGGAAGCCAACATCCAGCAGATCGACGTGATCAATTCCAAGATCCGTCAGAACATCGACAAGAAGCGTGCTGTGGAAGAGGCAGACGATTACAAAGGTCAGTATGACGATCTCACAGTAAAGATCAATGAGGTACGGGATGCCAGGATGAAACTTCTGGAAGGGGCAGAGATGCCTCTTGCAGGGCTCAGCATCGATCATGGTCTGCTGATCTATAAAGGACAACAGTGGGACAACATGTCCGGATCCGATCAGCTGAAGGTGGCTGCGTCTATCGTGCGCAAACTCAATCCGCAGTGTGGCTTCGTTCTGATGGACAAACTGGAACAGATGGATCTTGATACGCTGAAAGACTTCGGATCTTGGCTGGAGAAGGAAAACCTGCAGGTGATCGCCACCAGAGTGAGCACTGGAGACGAATGCACGATCTACATCGAAGACGGATATTCCATCGATAAGAACGGTCAGAAGACTGCTGCAGTAAAAGAAGAAAAGGCTCCTGCCCAGAAATGGACATGGAACGGAGGTAAATAATGGCATTTGAGATAAAAAAGGGAATGATCCGGAAAGCAATCCGGGTCGTGGTATACGGACCTGAGGGAATCGGAAAAAGCACATTTGCTTCCCAGTTTCCCGGAGCAGTGTTCATCGACACAGAAGGATCTACCAACCAGATGGATGTCGCTCGTTTTCCTGCACCAACATCATGGGAGATGCTTCTGCAGGAAGTAGAACAGGTAATCAAGGAGCCAACAAGTGTCGGCACACTGGTTATCGATACAGTGGATTGGGCACAGGCAAAATGTGTCGAATCAGTATGTGCGAAGTACAAGGCAGACGGTATCGAAGCGTTCGGTTATGGCAAAGGCTACAGCTATGTCTATGAAGAGTTCGGAAAGCTGCTGAATCTGCTGAATGATGTCATTGATAAAGGAACCAACGTTGTCCTGATCGCTCATTCGGCAATCCGTACATTCACAAAGCCAGATGAGATGGGACAGTACGACCGGTACGAATTGAAGCTGATCAGTACGCCAAAGTGTTCGATCACCGGATTGGTGAAGGAATGGTCGGATCTGCTGCTGTTTGCAAACTATGAGACTTTCATCACGGAAGACTCGAAAACAAAGAAGAAATATGCGACTGGGAATCGTCGTGTTATGTATACCGAGCACACTGCTGCCTATGATGCAAAGAACCGTTTCGGAATGCCTTCCAAACTGGATTTCGATTACAAAGAGATCTCCCGGTTGTTTACTTCTACAGAAAACGAGCAGAAAGTGAAAGATCTGTTTGGAGCAGAGAATGTCGAGATCATCAGGGAAGATCCCAAGCCGAAAGAAGAACCGGCTGAGAAGCCTGTTTCTGAGCCCGTACAGGAGAAAGAATTCTCCGGCAGTGTGAATTACGTCTATAAACCCGAGCCATACACACCGGAAGAGGAAGCACTCCTGAAACGGATTCCAAAAGCGCTGGCAGATCTGATGCGTGCAGATACGGTCCATCCGAAAGAGATCATGGAAGTAGTCGGAGAGCAGGGACACTGGCCTTCCGATATGCCGATTGACCAGTACAGCCCGGACTATTATTTAGGATTCCTGATTCCGAACTGGAGTCTGGTATTCAATTCCATTGCTGAGAAAAGATCATTGCCATTCTAAGGAGGAAAAGAAAAATGGAAACAAATAACTACAATGCATACGTTCAGGAAGAAGGCGGAGAATTACAGGACGGTTATACGATCAGCGCCGATCAGCTTGGCGATTATGACCGCTCATACACACTTCTGCCTGAAGGCGATTATGAGTTTACAGTCGTGAATCTTGAAGTCGCTAGATATCAGCCGGGGCCAGATTCGAAAATTGGCGGCGCTTGCAAGCAGATCATTCTCACCCTTCGTGTGAATAATCCGGAAGATGGATCCAGCGTAGATCTTCGCCACAATCTGTATATGTGGAATTCAAAAGCATGCGTTGGGATGATCGCACAGTTCTACGATTCCATTGGCACCCACAAGAAAGGTGCACCGCTTCGTTTTGACTGGAGAAAAGAAGTCATTATCGGGAAAACCGGTAAGCTGCAGTTAAATCACCGGCCAGACAAAAAAGATCCTTCCAAGGTATACAACAACATCAAGAAATTATATTCAAAAGAAGAAACGGCATCCGATAACAACAGTGCCGGAAACAATAACTGGGGCTGGAGGAAATAATGGAACTGCGTCCTTATCAGGAGGCAGCCAGAACAGCAGTTGAACAGGAATGGGCCAGCGGAAAGAAAAAAACACTGCTGGTCCTTCCTACAGGAACGGGGAAAACGGTCGTATTCTCAAAGATCGCAGAGGACCGTGTCAGAAAAGGAGATCGTGTCCTGATCATGGCACATCGAGGAGAATTGTTGGATCAGGCAGCAGATAAGCTGCACAGGATGACAGGACTGATGTGCTCAGTGGAGAAGGCAGAGCAGAGTTGTCTTGGATCCTGGAACAGAGTGACGGTAGGATCCGTACAGAGTCTGCAGCGAGAGAACCGCCTGAATAAGTTTGATCCGGGATACTTTTCGACAATCATAGTCGATGAAGCCCATCACGCCATCACAGACGGCTATCGAAGAGTGATCGATCATTTTCCCGATGCAAATGTTCTTGGTGTCACAGCGACGCCGGATCGAGGCGATATGCAGCATCTCGGTCAGGTGTTTGATTCTCTGGCCTATGAGTATTCGATCGTTCAGGCGATCCGGGAAGGGTATCTTTGCAAAATCATGGCACAGACGATTCCACTGGAAATTGACATGAGCAGTCTGAAAACACAGGCTGGCGACTATACTCTTGGATCTATCGATAATGCATTGGATCCATATCTGGAACAGATCGCCTCCGAAATGGAGAATTACTGCAAAGACAGAAAGACTGTTGTTTTCCTGCCGTTGATCGCCACATCACAGAAATTCAAACAGATCCTGAATGATCACGGATTCCGAGCTGCCGAAGTAAACGGACAGTCAGATGATCGTGAACAGGTTCTGAAAGATTTTGCGGAAGGCAAATATAACGTTATCTGTAACTCGATGCTGCTGACAGAAGGGTGGGATTGTCCGGATGTTGACTGCATCATCATATTACGTCCTACGAAGGTCAGAAGCCTGTACTGCCAGATGGTAGGAAGAGGGACAAGACTTTCTCCGGGGAAGGATCATCTGCTTCTCCTGGACTTCCTGTGGCTCTCTGAACGGCATGAATTATGCCGGCCTGCAGATATTATCTGCAGCAAGAAAGAAGTCGCAGAACGTATGACACAGAACCTGTCAGAGATGGATGGGCCAATGGATATCGAAGAAGCTGAAGAGCAGGCAGAATCCGATGTGCTGCAGGAACGTGAGAACGCTCTTGCAGAACAGTTGGCAGCCATGCGCAAACGTAAACGTACACTGGTAGATCCACTGCAGTTCGAAATGTCTATCCAGGCGGATGATCTGGCCTATTACCAGCCGACATTCGCATGGGAAATGGGAATGGTCACAGACAAACAAAGAGGCGCTCTGGAGCGCTTTGGAGTGTGTCCTGACGATGTGGAAAACTGTGGAAAGGCATCACTGCTTCTGGATCGGCTGATGAAGCGTGCGACAGAAGGACTGTCCACACCAAAGCAGATCCGGAAACTGGAGTCATATGGCTTTATAAGAGTAGGCACATGGAGCAAGGAAGATGCCTCCGACATGATGTCACGTATAGCTTTCAATGGATGGAGAGTTCCCTTTGACATCGATCCAGGAACGTATGTTCCGGGAGGTGCTGCATGAATGAAGAAATCAAAGAAGCCCTTGCATATATAGATCCAACAACATTGGATTATCAGGAGTGGCTGAATGTAGGAATGGCAATTAAGGAAGCCGGCGGGTCATGCAATCTGTGGGATGAATGGTCCCGCCGGGATCCTGCCCGTTATGACGGCGGATGCTGGGCAAAGTGGGGATCATTCACAAAGACTGGCATAACAGAAAAGACTCTGTTCAAGATGGCTATCGAGAGAGGATACCGTTCCTCTTCTTATTCGGATTCCAGAGGACGCGAACTGATGGATGGAGAGATCCTGAATGTTGATGAACATTATCGGGTGATCGACCAGGATATGATCGATTCCAAAACGGTTCCCGAACCGGTCAGATGGGATCCTCTGGAGGACATACGGAGATATCTGTCTGTATTATTCGCACCGAATGATCATGTCAGTTACTGTGTGGACTGTTATCAGGACAAAGACGGTAAATGGCATCCGAAAGGACGAGTCTATGACCGAACCGCAGGCAGATTGTTGGAAGAACTGGACAGCGCAAACGATGTTGAAGATGTCTTCTACAGCTACAACCATGAATGCGGTGTCTGGGTGAGTTTCAATCCGATGGATGGAAACGGCGGAAAAATCGACAACGTAACGGACTTTAAATACACGCTTATCGAAAGTGATACACAGGATATCGAAGTCCAATATGCTCTTATGACGAAACTGGAGCTGCCAATCGCTGCCCTGGTACATTCCGGAAATAAATCGATTCATGCCATCGTGAGGATCGAGGCAGGAAACGAAAAAGAGTATGCCAGGCGCGTTGATTACCTGTTCAAGGTATGCAAAAAGAACGGGCTGGACGTGGATACATCCACAAAGAATCCAAGCCGTCTGTCCCGTATGCCGGGTTTCTGGCGCGGTAGCAGAAAGCAATATCTGATTGCTACGAATATCGGAAAGGAATCCTGGAATGAATGGGTGGAATACATCGAATCAATAAATGATGATCTGCCGGATCCGGAGGACTTCAACGATATTTGGGAAGATCTTCCTGAACTGGCTCCAGAGCTGATTCAGGGTGTACTTCGGAAGGGGCACAAGATGCTTTTATCCGGCGGATCCAAGACAGGTAAGTCAATGCTGATGATCCAGCTGGCTATTGCCATCGCATCCGGTGGGCATTGGTTGAACCGATATTGTGAGCAGGGAAAGGTCCTGTATGTAAATCTTGAAATCGACAGTTCTTCTTTTGCAAGGCGTATCGCCGCTGCCTGTAAGCAGCGCGGGATCACACCGGATAAGATCAATCACAATCTTCGTGTGTGGAACATGAGAGGACATAGCACACAGCTGGACAAGCTGACTCCGAAGTTGATCCGAAGATGCGAAAAAGAGAACTTTACAGCCATCATCATCGATCCGATTTACAAGGTCATGATGGGTGATGAGAACAAAGCTGGTGACATGGCTCAGTTCTGCAACCAGTTTGATGCCATTGCCACTAAGCTGAACTGCGCAGTGATCTACGTACATCATTTCAGTAAAGGAGAACAGGGCAAGAAGGCTAGTATTGACCGCGCATCCGGTTCCGGTGTATTTGCCAGAGATCCGGATACCATCGCCACAGTTACAAAGCTGTACAACGTACGCGGCACATATCCAGCTGTACGTGTGGAGTTCACACTGCGAGAGTTCCCTGAACTGAAACCAATCGATGCCTGGTACCAGTATCCGATCCATGTTGTAGATACTGACGGCGATCTGAAGGAAGCTACAGTCGAAGAAAAGAAGAAGAAAACTCATGAGGAAAATCTTCAGGACTTCGTTGACAATTTGGAAATTGCCTTTGAAAACCTTTGTGATGATGAGGATGGAAATCCGCGGGAAGTGCCGCAGCCGGAGCTGATCGAGTATATGGATATGGAAAGGACAGCATTCACACGCTGGTACAAAGAGGCAAAAGACCAAGGTCTGACGAACATAAGAAAACGTGCTGCAGATAAGAAAATCGGTAGCACCGCAACCTTCTATAGACGGTGTGACTGACGGTGTGCACTTAAGCAAACACGGTGTGCAGTACGGTGTGCAGGCGATTTGCACACCGAGACCGATACGGTGTGCATGTGGTGTGCATAGTGCACACCGTGCGGTGTGCGGTACGGTGTGCAGGCGATTTGCACACCGGGCTTCACGGTGTGGTGTGCAGTCTCTCTAAAGAGAGTTATCACACACACGCATACACACACCATGTTAGAACGTCTCACTGACGTTCGTTCTAACTACGGTGTATGCAGTGTCGGTCCTGATCAACAGCAATCAAAAAAGCAAAGGAGACACAATGATCAGATTTACAATTCCAATCGATCCTCCGACAGTGACCTTCCAGGACAAGTGTCTCGGGATCCGATACGGGAAACCATACATGTACGAATCGCCCAAGCTGAAAGATGCCAAAGCGATGATCCGCGCTCATGTCGGAAAGTACAAACCGGCTGAGCCGATGAAAGGTCCGATCAAGTTATCCGTGTACTGGGTCTTCCGGTACACGAAGGCATCAAAAGAACAGTGGATGGTACGGAAGCCGGATCTGGACAATCTGAACAAGATGCTGCAGGACGTGATGCAGGATCTGCAGTTCTTCGAGGATGACTCACAGATCGTCATCCTGCAGGCGGCAAAGACCAGATTCAAGAATCCATGTATCTCAGTGGAACTGATGGAGCTGAAAGACATATGATCCGATTTGAAGAAGCAGAGGAAGAGATCCGGAAAGCAGAGCAGGAGCTCGCGGATGCCTCGGCATCCGGGGCTTCTTCCAAGCGGATCATCGATCTGGGGCGGAAAGTCCGCCGGCTGAAACGTGAGTTAAGACGTGCCAGGTATTATTACGAGACCGCCCAGAGACGCAAGGAAATGGCAGCAGGCGAGAGAGCAACCTTTGCGGAGGCCATCGCCACACGCCGGAAACTTATTCAGCAACTGCTGGAGGAGGAGAACAAGTGATCTATATCGTGATGATCATCCTGCTCGCGATCGCATGCATGGAGGCGGAAAAATGAACGGGGACAAGGTAGCAAAGCAGATCGAGGAATATTCCGAGGAGTGGAAGGGTGTTGACGATGGTGTCTGCTTCGAATGCGAAACCGTTGATGAAGTCGGGCCGTCATGGACACCGGGAAAGTACATCGAGATAACGCTCAGAGTGGAGGATTTATGAGAAGATACGTCAAAGTAGATGAACTGCTTGATGCATTAAACAGCCAAGACCTTGCAGAATGGCTTGATAAGCAGGATGAATACACTCCTGCGGATATTGTGGAACACGCTTTGGAGACACTGTCGACTGCCGATGCGGTTCCTGTAATTCGTTGCAAGGATTGCAAGTTTGCACATCTGATTGAACCGCATGATGATTGGTGGGAATGTGAACATGACAAAAGAGTATTGCATTCGGATGGATTCTGCTCATGGGCAGAGAGGAGAGAAGAATGAAAAGAGAGATCAGGTTTTATAAACCGGCGCATGAGTCAATCCCGACTGAGTTAAGACTCTACGCTGGTGACAAATATGTTACTTACGAAAGAATTCAATCCGGATTCCGATTTGAGATTCTCACAGACGATGAAGATGAAGCGCTTGCCATTGCAAAGGATATTGCGGAAATAATGATCCGTGACCATAGTGAGCCTCAACATGGTATTTCATGGAGGACAATTTCATTCAGCATTGTCGCACAGGAAGAACGGTACAGAATCGGAACATGGGTTGATTGGACTTATAGAGTCCGTGACTCATATTGAGGAGAGGAAAGAAGAATGAGACTGATTGATGCGGATGCGCTGAACACATATGATGTGTCCCCTGCATATGGTATGACCGTTATTGGATTGACAGAGGAAGATATAGAACTTGCCCCAACAATAGATGCAATCCCGATTGATTGGATTAGACAGTGGCATCAGCGGAGAGTGAGCGGAAGGAAGAATTACAAAGCCGCGACAACGATGGTCATCCGTGAACTGTTGGACGCATGGGATGCTGAGAGGAATGGCAACAGCGATGAATAGCATGAGTCTGATCGTGATCAGCGCACAGCTTGGCTGCATAATTGGCCTGCTGTGGTGCATCTGCAGAAAGATTTGAGAGGAGAAGAAAATGAGAGAATACATTGACCGCCAGACGCTGCTGGCAAGAGCTGCCACTGTTCCAACAGAAGAGCGGAACTGGGCGACAGCGATCGAACTGATCGAGAACATCCCGCAGACGGATGTGGCCAGACAGATCGATGGCATCATCTGCGAAAAGGATATGATCGACAAAGAGATGCGCTACTGGCACAAAAAGGCAGAGCGCTATGAGAATACCATTCTGAGACTTGCGGTCCTTATGGCGCAGGGAGGTGATACAGATGCCGATGACTAAACCGGGCAAAACACTGGGCACACCAGTCAAAGCGGACATGATCCGCACCCAGTTAAAGAGCGAGGGACAGACAGTGGCGGGATTCGCCAGAGAGATCAACTACAGCCGGCAGGCAGTCCAGGGCGCACTGGCAAAGGGCAGAATGTCCAAGACCATGATCGCACTGGTCGCCGAAGCGCTGCACAAACGCCCGGAGGATATTCTGGCAGGGGGTGCGCAGTAATGGCATTCTTTTACCAGAAGGAAACACCGGGCACATACATGCCGCCGATCGAACCGGCACCATGGCCACTTGCAGAAGGAAAAGCGCTCTATGTTAAATGGAATGACGATCGCGGCAGATCGTTCAACAACATCAGTAACTTCAAGGATGACGGGGAATGCGTGTCGTTCTCTTATGATCATCCTGAATCAGGCAGAACAACGATCCGGCTGTTCAAGAGAAATATTCGATGGCTGGAACTGTTCGACCGCCTGCCGGAGGACGAATGACGAAACTGCAGCGCTGCCCATTCTGCGGAGGAGAACCAGAACGTTCTGACTGCATTGGCTGCGGATACATCCAGATAAGATGTACAGACTGCGGGGCGAACATCACCCAGACACTGGCAACGCAGACGCTGACCATCGAAGAGGCCACACTCATCGAGAAGTGGAACAGGAGGACGGACTGATGGATCCAAAGCCAAAGCCGGACGACACACCGATCGGACTGGACCAGACCATTGAGGAATCGCTTCAGGAGATCCGGGAGACATGACGAAGGAAACTCTGGAGGAGTATTACACCATTGCATCGAGGATTCAGGCAATCGATGAGGAGATCCGGATGCTGTACTCTCCGAACCTTGGGGGCGGTGGCAACGTGATCGGAGCCGGCAGGGTGTCCGTCCGGATGCCACACAGTAAGACGGAAGAGACTGCGCTGCGTGTGACAGATCTGCGTGAGAAGCTGGAAGCCGAGAGGGAGCGTCTGCTGTCTCTTGCTGAAGAGATTGAGAACTGGCTCGACACGGTGACCGATCCGGAGATCGAGGCCATTGTCAGATGGCACTACTTGCTCAGATGCAACTGGAAGGTGACCAACATAAAGGTCTATGGTTATCCATCATACTGGTACAGCAGACAGAGACTGGAGAGATATTTCGAAAAGATCGAAAGTTGTCCAAATTGATTAGATAACTACTGCTATAGTGTATCCATGAGAAAGAGCGAGGTTGGACAGGTTATCCTCGTTCTTTCTTTTTCCCCTCAGGAGAGCCGGGGCTTTCCGGGAAAGCCGACCATGACGCATGTGATGCCTCCTCAAAATCCTTTCACCCGGCTCTCTCACATTATCTATAATCCGGAGGACAAGCATGGACGACGATGTCATCGATATAACTCACATGACCGAAGAGGATCGGAGAGAACATCTTCGCAGGATCTCACAGCTGCAGACATGTCCATGTGTGTACTGCACTGCCATCTGTGACAGATGGTCGACCGTTGCGGAGTGCAAACCCTATCAGGACTGGCTGCGCGTTAACGAGCGATTAAGGGGCATACAGCGATGAGAGAGTTTGCACGAGAATTCTATCGCACCAAGGCATGGCAGGCCGCCAGAGAGGCCGCAATGAGCCGAGACGGCCGGCTGTGTGTGGATTGCCTGCGCAAAGGCATGTACACGCCAGCCGAGGAAGTGCACCATGTTATTCCCTTAACTCCGGATAACATAAACGACCCGAGCATATCGCTCGCCCTGGATAATCTGGTGAGCTTGTGCCGTGAATGCCACAAGGCCAGACACCACCCTGAACAGCCACGCTACAAGGTGGACGAGTACGGAAGGGTGATCATAAAGTAATCGGTTTTACAGTAACCGATGACAGGAACATAGCCCCCCTATTCGATATTTTTCCGGGAGGCCTCGGAGACCGGCGGGTGGTCTTTTGCCTGATATATTGCGACTTTACCCGCTCCGGCCGGACTTATGCAGACTCATCCGAGCCTGTTTTTATTTGCAAGGAGATAACAAAAGTTAAGTGATGAAAAACTACATACTTGAGTATTATCAGCAAATTAAGAACGGCGAGGTGGAGGTAGGCAGATGGATCCGACTGGTTTACGAACGAATTGTCCGGGATCTGGACGAAGGCAAGTATAAATATTCGCCAAAGAAGGCAAACGAGGCGATCAGGTGGATCGAGACACACTGCTATCACGTTGAAGGACGCAAGGCCACGAAGCCGCTGAAGCTGGAGACATGGCAAAAGGCACAGATCGCCGCGGTGTTCGGCCTCGTTGATCCGGATGGCCTCAGGCACTACCGCGAGGTCTTCGAGGTCATCGGGCGGAAGAACGGCAAGACTTTGAAAGCGGCAGGCGTTGGCCGGTTCATCTGGGTGACCGGCGGATTCGGCACACGCGTGTATAACGTTGCGCCAAAACTCGACCAGGCTGATCTGGTCTATAACGCAATATGGACCATGACGCAGTTGGATCCTGAATGGATCGAGAAGGAGCGCAAGCGCAACGAGCGTGATGCTCACAAGCGCAGAGTGAACGAAGACGACCCGACGCAGGAGAAGCACCGGATGACAGATCTGTTCATCCCGGCAACCTCTTCGACCATCAAGAAGATCGCATTCGCTGCCAAACGGTCAGACGGCTTCAATCCGTCACTGGTCATCTGCGACGAGATAGCAGCATGGCCTGCAGCGCCCGGCCTTGCACAGTATGAGGTCATGGCCTCCGCGTTCGGTGCCAGAGACGACCCGATCCTGTGGTCGATCACGACAGCCGGGGATGTCGATGAGGGCATCTATGACGAGCTCATGAAGCGATCTACCAGATTCCTGCTCGGTGAGAGCGGAGAAAGCAGACTGCTGCCATTCATCTACCAGATCGATGATGTCGACAAATGGGACGATATCAATGAACTGAGAAAGGCAAACCCGAATCTGGGTGTCAGCATCAAAGTCGACTATCTTCTCGAAGAAATTGAGAAGGCCCGCGGATCACACTCGAAGAAAGTGGAGTTCCTCAAGAAGTACTGCAACATCAAACAGAACGCCACACAGGCATGGCTGGACGCTGAAGTGGTACAGAACGCATGCGGTGACCACTTTGCTCTGGAAGACTTCCGGGACTGCTATGCAGTCGTGGGTGTCGACCTGTCACAGACCACCGACCTCAGTGCCGTCACGGTGCTGATCGAAAAAAATAGAAAAATCTATACGTTTGCGCACTTCTGGCTCCCTGCCGAGAAGATCAAAGAGGCATCCGTGAGGGATTCACTTCCCTATGATGCCTACATCAAACGCGGCATCCTGAGCCCCTCAGGCACAAACTTTATAGACTACAAAGACATCTACCGATACATCACTGATCTGGTCGAGAAGTATCGGATCTACCCGCTGAAGGTCGGGTATGACCGCTACTCAGCCACGTATCTGGTGCAGGATCTGAAGGCCTACGGCTTCCAGTGCGATGACGTTTTCCAGGGCAGTAATCTTTCCGGCGTCATATCCGAGACGGAGGGCAGACTGAAGGACGGCGACATCCGGATCGGAGACAATGATCTGCTGAAAGTGCACTTCCTGAACAGCGCACTGAAGCATGATTCTGAGAGAAACCGCAACAAACTGGTGAAGGTTGCCCAGAACGCAGCAACCCACATCGATGGGGTGGCTGCTTTTCTTGATGCCATGACCATGCGCGCCAAATACAACGATGAGATCGGCGGGCAACTTATTAACGGAGGGTAACACAATGGGATTGATTGAAAAACTGTTCCCGAAAAGCCACGAGCGCGTCCCGGCGGGGCAGTACTTCCGGCTGATCACCGGATACGCTCCGGTGTACAGAAGCTGGGACGGTCAGCTGTACGAGTCGGAACTGGTCCGCTCGGCAATTGACGCACGCTCACGGCACATCATGAAACTGGATGTCCGGATCGATGGATCCGCGCAGCCAAAACTGCAGACGAGGCTGGTGAAGAGGCCAAACGACTTCCAGACGTGGGGGCAGTTCCTCTACAGACTGAACACGATCCTGGACATGAAGAACAACGCTTTCATTTTGCCAGCATATGACAGACTGGGAGACATCAGCGGAGTCACGACCGTCTACACAGACCACTATGAACTGCTGGACGTAAACGGCACGCCATGGCTGCGAATGTACTTTGATCATGGAAGACATACTGCCGAAGAACTGAGCCGGGTCGGCATCATGACGAAGTTTCAGTTCAAGAGCGATCTGTTCGGTGAAAGCAACACCGCACTGACGGACACCATGAGCCTCATAGATCTGCAGACGCAGGGCATCTCTGAGGCCGTGAAGAACTCGTCGAGCTATAAGTTCATCGCAAAACTTACAAATTTTCTTAACTCGGAGGACCTGAAAAAGGAACGCATCAGGTTCAGCGAGGACAACCTGAAGGCCGGCAACGACGGACTGCTGCTGTTCCCGAACACTTACACGGACATTCAGCAGATCACACCGCAGCAGTACACAGTGGACGCTGACCAGATGAAGCTGATCCAAACGAACGTCTTCAATTACTTCGGGGTGAATGAGAAAGTGCTGCAGAACTCCGCAATGGGCGACGAACTGGATGCCTTTTTCAATGGGGCGATCGAACCCTTCAGCATTCAGTTGAGCGAAGTATTGACGAAGATGCTGTTCTCACCGTCTGAGCAGGCACACGGCTCCAGAGTTTACGCAACAGCCAACCGGCTGCAGTACATGCCGACAGCGCAGAAGATCAGCATGGCGCAGCAGCTGGGCGACAGAGGCATGATCATGATTGACGAGGTCAGAGCACTGTTCAACTATCCGCCGCTGCCGGATGGACTGGGACAGCAGGCACCGATCCGCGGCGAGTTCTACATGGTAGGCGACGAGAAGGGAGACACCAATGGCACAGAATAGAGAATACCGGTCCTTTGCAGAAGTAAGAGAAGCCGGTGACGAGTACCGCGTCGAGGGTTATGCCTCGACATTTGAACCTTATGAAATGTGCGAGATCGAAGGCGAGAAGTACTTCGAGCGCATTGAACCGACAGCATTCGATGAATGCGATATGTCGGACGTGGTCCTGAGAGTTGACCACGCAGGGGCTGTATATGCCCGTACATCGGCAGGAACCTTGACCGTCAATGTGGACGCTCATGGTCTGCATACAGAGGCTGATCTGTCACGCACAGCGAACTCTAGAGCGCTGTATGACGACATTAAGGCCGGAAACTATCCCCAGATGTCATTCTGCTTCGTAGTTCCAGAAGGAGGCGATCATTTCGACGAGAAGAGTCGCACCAGAATCGTCTCCAAGGTAAGTAAGCTCTTTGACGTCTCGCCGGTTTCTTTCCCGGCGAACCCGACCACCGAACTGCATGCCCGGGCTTTGGAGTATTTCAACGGAGAGATTGAGAAACTCAAGGCGGAGCGACCTGAAGAAGCCGAAGCACCGCAGGAAGTGATCGAGGAGAGGATTGAACAGGAAGAAACAGCCGAAACATCAATTGTCGAACCGGAAGCAGAAGAGCGTGCAGTAGAGACAGCCGAAGAGTCCGCCAAAGAGGCAGAGGACCGCAAGGCTGCCGAGTTTGCTGAATACCGTGCTCTGCAGCAGAAGGTTGCTGACGGTGTGATCGGCAAAGTGGTCGAAAGCCACAGAGAGGAGATCATCATGGAAGAAAAGAAATACACACCTGACACACAGGAATACAGAGATGCGTTCTATGCAGTCATCGGCGACTACGCAACAGCAGAACAGCGTGCGATCGTAGTCGACAGCACAGCACCGGGCGATGGTGACGCCATTGCCATCCCGAAGACACTGGACGAGAAGATCTGGGACAACATCCACACAGCACACCCGATCCTGGCTGACATTGCTACAGTCCGCTCCGGCGTCGCTATGGAAGTCACAAAGCACACAACAATCACTGTCCGTACTACCAAGAAACTCGACAGCGCAGCTACTCCGGCAGAAGAAGCAAACACATTCGTCAAGGTCGTACTGTATGGCAACGACTATGAGAAGTATGTCACTCTGACATATGCAGAAGCTAAGATGTCCCAGGGCGCTCTGGAAGACTATCTCGCTGAAGAAATCTCTGCTGAACTCGGTGAAGCACTGGCAAAGGATGTCTTCGCTCAGATTCTTACTGATGCTGGTAATGGCCAGAAAGTCACTCCGGCAGAAGGCTCTGATCTGTTCGAGAACGTTAAAGCAGCGCTTGCGCTGGCTACAGGCGCATCCCGCCCGGTCATCTATGCGCCGGCTTCTTCCTACTACAACATCATCGCCGCAATTAAGAGCGGCAATCCGTTCAACATCGGAAACGCTCTGGGTGCAGAGGTCAAACTGGACAACGCTGCCACAAAGGTAACGATCGTTGACCCGAAGAAGTTCGTTCTGAACGAAGTTCAGCCTGTCATGATCGAATCTGACAGAGACATCAAGGCACACAAGGTTGTTGTATCCGGTTATCTCCGTGCACAGGGCACACTGAGACACAACAAGGCTGCGGCATACATTAATTAATCGCGTTAAGGGGCGGAGAGATCCGTCCCTTTTCGATGATTGAAAGGAGAGAGAAATGGACAGTACGATCCTGGCAAAGATCAAAACAGCGCTGAGGGTATCGACCGATGCGTTTGATGATGAGATCACCGATCTGGCGGAGGCCGCTCTCCTGGATCTTGGAATCGCCGGAGCAGACGGAGAAAGCGTCGTGCTCACCAATGCGCTGGCACTGCGTGCCGTGACAACTTACTGCCGGATGCACTTCGGCGCACCAGACGAATACGACCGCCTGAAAGCGTCCTACGATGAGCAGAAGGCACAGATGTCCATGGCCACCGGCTTCACGATCTGGAACCGCTCGGAGGCGTCCTGATGGACCGCTCCGAAGTGATCACACTGATCGCCCAGAACTTCACACAGGATTCGCTGAACGTGCCGCGTGAACTCTCGACCACAGAGCGGGATGTCTTCGCTCAGGTCCAGAATGTCACCGGGTTGGAATGGTTCGAGGGAGGCAGAAACGGCCTCAATCCGGAGTATCGGTTCACCATGTTCAAATATGACTATGACGGTGAGCAGATCGTCCGCTATAAGGACGTGGAATACTCGGTCTACAGGACATACGAGCGCCGCACGGATGAAATCGAACTGTACTGCGAGAAACGGAAGGGGGCACAGCGTTAGATGGCACGGAAGAAGATCCAGCCGGTCGATCTGACGCAGACAGTCAGCCAACTGCTCGAGGACTACGGTGTCGAAGCATCAGAGGCCCTCGAGGAGGCAATGATGGACACGGCTGAGGACGCAGTCCACCAGCTGAGAGCTGTCGGCAGATTCGCACCAACCGGTCATCCAACCGGTGCATATAGTGCATCGTGGACGATGGAACCGATGCGGGTCAGCCGTTACAGCTCGATGTGGGTGATCTACAACGAAAACCATTACAGACTGGCGCACTTGCTCGAGTTCGGACATGCGAAGCAGAACGGCGGACGCGCTCCGGCATATCCTCATATCGCCAAGGTCAACACAGCGGTCAATGTGTCGCTGGTGCAGGAATTTATGCGGAGGATTGAAAGCAAATGAAGCAGACAGATCTGAATGCACTGCTCGGTGAGTTCGCAACGTACGGCGTGCCGATCGTCTACTACAGTTACCCGGAGCGGATGGCCCCGGAACTGCCTTATGCGGTCTATTACTTCCCAAACGGAAGACCAGAGCCCGCAGACGATACAACACACGCACGCATCACGGCGATCAATATCGAGCTTTATACAAGAGAAAAGGACATCCTTCTGGAGCACACTGTCGAGCAGATCATGAACCGGCACGGGCTTATCCCTGTCAAAACAGAGACCTTTCTCGAAAGTGAGCACATGTTCGAAGTCCTTTATGAAATGGAGGAAATATGGGAAGAGTCAGATATGGCTTGAAGAATATGCACTATGCCATGGCTACGGAAGGCACAGGCGGCGCACTGACATATGGCACACCGAAGGGCGTGCCGGGCGCGCGTGAGATTTCACTGGCCCCGACAGGCGAAAGCATGGATGAACATGCGGACGATGTGCTGTGGTTCCACAGCGATGCCAACGGCGGATACAGCGGAAACCTGATCATGGAAGATACTCCGGAATGTGACGAATTCCTTGAGGACACGCTTGGCATGACCAAGGACGCCGATGGTGTCACATGGGAGAAGGCGACAGATGCGCCGAAGGAATTTGCACTGCTTGGCCAGTTCACACTGGGAGGCGGTACCGAGACCGGCAAGCGCTTCTGCATGCACCGCGTCATTGCAGGCCGCCCGGAGATCACAGGACAGACCAAAGAGAACGGCATCACTGTGCAGTATGTAAACGTGCCGATCACAGCCATGCCGCGTATCAATGACGATCTGGTCAAGGGTTCCTGCGTGAGCACGTCCGCAAAGTACGCGAACTGGTTCAACGAAGTTCCTGAAGAGTAAGGGGAACAAAAATGGAAAGGATAATCAAAATTGACGGACGTGACGTCCGTCTGAAAGCCACAGCGTCCACACTGGTGCGCTATCGCAACCAGTACGGAAGAGACCTCATCAAAGACTACAGCGAACTGCAGAAGGCAATGGCCCAGTCGGTGCTTTCAGGTGAAGCAATCGACTACGCCGTCATGCTGACGCACACCATGGCACGGCAGGCAGATCCTTCGATTCCTGCGGATCCATGGGAGTGGGTCGATGAATTCGAAGTCTTCGACATCCGGGAGATCATTCCGGAGACGATGATGCTCTGGACCGATTCGCTCGGTGTGAAGGTCGAGGTGGCTGAAGAAAAAAAAGAGTGAGGCCGTCAACCCGAGAAGGAGGGACGGCCCTCCTTTTATTAAGGTTCGTTCAATGCGGTCTGTCCCTGCGTGATCTGGATGAGATCACAGTCGGCGGTGCCATGGATATTTATTACGAGAGTATCAATGACACAGTCGAATGGGATGAGATGGCAACGCAGGACGACATAGACAAGTTCTAAACGGAGGAATCAATGGCAAGCGGAAGAATTAAAGGCATCACGATTGAGATCGGAGGCGACACTACCCAGCTTGATAAGAGCCTGAAGGGTGTCGACAAGAGCCTCCGAACGACCCAGAGCAACCTCCGGGACGTCAACAAATTACTGAAGTTCGATCCCAAGAACGTGGAGCTGCTCAAACAGAAGCAGGATCTGCTGACGCGGGCAGTCAATGACACTAAGACGAGACTGGACACTCTCAAGGATGCCCAGGCTCAGATGGATGCCAAAGGGGTCGACAAGAATTCCGAAGAATACAGAGGTCTGCAGCGCGAGATCATCGACACTACCAACAAACTGCAGACGTTAAAAAAAGAACAGGCAGATTTCGGGTCTGTCGCTTCTCAGGTCCTCAAGGCAACCGGCAAGGAACTGCAGACACTGGGACAGGACATCCAGAAGGTCGGCGATAATCTTACAAAGAAGTTCACCGCACCGCTTGCAGCAGTTGGCACCGCATCACTGGCGGCATGGGGACAGGTCGATGAAGGCCTCGACATTGTGATCCAGAAGACAGGCGCCACAGGTGACGCACTTGCAGGGATGCAGGACAGCGTGAAGAACATCGCCAATACCATCCCGACATCGTTCGCCACAGCGGGCGAAGCAGTCGGAGAGGTCAACACCAGATTCGGATTGACTGGCGATGCCCTGGAAGATCTGTCGACAAAGTTCATCAAATTCGCGGATCTGAATGGCACAGACGTCACCAGTTCCGTCGACAGCGCTCAGAAAGCCCTGTCAGCGTTCGGTTTGACTGCAGACGATGCAGGCCTCTATCTGGATACACTGACCAAGGTGGGGCAGAATACAGGCATCTCAGTGGATACACTCTCGAGCGGTCTCACACGTAACGCCACAGCGTTCCAGGAAATGGGCCTCAGCATCGACCAGGCGGCGGTCCTGATGGGTCAGATTGAAATGTCCGGAGCGGACACCAACGCGGTGCTCGGAGGCCTCTCGAAGGCCCTCAAAAACGCCAGCAAAGACGGTGTGAGCATGGACAAGGCTCTGGCTGATCTGGAGAATAGCATCAAGAACGGAGCCTCTGACGCCGAAGGACTGGCAGCAGCATATGAATTATTTGGCAAAAGCGGTGATCAGGTCTTCAATGCCCTGAAAAGCGGGTCCCTCTCGTTTCAGGATCTGAGCAAGAGCGCACTGGATGCAGGCGGAACTGTTGAGGACACATTCACAGCGATGCAGGATCCTGCTGATCAGTGGCAGGTCGTGCTCAATAACCTCATGGAATTGGGCTATGAGATCGGTGAGGCGATCATGCCCGCGATCCAGAAGGCAGTCGATGCCGTCATCCCGGTCATCCAGCAGTTAGTAGCATGGTGGGAAGGCCTCGGTGAAGATATGCAGGGCTTTATCGTCACAGCCGGCCTCGTGGTCGCTGCCATTGGCCCGATCATCTCCGTCGTTGGCACAGTCATCGGTGTAATCGGCAGCGTGACCAGTGCAATCGGAGCAGTGACCGGCGTGATCAGCACGGTGGTCGGTGTTCTGGGCGGACCGCTGACGATTGCGATCGGCGCAGCCATTGCGCTGGGCGTTGCTTTGTGGCAGAACTGGGACACAGTAAAGCAGAAGGCTGCCGAACTGTATGAGAACGTGAAAACGAAGTTCGATGCAGTCAAGGAAGCCATCAGCACAGCGATCAACGGTGCAAAGGAAGCGGTCAAGTCTGCGATCGAGAAGATCAAAGGTTTCTTTAACTTCGAATTCAAGTGGCCAAAATTGAAGATGCCACATTTTTCTATATCCGGATCGATGAACCCGATCGACTGGCTGAAGCAGGGAGTTCCCAAGTTGTCGGTGGAGTGGTACAGAAAGGCAGAAAACACGCCATATCTGTTCAACTCTCCTTCCATCATCGGCGTTGGTGACGTCCCTGAGGTAGTCATCGGAGCGGATGCTTTCCGCCGGATCTCATCCGGATCCACGCAGAATATCACGATCATCCAGCAGCCGGGTCAGAGTGCTGATCAGCTGATCAAAGCGCTGAAGCGTGAACTGACGAGCGACATTCTCAGACAGGGGAGGGCTTGGTAAATGAAAAAAGGATTCACATTCAACGGCCTGAAGTCCTCGGACTTTGGCGTATACATCACCGGAGAGGCTGTCTATGACGCCCCGGTCTATGATTACGACTTCGCCGAAGTCCCCGGACGGTCTGGGGACCTCATTCTGGATAATGGAAGATGGAACAACATCGAAGTCCGTTACCCGGCTGCAGTCCGTGACCTGACCAAGATGCAGGCCATCCGGGACTGGCTCAACGGTCCCAGAGGATACTGTGAACTGACGGATGACTACAATCCCGACCAGTATCGTCTGGCTGTGTTCAGCGGAGGCCTGTCTGTGTCTCCGTTCAACAACAGAGCCGGGCGGTTCGATCTGGTGTTCAACTGCAAGCCTCAGCGGTTCTATAAGCCGGGAGTTTCATCTCGCTTTGCTCCGCTCTTCCAGGATGGCCTTTCATACTACACCAGCGATCTGCTTGCAATGGACACGACATTCGAGAATGAGACCTGTGTATTGATTCAGGAAAACACGACCGCTTCGGCTGCATTCGAAAATCTGGCGCACATTAATGTGTGGCGGGCATATGGCTCCGGATCATCGACCACTTACACCGGCACACAGGCGAGGGCACTGGTGCAGATGTCAGGCACTACAGCAACAATAGATCTGTTTGACCTGACCGGGCACGGCAATGCTTACACGTATTACCAATTAGTATTTACGAATACTAATATTAATTATCATTTCAAAGCATCGAATGGCGCAGATGTGCGGATCAGGTCGGCGATTACTCTGTACAACCCGACCCCATACGCATCCAAGCCTCTGCTGCTGTTCTACTCGTCCCAGTCATCAGGCACAGACGGAGCAGTCCCTGCCATCGTGGTCAACGGCATCGAGGTGGATGCTGATGGCTTCAATGGGACTTTATACGTGGACTGTGATCTGCAGGATGCCTATCTGATCACAGACGGCCAGAAGGTCAACGGCAACAGTTACGTTACACTGACGGACGATGGTGAAATCACCACAGAATTCCCTGTTCTGAAATCAGGATCCAACACGATCAGCATGATCCCGGACGTCACGATCACCTCAGACATCCGCCTGGGCGAGTGCTGGGTGGAGATCGATCCGAGGTGGTTCACGATATGATCCCGACACTTTACGAAAAAACAGAGACCACATTCCGCAGCAATGGACTTGGAGCGCTCGCCGACTGCACGGAGGCAATTGCTCATCAGGTCCGCAACGGAGAGAACACGGCTACGATCCGGATGCCGATCGACGGCAGACATGCCAAAGACATCCAGGTCGGCAGGATCGTGGTCATGGACACAGACCACCGCCTGCGCAGACAGCCGTATGACATCGTACAGGTCAATAAGGACCTGAGCGGATGGTTGTCCATCCAGCTCGAACATGTGCGCCACAGGCTCCGCTACAGCGTCCTGCGGCCTTTTACTGCATCCGGCATCGCTGATCTTTTTGCCAAGTTGGACGCGAATGCCAGTGCACAGTACATCGAAGGAAATGTCTTCACGTTTGAGACCGACCTGACGAGCACATCGTCCTATACGGTGCCGGGTTATCAGAGCGTACTGGACACACTGGGAGGCTCTGAGGGCTCTGTTCTGGACGTTTACGGCGGCTTTTACGAATGGGATGGATTCACGGTCAGACTGCTGAAAAGACGCGGCCAGGACAACGGCGTGGTGGTTCGCTACGCAAAAAACCTGACAGCACTGGACGATGAGACCGAGGACACGAACGTGGTGAATGGCGTGTTCCCGATCTGGACAAGCGGAAGCACCACAGTGACGGCCGGCACGATCGTCACAGCCGGAGACCGGACGCTGTATCCATACCGGCGAACACAGGTCGTGGACTTCTCCGGAGACTTCCAGAGCCAGCCGACCGCGACACAGCTGCAGAACGCGGCATCCGCATGGCTGGCAAAACGCAGCCAAACACCGGAGCGGTCGCTTTCTGCTGCATATGTCCCGCTTTACCAGTCCATCGAATACAAGGATCTTGCAAACGCGGAACAGGTGGCACTGGATGACACGATCCATCTGGTCGTCCCGGAGCCGTTCAACGTCAACGCGACCGCCCGGGTCGTTGAGACTTATTTCGACAATTTACGCAGCCGTTACCAGAGCGTGGTGATCGGCACGATCAGGCCGACGATCACGGACGCGATCCGGTCGGTCAAATAGGAGGAGAATGTTATGAGATCAGGAATCTCGCAGGAATATTATCAGGAATGGGTGAGAGGCGACACGATCAGCTTCGGCGTTGAGTTTTCCGACCTCTCCGCCACGATCAACGAGGTCTATCTGTCGTGCCGTCAGTACTATGGTGCGCCCTCGTATGTGTTCCAGGTCAAAATGTCAGATGGTTACATCACGACCGACGGAAACGGGAAATTCTTCTTCCGTGTACCGCCGGAGATGACTGCCGATCTGACGCCTGGCATGTATGTCTATGATGTGCAGTTCGACTATGATGGGCAGGACGTCGTCACACCTATGATCGGGCCGCTGAAACTGACCTATGGCGTTACGGAGGGCGAATAATGTCTGAATATAATTTCCACTTTGATTGGAACAAGATTTCCACCCTCGGCAAAGTCCGTATCTTGGTTGAGCAGGTTGTCGGCAGTCCTTCACAGGCACAGATCAGTCAGGCGGTAGCGGACTACATCGATTCGCATCCGGGTGCACTGAGCCCACTGTCACAGGCAACTAAGTCAGCCCTGCTCGATATCGCTGAGCATGTGGCTTACATCGATGCCAACGGTCAGTCCTACTACAATGCACTGAGTGCGGCGCTGAATGCGAAGGCGCTGTTGAGCATCACTGCGGTTTATACGCAGACGATGACCGTCATTGCATCGGACAGCCTCGACATTCTGAAGGATGACCTTGTTGTCACGGGCTACTACGATGATGGCACAAGCGCACCGATTGATGACTACACGCTGAGCGGAACGCTCACAGCAGGAACGAGCACTATCACGGCAGAGTATAGCGGCATGACCGCATCATTCGATGTGACGGTATCAAGCGCCTTGTATAAACTTCCTGTCGTTCCAGAGACCACGGTTACAAGCAGCGGACGGACGGCGACCGTCTCAGTATCTGCCGACGGTCTGATTACCTATTCCGGTGCTATCCGTGACGGTATTTACATCAAACCAGACGGAACGGTAACAGCAACGCAACCACAAGGGACAACGTGGTGGTCAGCAACAGCAGGCGACAATATCGACTGGAATATTCATGATATTACTTGGACAGCAGGGAGCGGAAGCAGTCAGAGTCAGGACTTTAAATGGGCAAATGCGGATGCATCAGGGAACCTGATGACCATTTCTCACGCAGTCGCATCTGGCAGTAGCGGAACGGATGGGGAAGTCATCAAAAACTATCCGAGTTACGGAAACAGCAGAAACTATAGTGCTTTATGTTTCCAGTGGACGAACAATCCGTCGGAAGGTGGAACGGTATCATTCCGCATTGAGGTAAACGTAAACGGAGCGAAGTATTTCTGATGATTTACGATGTCAACGGGAACGCACTGACGGACGCCTACGATGTCAACGGCAACGCATTAGCACAGGCGTACGACATCAACGGGAATCCGCTTATGGATTTAACGCTGAAGGTCATGACCTACAATGTCGGTCAGTGGTATATCGGAAACGGTTCGGTCGTTCCGTCTGCTAAGGATGCGCAGTATTATGCTTTGCAGAATGCCATTATTGGCGGTCAAGATGCGGACATTGTTACTATGCAGGAATATACGAAGCAGTTCAGCGGAACAGGCAGAACAGCCAAGTCACTGCTTGAACAGTATTATCCGTATGTACATGAGGAAAGCGGAACCAGTAACTATTTCGGGAGAGCCATCGCATCAAAGTATCCTATTGCATCGTATACGGCAAATGTCTATGCGGATGATGCAAACGGCAGATATTACGACATGGCTGTCATTCAGATCGGTAGCAGACAGATTGATGTAATAGTCACACATCTGCATCCAAGTGACCAGAGCGAGAAGATCAGAACCGCAAAGATTCTGTTTGACTACGCTCAGACATTGCCGAATCCGTATATCATCGGCGGCGATTTTAACAGCACACTGAAAGACCCATTTTCGACAGTCAACGCGGCGATTTACGACCAGTTTTTAAACGCAGGCGACACCATTGCAAACGATGGCGCATTTGGCATTCTGCCGACCGCATGCAACAGCGACAACTGGGCAGCGGAATCATTCGCTATTGACAATATCATCTGCGCAGAAGGAATTACGATTGATGCAGTCTGGACTGACCAGACGAAACTGACGGATTCTATACAGGAAGGCAAAATCGACCATATTCCATTGATAGCGGAGGTGACAATATCATGACCTACGACCGCATGGTTTTGTTTAAAGGGGGCAAAGCATGATTCATCACTACATCACACAGTACATCGAAGAGGGTAAGCACTATGCAGAAGCATGGATTCAAGTGGACGTTTTCGGCAGATGCTTCTGTTTATGGAAGAAAAGAATTGAGGTGAAGCATGGAAAACATGGAAAATAAAGCGCACGATATTGTAATCAATTACATTGAAGAGCATCTCGATAAATCCGATAATCCTACTGAATTTTCGGTTTATACCGTTTGGAAATGCAAGGCACTTCAGAACTGGAAGTTCCTCATTTCCAGCAGTCTGTATGATGGAATGTATTATGAACTGACATATAACGGTGACAAAAAAGAATGGTATCTGGACGCATACAAAAAGTTTGAGAACAGATGCATATCAGAGGTAAATCATGATTAACCTTTGCTATGGCATGAAAGTGATCAACATTTCTCAGTTGCCGTATTCATCCTTCAGCCATCCGAACGGGGCTATGGATTTATGTGGCTCCGACAACGGAATTGACTTCTGGTTTGCGCAAGGTGACTGGAAATGTCTGGCGGGTCCGTGGGGAAACGGCACGTACTTTTTCACGCATGTAGATGCAAACGGACGCTATGAAAAGGTGCATTGTGCAGACGGAAAAGACCGCTATGTAACTATTGCTCTGACACATTCGGAAGAACGGTATGTTAACACTGTTGTGGGTAAAATCTACAGAAACGGACAGTCAATGTACGAAGAAGGTAAAAAGGGGTTCGCAACTGGCAATCACATCCACTATGAAGTTGCAGAAGGAATTCAAACTACTAAGACCTATGATAGTACAAAGAAAGTCTATCGCATGAGTGGTGAGTTAAACCCACTGAAAGTAACATATGTGAATAGGGCTTTCAGTACAATTAAATATTCACACGGACAAGTATTACCTGCTGTCAACAGCATCACGTATTATCCGCCAAAAGAAGAGGAGGACACGGAACCTATGTATTTTTATGCTGACAAAATGCCCTGTCGCATCAGGGCGAAACTTGAGTTCAAAGATGGGAAACCTGTCGGAAAGATTTTGGCTACTATGCCAAAAGGATCCAAAGCACTCATCACGCATCTGACTAACAGATTCGAAAAAGACGGCTATGAATGGTTCCAAGTTAAATACGAAACACCTACAGGTGAGATTGTAGAAGGATATGTACAAGGTGATTTACAGGCATATCTGGTTAAGAGGGTTTAAATATGAGAATCTCTGACAGCGCATATGACGCACTGAAGTTCATTTCGATTTACTGCATTCCTAGCATTGCAACGCTCTGGCTGACGATTGGACAGGTATGGAATCTGCCTTACACGGTTGAGATCGGAACGACCATCAGCGCCATCGGTGTGTGCATTGCAGGATGCATTGGTCTGTCGACAGCAGCATATGAGAAGGCTTTGAAAGAGGAGCATGAAGGTATCAGCGATGACGAGTGAACAGATCGTTGGCTACCTCGTGACCGTAGTGGTCGCTATCTTAGGGTCGAGTTGGGTGGGCGATTGGCTTAAAGCACGCAGAGAACGCAAGAGCGGTATGGTGACCACAAACCAGATTCTGGATGCCGTGAAGAGTCTGCGTGCCGACTTTGATGAGGAGAAAGCGATACAGGCAAGAGTGCGAATCGTAAAATTTAATGACGAAATCTTAACGGATCAACGGCACAGCAAGGAGTCGTTTGACCAAGTCTTGTCGGACATCGACACATACGACCGCTATTGCTCAGAGCATCCTCAGTTCGTTAACAGTAAAACCAAACTTTCCTCAGAGAACATTCGAAGGACGTATCAGGAGTGCGAGTCGAAGCACTCATTTCTCTGAGCATATCAACTATTTTCTTTTAGGGTGCAAAGTACCGCAGTGTCTTCCATCACTGCGGTCTTTTTTTGTGCCTGTGAGATGAATGTGAGATGATTTTTTTAGAATCGTTATTTTTTCTTGTCACAAAAGTACTAAAAAAGGGCTATTTCTAGCCCTTTTGTACACGAATAGTCCTTTTTGGAATTAACGGTTGTAGTCCATATATCGTTGAAATATGGCTTAAATAAGCGCTTTTTGCAGCCCGTGAGATGAATTTGAGATGAATTTATGTGCTTTTCATCAAATCTGCGACCATTCCGACCATCTGATCGTCCGCTTTTTCAAGCAGATGCGTGTAGGTGTCCAGTGTCTGCCGGACGGTCGCGTGCCCTAAGTATTTACTGACCGCCACAATATTCGCTCCTGAGCCGATCATGTTCGTTGCAAACGAATGCCTGAGGTCATGGATGCGGATTTTTTTAACTCCGGACTTCCGGATCGCATCGTCCATGTGAATCTGCAGAGTGCTCTGGGGGAGCGGATGAATCCCTCCGAACACGAACGGCCCGTCCTCCCGATCAAGTACCGGCGCGATCACTTCCCACAGCGGGTCTGCTAGCTTCAGGGTGCGCTCGGAGGACTCGGTCTTCAAGGGAGTAAAATCCTCTTCATATATCTGCAGCTGGTGATGGATGCGGACGGTGTGCTTTTCTTTGTCGAAATCCTGCGTTCTGAGGGCGATAGCTTCGCCACGGCGCACGCCAGTCCAGTACATGAACAAATATATGTTCCGGTAATCCTCACCCTCTACGTGGCTCAGAAACGCCTCCAGTTCTGCAGGAGTCCAAGTAGTATATTTCTTCTTCCCGGTCTTCACCCTTTTGAGACCGACGGCATTGTTCGGGACAGCGTAGTGATCACTGGCGAACTTGAATATGCTACGGATGACTCCGATGCAGAGATTCTTGGTCGATGGCTTCAGATCGGTATCGGTGAAATTGAGATACCATTCCATCATCCTGGCTTTGGTCAGCTTCCCGATCGGCTCGTCGATGAGTTCCGGAGCGTACTTCTTCAGCATGGCGAGCTGGCTGTTCTTCGTCCGCTCCTTCGGTTTGTTGAAGGCATAATACCGGTTGGCAAAATCGATGAAGCGTTCCGAAGTCTGCGAAGCCCTGCTTGGCCGCTGTTCCGCTTCCCAGTCCAGCGCATCCCGGCGGGTGCGGAAGCCGCGCTTGGTTATCTGCTTGGTTTTGCCGGTGACAGAGTCTTTTGTATAGATCTTGATGTACCAGGTGCCGCGCTTAGTGTCTTTATATGCCGGCATGATCAGGATTCTCCAAAGAGATACCGCCTTAGGTCGTCCGGATCGGCATTAACCATCTGGCAGAAGTGCATCAATTGGCTGGCAGACATTCCATTCTGCCCAACCTCCCAGTAATGAACCGCAACCTTTGACACCCCAAAGCGATCGGCAACCTGTTGCAGGGTCAGCCCGGCTCTAGTGCGCCTCTCAGTAAGCCATTCCCCGATCTTTTTGTTCATCATTTCGTCTTTCATAAATTAATCTCTCCTTAACTGTACTATAGCACTGAAAAAGTAAAATATCTAAAAACAGTGTTGACAGTTAACTAAAGATTAACTAGAATGAAGAAGGTTAATTCATAATTAACCAGAAAGGAGAGCAATGGAAAATATCAAATTGACCGTCAGAGCGCTGGCGGCACAGATGAAGGTAAGCATCGAGGAGCTTGCACGAATGGCGGGCATCGATCCGAGCCATCTGAAATCTGTTTCTGCAGGTCGCGCCACAATGACCGCTACAGATCTTATGCGGCTGTCCGAAATCACTGGGATCAACCCCAAGAACATCGAAACAGAGTAATTTTTTTTACAACATAAGTTAATCAAGAATTAACGAAAGGAGAAAAAATCATGTCAATGACACAGAGGCAGGCTCGTGAGTACATTGCCAAGGATTCCGGCAACTGGGAACTGGTAGAGACTACCGAAGCGCCGCACACGGTCGGACACGTTCGGCTGTACGTCCTTAAGTATCTGAACGTCATGTTTGCGAGACTGGACGTCCTGACGATCGCCCCGGTCTGGACACGCAGGAAAGGGCAGGAAGTCGTCGACGAATGGAGAACAGCGCTCTATTACACCATCGAGGCCGATGAGGAGCGGCATCTGGTCTACCCGGTCAGACCGACGGAGATGGCCAGAAAGATCTGGGAAAGGTCGAAAGCAGCCGATGCAGAGGCCAAGGACTCGTGAGGAATGTCTGACGCTTCCGTATTTGAAGCGCTCAGATCTGCGCACAGCGCTCAACATTTCCAAAGAAGAGGCAGACACCATCTTCTTTGCTTCGAAGAAACTGGAGAAGGAAATCGGGATGCTCGAAGTGAGTCCGGCAAAGGTAGCCAGAGAGACGGTCGAGCAGATCACCCACAAATCCTTCGACAGGATCCTCGCCACAACAAAAAAAGCGGCCAATATTTGAAAGGAGACCGCTTCGATGATAGGGCAATATCATCGGAAAAAGTATAGCACAACAATGCAGCATAAACATCTCAGACCATGGGTCATCAATGTCATGACCTTCCTGGGCGGACTGGTCTCCGCCATCGCAGTCATCTGCGGGTACTGCTACGTCGTCGAAGCCTTCACCGGCATCAACCCGATCTGGATCCTGGAGGCAATACTATGAAAATCGGAATCAAGGGACAGAACCAGTTTGGCAGCACTGCATGGATCCATTTCGAAAGAGTCCCCGGAGCCAGAGTGCCGCAGGTACGGATCACAACCACATCTGAACAGATCTATGTCAGCGAAGAGAACTTTCTGGCAATGGCTGATCAGTTATTCGGAACAGGAAGCAACTACGCTCCCAGACACGGAGGAAAGGAATAATGGAAGACAAAGTAAAGATCACCAGTCTTGAACTGGAGAATGTGAAGCGCGTCAAAGCAGTTCGGATCGAACCGACAGAGAACGGTCTGACGGTCATCGGAGGAAAGAACAACAACGGCAAGACATCCGTTCTGGATGCCATCGTATGGACGCTGGGAGGCGACAAGAACCGTCCTTCGCAGCCAAAGCGGGAAGGATCCATGATCGATCCGCATATGAAGATCGTCCTCAACAACGGCTTCGTTGTGGAGCGTGTCGGCAAGAACAGCACACTGAAGGTCACTGATCCATCCGGAAACAAGGCAGGGCAGAAACTGCTGGATACATTCATCAGCCAGTTTGCTCTGAACATTCCGAAGTTCATGGAAGCCAATGACAAAGAGAAAGCGAACACGCTTCTGCAGATCATTGGTGTCGGTGACCAGCTGACGCAGATGGATCAGGAAGAATTGAGATTATATAACCGGCGGACGGAGATCGGGCGCATTGCAGACCAGAAAAAGAAATATGCCGATGAACTGCCGGAATGGGACAGCGTGCCGGGTGAGATCATCTCTGCCAGTGATCTGATCGAACAGCAGCAGGAGATCCTTGCCAGAAACGGACAGAGACAGCAGTGGATCCGGGAATATGACAGGATCCTCGATGATATCCGCAAGGCTGAAGATCGGATCGAAGAGTACAAGAAGATGATCCGTGATCAGGAAGTGCAGCTCAAGGATCTGTACGAAAAGAAGACAACGGCACAGAAATCTCCGAAAGAACTGGAGATGGAATCGACAACAGAATTGGAAGCCAACATCCAGCAGATCGACGTGATCAATTCCAAGATCCGTCAGAACATCGACAAGAAGCGTGCTGTGGAAGAGGCAGACGATTACAAAGGTCAGTATGACGATCTCACAGTAAAGATCAATGAGGTACGGGATGCCAGGATGAAACTTCTGGAAGGGGCAGAGATGCCTCTTGCAGGGCTCAGCATCGATCATGGTCTGCTGATCTATAAAGGACAACAGTGGGACAACATGTCCGGATCCGATCAGCTGAAGGTGGCTGCGTCTATCGTGCGCAAACTCAATCCGCAGTGTGGCTTCGTTCTGATGGACAAACTGGAACAGATGGATCTTGATACGCTGAAAGACTTCGGATCTTGGCTGGAGAAGGAAAACCTGCAGGTGATCGCCACCAGAGTGAGCACTGGAGACGAATGCACGATCTACATCGAAGACGGATATTCCATCGATAAGAACGGTCAGAAGACTGCTGCAGTAAAAGAAGAAAAGGCTCCTGCCCAGAAATGGACATGGAACGGAGGTAAATAATGGCATTTGAGATAAAAAAGGGAATGATCCGGAAAGCAATCCGGGTCGTGGTATACGGACCTGAGGGAATCGGAAAAAGCACATTTGCTTCCCAGTTTCCCGGAGCAGTGTTCATCGACACAGAAGGATCTACCAACCAGATGGATGTCGCTCGTTTTCCTGCACCAACATCATGGGAGATGCTTCTGCAGGAAGTAGAACAGGTAATCAAGGAGCCAACAAGTGTCGGCACACTGGTTATCGATACAGTGGATTGGGCACAGGCAAAATGTGTCGAATCAGTATGTGCGAAGTACAAGGCAGACGGTATCGAAGCGTTCGGTTATGGCAAAGGCTACAGCTATGTCTATGAAGAGTTCGGAAAGCTGCTGAATCTGCTGAATGATGTCATTGATAAAGGAACCAACGTTGTCCTGATCGCTCATTCGGCAATCCGTACATTCACAAAGCCAGATGAGATGGGACAGTACGACCGGTACGAATTGAAGCTGATCAGTACGCCAAAGTGTTCGATCACCGGATTGGTGAAGGAATGGTCGGATCTGCTGCTGTTTGCAAACTATGAGACTTTCATCACGGAAGACTCGAAAACAAAGAAGAAATATGCGACTGGGAATCGTCGTGTTATGTATACCGAGCACACTGCTGCCTATGATGCAAAGAACCGTTTCGGAATGCCTTCCAAACTGGATTTCGATTACAAAGAGATCTCCCGGTTGTTTACTTCTACAGAAAACGAGCAGAAAGTGAAAGATCTGTTTGGAGCAGAGAATGTCGAGATCATCAGGGAAGATCCCAAGCCGAAAGAAGAACCGGCTGAGAAGCCTGTTTCTGAGCCCGTACAGGAGAAAGAATTCTCCGGCAGTGTGAATTACGTCTATAAACCCGAGCCATACACACCGGAAGAGGAAGCACTCCTGAAACGGATTCCAAAAGCGCTGGCAGATCTGATGCGTGCAGATACGGTCCATCCGAAAGAGATCATGGAAGTAGTCGGAGAGCAGGGACACTGGCCTTCCGATATGCCGATTGACCAGTACAGCCCGGACTATTATTTAGGATTCCTGATTCCGAACTGGAGTCTGGTATTCAATTCCATTGCTGAGAAAAGATCATTGCCATTCTAAGGAGGAAAAGAAAAATGGAAACAAATAACTACAATGCATACGTTCAGGAAGAAGGCGGAGAATTACAGGACGGTTATACGATCAGCGCCGATCAGCTTGGCGATTATGACCGCTCATACACACTTCTGCCTGAAGGCGATTATGAGTTTACAGTCGTGAATCTTGAAGTCGCTAGATATCAGCCGGGGCCAGATTCGAAAATTGGCGGCGCTTGCAAGCAGATCATTCTCACCCTTCGTGTGAATAATCCGGAAGATGGATCCAGCGTAGATCTTCGCCACAATCTGTATATGTGGAATTCAAAAGCATGCGTTGGGATGATCGCACAGTTCTACGATTCCATTGGCACCCACAAGAAAGGTGCACCGCTTCGTTTTGACTGGAGAAAAGAAGTCATTATCGGGAAAACCGGTAAGCTGCAGTTAAATCACCGGCCAGACAAAAAAGATCCTTCCAAGGTATACAACAACATCAAGAAATTATATTCAAAAGAAGAAACGGCATCCGATAACAACAGTGCCGGAAACAATAACTGGGGCTGGAGGAAATAATGGAACTGCGTCCTTATCAGGAGGCAGCCAGAACAGCAGTTGAACAGGAATGGGCCAGCGGAAAGAAAAAAACACTGCTGGTCCTTCCTACAGGAACGGGGAAAACGGTCGTATTCTCAAAGATCGCAGAGGACCGTGTCAGAAAAGGAGATCGTGTCCTGATCATGGCACATCGAGGAGAATTGTTGGATCAGGCAGCAGATAAGCTGCACAGGATGACAGGACTGATGTGCTCAGTGGAGAAGGCAGAGCAGAGTTGTCTTGGATCCTGGAACAGAGTGACGGTAGGATCCGTACAGAGTCTGCAGCGAGAGAACCGCCTGAATAAGTTTGATCCGGGATACTTTTCGACAATCATAGTCGATGAAGCCCATCACGCCATCACAGACGGCTATCGAAGAGTGATCGATCATTTTCCCGATGCAAATGTTCTTGGTGTCACAGCGACGCCGGATCGAGGCGATATGCAGCATCTCGGTCAGGTGTTTGATTCTCTGGCCTATGAGTATTCGATCGTTCAGGCGATCCGGGAAGGGTATCTTTGCAAAATCATGGCACAGACGATTCCACTGGAAATTGACATGAGCAGTCTGAAAACACAGGCTGGCGACTATACTCTTGGATCTATCGATAATGCATTGGATCCATATCTGGAACAGATCGCCTCCGAAATGGAGAATTACTGCAAAGACAGAAAGACTGTTGTTTTCCTGCCGTTGATCGCCACATCACAGAAATTCAAACAGATCCTGAATGATCACGGATTCCGAGCTGCCGAAGTAAACGGACAGTCAGATGATCGTGAACAGGTTCTGAAAGATTTTGCGGAAGGCAAATATAACGTTATCTGTAACTCGATGCTGCTGACAGAAGGGTGGGATTGTCCGGATGTTGACTGCATCATCATATTACGTCCTACGAAGGTCAGAAGCCTGTACTGCCAGATGGTAGGAAGAGGGACAAGACTTTCTCCGGGGAAGGATCATCTGCTTCTCCTGGACTTCCTGTGGCTCTCTGAACGGCATGAATTATGCCGGCCTGCAGATATTATCTGCAGCAAGAAAGAAGTCGCAGAACGTATGACACAGAACCTGTCAGAGATGGATGGGCCAATGGATATCGAAGAAGCTGAAGAGCAGGCAGAATCCGATGTGCTGCAGGAACGTGAGAACGCTCTTGCAGAACAGTTGGCAGCCATGCGCAAACGTAAACGTACACTGGTAGATCCACTGCAGTTCGAAATGTCTATCCAGGCGGATGATCTGGCCTATTACCAGCCGACATTCGCATGGGAAATGGGAATGGTCACAGACAAACAAAGAGGCGCTCTGGAGCGCTTTGGAGTGTGTCCTGACGATGTGGAAAACTGTGGAAAGGCATCACTGCTTCTGGATCGGCTGATGAAGCGTGCGACAGAAGGACTGTCCACACCAAAGCAGATCCGGAAACTGGAGTCATATGGCTTTATAAGAGTAGGCACATGGAGCAAGGAAGATGCCTCCGACATGATGTCACGTATAGCTTTCAATGGATGGAGAGTTCCCTTTGACATCGATCCAGGAACGTATGTTCCGGGAGGTGCTGCATGAATGAAGAAATCAAAGAAGCCCTTGCATATATAGATCCAACAACATTGGATTATCAGGAGTGGCTGAATGTAGGAATGGCAATTAAGGAAGCCGGCGGGTCATGCAATCTGTGGGATGAATGGTCCCGCCGGGATCCTGCCCGTTATGACGGCGGATGCTGGGCAAAGTGGGGATCATTCACAAAGACTGGCATAACAGAAAAGACTCTGTTCAAGATGGCTATCGAGAGAGGATACCGTTCCTCTTCTTATTCGGATTCCAGAGGACGCGAACTGATGGATGGAGAGATCCTGAATGTTGATGAACATTATCGGGTGATCGACCAGGATATGATCGATTCCAAAACGGTTCCCGAACCGGTCAGATGGGATCCTCTGGAGGACATACGGAGATATCTGTCTGTATTATTCGCACCGAATGATCATGTCAGTTACTGTGTGGACTGTTATCAGGACAAAGACGGTAAATGGCATCCGAAAGGACGAGTCTATGACCGAACCGCAGGCAGATTGTTGGAAGAACTGGACAGCGCAAACGATGTTGAAGATGTCTTCTACAGCTACAACCATGAATGCGGTGTCTGGGTGAGTTTCAATCCGATGGATGGAAACGGCGGAAAAATCGACAACGTAACGGACTTTAAATACACGCTTATCGAAAGTGATACACAGGATATCGAAGTCCAATATGCTCTTATGACGAAACTGGAGCTGCCAATCGCTGCCCTGGTACATTCCGGAAATAAATCGATTCATGCCATCGTGAGGATCGAGGCAGGAAACGAAAAAGAGTATGCCAGGCGCGTTGATTACCTGTTCAAGGTATGCAAAAAGAACGGGCTGGACGTGGATACATCCACAAAGAATCCAAGCCGTCTGTCCCGTATGCCGGGTTTCTGGCGCGGTAGCAGAAAGCAATATCTGATTGCTACGAATATCGGAAAGGAATCCTGGAATGAATGGGTGGAATACATCGAATCAATAAATGATGATCTGCCGGATCCGGAGGACTTCAACGATATTTGGGAAGATCTTCCTGAACTGGCTCCAGAGCTGATTCAGGGTGTACTTCGGAAGGGGCACAAGATGCTTTTATCCGGCGGATCCAAGACAGGTAAGTCAATGCTGATGATCCAGCTGGCTATTGCCATCGCATCCGGTGGGCATTGGTTGAACCGATATTGTGAGCAGGGAAAGGTCCTGTATGTAAATCTTGAAATCGACAGTTCTTCTTTTGCAAGGCGTATCGCCGCTGCCTGTAAGCAGCGCGGGATCACACCGGATAAGATCAATCACAATCTTCGTGTGTGGAACATGAGAGGACATAGCACACAGCTGGACAAGCTGACTCCGAAGTTGATCCGAAGATGCGAAAAAGAGAACTTTACAGCCATCATCATCGATCCGATTTACAAGGTCATGATGGGTGATGAGAACAAAGCTGGTGACATGGCTCAGTTCTGCAACCAGTTTGATGCCATTGCCACTAAGCTGAACTGCGCAGTGATCTACGTACATCATTTCAGTAAAGGAGAACAGGGCAAGAAGGCTAGTATTGACCGCGCATCCGGTTCCGGTGTATTTGCCAGAGATCCGGATACCATCGCCACAGTTACAAAGCTGTACAACGTACGCGGCACATATCCAGCTGTACGTGTGGAGTTCACACTGCGAGAGTTCCCTGAACTGAAACCAATCGATGCCTGGTACCAGTATCCGATCCATGTTGTAGATACTGACGGCGATCTGAAGGAAGCTACAGTCGAAGAAAAGAAGAAGAAAACTCATGAGGAAAATCTTCAGGACTTCGTTGACAATTTGGAAATTGCCTTTGAAAACCTTTGTGATGATGAGGATGGAAATCCGCGGGAAGTGCCGCAGCCGGAGCTGATCGAGTATATGGATATGGAAAGGACAGCATTCACACGCTGGTACAAAGAGGCAAAAGACCAAGGTCTGACGAACATAAGAAAACGTGCTGCAGATAAGAAAATCGGTAGCACCGCAACCTTCTATAGACGGTGTGACTGACGGTGTGCACTTAAGCAAACACGGTGTGCAGTACGGTGTGCAGGCGATTTGCACACCGAGACCGATACGGTGTGCATGTGGTGTGCATAGTGCACACCGTGCGGTGTGCGGTACGGTGTGCAGGCGATTTGCACACCGGGCTTCACGGTGTGGTGTGCAGTCTCTCTAAAGAGAGTTATCACACACACGCATACACACACCATGTTAGAACGTCTCACTGACGTTCGTTCTAACTACGGTGTATGCAGTGTCGGTCCTGATCAACAGCAATCAAAAAAGCAAAGGAGACACAATGATCAGATTTACAATTCCAATCGATCCTCCGACAGTGACCTTCCAGGACAAGTGTCTCGGGATCCGATACGGGAAACCATACATGTACGAATCGCCCAAGCTGAAAGATGCCAAAGCGATGATCCGCGCTCATGTCGGAAAGTACAAACCGGCTGAGCCGATGAAAGGTCCGATCAAGTTATCCGTGTACTGGGTCTTCCGGTACACGAAGGCATCAAAAGAACAGTGGATGGTACGGAAGCCGGATCTGGACAATCTGAACAAGATGCTGCAGGACGTGATGCAGGATCTGCAGTTCTTCGAGGATGACTCACAGATCGTCATCCTGCAGGCGGCAAAGACCAGATTCAAGAATCCATGTATCTCAGTGGAACTGATGGAGCTGAAAGACATATGATCCGATTTGAAGAAGCAGAGGAAGAGATCCGGAAAGCAGAGCAGGAGCTCGCGGATGCCTCGGCATCCGGGGCTTCTTCCAAGCGGATCATCGATCTGGGGCGGAAAGTCCGCCGGCTGAAACGTGAGTTAAGACGTGCCAGGTATTATTACGAGACCGCCCAGAGACGCAAGGAAATGGCAGCAGGCGAGAGAGCAACCTTTGCGGAGGCCATCGCCACACGCCGGAAACTTATTCAGCAACTGCTGGAGGAGGAGAACAAGTGATCTATATCGTGATGATCATCCTGCTCGCGATCGCATGCATGGAGGCGGAAAAATGAACGGGGACAAGGTAGCAAAGCAGATCGAGGAATATTCCGAGGAGTGGAAGGGTGTTGACGATGGTGTCTGCTTCGAATGCGAAACCGTTGATGAAGTCGGGCCGTCATGGACACCGGGAAAGTACATCGAGATAACGCTCAGAGTGGAGGATTTATGAGAAGATACGTCAAAGTAGATGAACTGCTTGATGCATTAAACAGCCAAGACCTTGCAGAATGGCTTGATAAGCAGGATGAATACACTCCTGCGGATATTGTGGAACACGCTTTGGAGACACTGTCGACTGCCGATGCGGTTCCTGTAATTCGTTGCAAGGATTGCAAGTTTGCACATCTGATTGAACCGCATGATGATTGGTGGGAATGTGAACATGACAAAAGAGTATTGCATTCGGATGGATTCTGCTCATGGGCAGAGAGGAGAGAAGAATGAAAAGAGAGATCAGGTTTTATAAACCGGCGCATGAGTCAATCCCGACTGAGTTAAGACTCTACGCTGGTGACAAATATGTTACTTACGAAAGAATTCAATCCGGATTCCGATTTGAGATTCTCACAGACGATGAAGATGAAGCGCTTGCCATTGCAAAGGATATTGCGGAAATAATGATCCGTGACCATAGTGAGCCTCAACATGGTATTTCATGGAGGACAATTTCATTCAGCATTGTCGCACAGGAAGAACGGTACAGAATCGGAACATGGGTTGATTGGACTTATAGAGTCCGTGACTCATATTGAGGAGAGGAAAGAAGAATGAGACTGATTGATGCGGATGCGCTGAACACATATGATGTGTCCCCTGCATATGGTATGACCGTTATTGGATTGACAGAGGAAGATATAGAACTTGCCCCAACAATAGATGCAATCCCGATTGATTGGATTAGACAGTGGCATCAGCGGAGAGTGAGCGGAAGGAAGAATTACAAAGCCGCGACAACGATGGTCATCCGTGAACTGTTGGACGCATGGGATGCTGAGAGGAATGGCAACAGCGATGAATAGCATGAGTCTGATCGTGATCAGCGCACAGCTTGGCTGCATAATTGGCCTGCTGTGGTGCATCTGCAGAAAGATTTGAGAGGAGAAGAAAATGAGAGAATACATTGACCGCCAGACGCTGCTGGCAAGAGCTGCCACTGTTCCAACAGAAGAGCGGAACTGGGCGACAGCGATCGAACTGATCGAGAACATCCCGCAGACGGATGTGGCCAGACAGATCGATGGCATCATCTGCGAAAAGGATATGATCGACAAAGAGATGCGCTACTGGCACAAAAAGGCAGAGCGCTATGAGAATACCATTCTGAGACTTGCGGTCCTTATGGCGCAGGGAGGTGATACAGATGCCGATGACTAAACCGGGCAAAACACTGGGCACACCAGTCAAAGCGGACATGATCCGCACCCAGTTAAAGAGCGAGGGACAGACAGTGGCGGGATTCGCCAGAGAGATCAACTACAGCCGGCAGGCAGTCCAGGGCGCACTGGCAAAGGGCAGAATGTCCAAGACCATGATCGCACTGGTCGCCGAAGCGCTGCACAAACGCCCGGAGGATATTCTGGCAGGGGGTGCGCAGTAATGGCATTCTTTTACCAGAAGGAAACACCGGGCACATACATGCCGCCGATCGAACCGGCACCATGGCCACTTGCAGAAGGAAAAGCGCTCTATGTTAAATGGAATGACGATCGCGGCAGATCGTTCAACAACATCAGTAACTTCAAGGATGACGGGGAATGCGTGTCGTTCTCTTATGATCATCCTGAATCAGGCAGAACAACGATCCGGCTGTTCAAGAGAAATATTCGATGGCTGGAACTGTTCGACCGCCTGCCGGAGGACGAATGACGAAACTGCAGCGCTGCCCATTCTGCGGAGGAGAACCAGAACGTTCTGACTGCATTGGCTGCGGATACATCCAGATAAGATGTACAGACTGCGGGGCGAACATCACCCAGACACTGGCAACGCAGACGCTGACCATCGAAGAGGCCACACTCATCGAGAAGTGGAACAGGAGGACGGACTGATGGATCCAAAGCCAAAGCCGGACGACACACCGATCGGACTGGACCAGACCATTGAGGAATCGCTTCAGGAGATCCGGGAGACATGACGAAGGAAACTCTGGAGGAGTATTACACCATTGCATCGAGGATTCAGGCAATCGATGAGGAGATCCGGATGCTGTACTCTCCGAACCTTGGGGGCGGTGGCAACGTGATCGGAGCCGGCAGGGTGTCCGTCCGGATGCCACACAGTAAGACGGAAGAGACTGCGCTGCGTGTGACAGATCTGCGTGAGAAGCTGGAAGCCGAGAGGGAGCGTCTGCTGTCTCTTGCTGAAGAGATTGAGAACTGGCTCGACACGGTGACCGATCCGGAGATCGAGGCCATTGTCAGATGGCACTACTTGCTCAGATGCAACTGGAAGGTGACCAACATAAAGGTCTATGGTTATCCATCATACTGGTACAGCAGACAGAGACTGGAGAGATATTTCGAAAAGATCGAAAGTTGTCCAAATTGATTAGATAACTACTGCTATAGTGTATCCATGAGAAAGAGCGAGGTTGGACAGGTTATCCTCGTTCTTTCTTTTTCCCCTCAGGAGAGCCGGGGCTTTCCGGGAAAGCCGACCATGACGCATGTGATGCCTCCTCAAAATCCTTTCACCCGGCTCTCTCACATTATCTATAATCCGGAGGACAAGCATGGACGACGATGTCATCGATATAACTCACATGACCGAAGAGGATCGGAGAGAACATCTTCGCAGGATCTCACAGCTGCAGACATGTCCATGTGTGTACTGCACTGCCATCTGTGACAGATGGTCGACCGTTGCGGAGTGCAAACCCTATCAGGACTGGCTGCGCGTTAACGAGCGATTAAGGGGCATACAGCGATGAGAGAGTTTGCACGAGAATTCTATCGCACCAAGGCATGGCAGGCCGCCAGAGAGGCCGCAATGAGCCGAGACGGCCGGCTGTGTGTGGATTGCCTGCGCAAAGGCATGTACACGCCAGCCGAGGAAGTGCACCATGTTATTCCCTTAACTCCGGATAACATAAACGACCCGAGCATATCGCTCGCCCTGGATAATCTGGTGAGCTTGTGCCGTGAATGCCACAAGGCCAGACACCACCCTGAACAGCCACGCTACAAGGTGGACGAGTACGGAAGGGTGATCATAAAGTAATCGGTTTTACAGTAACCGATGACAGGAACATAGCCCCCCTATTCGATATTTTTCCGGGAGGCCTCGGAGACCGGCGGGTGGTCTTTTGCCTGATATATTGCGACTTTACCCGCTCCGGCCGGACTTATGCAGACTCATCCGAGCCTGTTTTTATTTGCAAGGAGATAACAAAAGTTAAGTGATGAAAAACTACATACTTGAGTATTATCAGCAAATTAAGAACGGCGAGGTGGAGGTAGGCAGATGGATCCGACTGGTTTACGAACGAATTGTCCGGGATCTGGACGAAGGCAAGTATAAATATTCGCCAAAGAAGGCAAACGAGGCGATCAGGTGGATCGAGACACACTGCTATCACGTTGAAGGACGCAAGGCCACGAAGCCGCTGAAGCTGGAGACATGGCAAAAGGCACAGATCGCCGCGGTGTTCGGCCTCGTTGATCCGGATGGCCTCAGGCACTACCGCGAGGTCTTCGAGGTCATCGGGCGGAAGAACGGCAAGACTTTGAAAGCGGCAGGCGTTGGCCGGTTCATCTGGGTGACCGGCGGATTCGGCACACGCGTGTATAACGTTGCGCCAAAACTCGACCAGGCTGATCTGGTCTATAACGCAATATGGACCATGACGCAGTTGGATCCTGAATGGATCGAGAAGGAGCGCAAGCGCAACGAGCGTGATGCTCACAAGCGCAGAGTGAACGAAGACGACCCGACGCAGGAGAAGCACCGGATGACAGATCTGTTCATCCCGGCAACCTCTTCGACCATCAAGAAGATCGCATTCGCTGCCAAACGGTCAGACGGCTTCAATCCGTCACTGGTCATCTGCGACGAGATAGCAGCATGGCCTGCAGCGCCCGGCCTTGCACAGTATGAGGTCATGGCCTCCGCGTTCGGTGCCAGAGACGACCCGATCCTGTGGTCGATCACGACAGCCGGGGATGTCGATGAGGGCATCTATGACGAGCTCATGAAGCGATCTACCAGATTCCTGCTCGGTGAGAGCGGAGAAAGCAGACTGCTGCCATTCATCTACCAGATCGATGATGTCGACAAATGGGACGATATCAATGAACTGAGAAAGGCAAACCCGAATCTGGGTGTCAGCATCAAAGTCGACTATCTTCTCGAAGAAATTGAGAAGGCCCGCGGATCACACTCGAAGAAAGTGGAGTTCCTCAAGAAGTACTGCAACATCAAACAGAACGCCACACAGGCATGGCTGGACGCTGAAGTGGTACAGAACGCATGCGGTGACCACTTTGCTCTGGAAGACTTCCGGGACTGCTATGCAGTCGTGGGTGTCGACCTGTCACAGACCACCGACCTCAGTGCCGTCACGGTGCTGATCGAAAAAAATAGAAAAATCTATACGTTTGCGCACTTCTGGCTCCCTGCCGAGAAGATCAAAGAGGCATCCGTGAGGGATTCACTTCCCTATGATGCCTACATCAAACGCGGCATCCTGAGCCCCTCAGGCACAAACTTTATAGACTACAAAGACATCTACCGATACATCACTGATCTGGTCGAGAAGTATCGGATCTACCCGCTGAAGGTCGGGTATGACCGCTACTCAGCCACGTATCTGGTGCAGGATCTGAAGGCCTACGGCTTCCAGTGCGATGACGTTTTCCAGGGCAGTAATCTTTCCGGCGTCATATCCGAGACGGAGGGCAGACTGAAGGACGGCGACATCCGGATCGGAGACAATGATCTGCTGAAAGTGCACTTCCTGAACAGCGCACTGAAGCATGATTCTGAGAGAAACCGCAACAAACTGGTGAAGGTTGCCCAGAACGCAGCAACCCACATCGATGGGGTGGCTGCTTTTCTTGATGCCATGACCATGCGCGCCAAATACAACGATGAGATCGGCGGGCAACTTATTAACGGAGGGTAACACAATGGGATTGATTGAAAAACTGTTCCCGAAAAGCCACGAGCGCGTCCCGGCGGGGCAGTACTTCCGGCTGATCACCGGATACGCTCCGGTGTACAGAAGCTGGGACGGTCAGCTGTACGAGTCGGAACTGGTCCGCTCGGCAATTGACGCACGCTCACGGCACATCATGAAACTGGATGTCCGGATCGATGGATCCGCGCAGCCAAAACTGCAGACGAGGCTGGTGAAGAGGCCAAACGACTTCCAGACGTGGGGGCAGTTCCTCTACAGACTGAACACGATCCTGGACATGAAGAACAACGCTTTCATTTTGCCAGCATATGACAGACTGGGAGACATCAGCGGAGTCACGACCGTCTACACAGACCACTATGAACTGCTGGACGTAAACGGCACGCCATGGCTGCGAATGTACTTTGATCATGGAAGACATACTGCCGAAGAACTGAGCCGGGTCGGCATCATGACGAAGTTTCAGTTCAAGAGCGATCTGTTCGGTGAAAGCAACACCGCACTGACGGACACCATGAGCCTCATAGATCTGCAGACGCAGGGCATCTCTGAGGCCGTGAAGAACTCGTCGAGCTATAAGTTCATCGCAAAACTTACAAATTTTCTTAACTCGGAGGACCTGAAAAAGGAACGCATCAGGTTCAGCGAGGACAACCTGAAGGCCGGCAACGACGGACTGCTGCTGTTCCCGAACACTTACACGGACATTCAGCAGATCACACCGCAGCAGTACACAGTGGACGCTGACCAGATGAAGCTGATCCAAACGAACGTCTTCAATTACTTCGGGGTGAATGAGAAAGTGCTGCAGAACTCCGCAATGGGCGACGAACTGGATGCCTTTTTCAATGGGGCGATCGAACCCTTCAGCATTCAGTTGAGCGAAGTATTGACGAAGATGCTGTTCTCACCGTCTGAGCAGGCACACGGCTCCAGAGTTTACGCAACAGCCAACCGGCTGCAGTACATGCCGACAGCGCAGAAGATCAGCATGGCGCAGCAGCTGGGCGACAGAGGCATGATCATGATTGACGAGGTCAGAGCACTGTTCAACTATCCGCCGCTGCCGGATGGACTGGGACAGCAGGCACCGATCCGCGGCGAGTTCTACATGGTAGGCGACGAGAAGGGAGACACCAATGGCACAGAATAGAGAATACCGGTCCTTTGCAGAAGTAAGAGAAGCCGGTGACGAGTACCGCGTCGAGGGTTATGCCTCGACATTTGAACCTTATGAAATGTGCGAGATCGAAGGCGAGAAGTACTTCGAGCGCATTGAACCGACAGCATTCGATGAATGCGATATGTCGGACGTGGTCCTGAGAGTTGACCACGCAGGGGCTGTATATGCCCGTACATCGGCAGGAACCTTGACCGTCAATGTGGACGCTCATGGTCTGCATACAGAGGCTGATCTGTCACGCACAGCGAACTCTAGAGCGCTGTATGACGACATTAAGGCCGGAAACTATCCCCAGATGTCATTCTGCTTCGTAGTTCCAGAAGGAGGCGATCATTTCGACGAGAAGAGTCGCACCAGAATCGTCTCCAAGGTAAGTAAGCTCTTTGACGTCTCGCCGGTTTCTTTCCCGGCGAACCCGACCACCGAACTGCATGCCCGGGCTTTGGAGTATTTCAACGGAGAGATTGAGAAACTCAAGGCGGAGCGACCTGAAGAAGCCGAAGCACCGCAGGAAGTGATCGAGGAGAGGATTGAACAGGAAGAAACAGCCGAAACATCAATTGTCGAACCGGAAGCAGAAGAGCGTGCAGTAGAGACAGCCGAAGAGTCCGCCAAAGAGGCAGAGGACCGCAAGGCTGCCGAGTTTGCTGAATACCGTGCTCTGCAGCAGAAGGTTGCTGACGGTGTGATCGGCAAAGTGGTCGAAAGCCACAGAGAGGAGATCATCATGGAAGAAAAGAAATACACACCTGACACACAGGAATACAGAGATGCGTTCTATGCAGTCATCGGCGACTACGCAACAGCAGAACAGCGTGCGATCGTAGTCGACAGCACAGCACCGGGCGATGGTGACGCCATTGCCATCCCGAAGACACTGGACGAGAAGATCTGGGACAACATCCACACAGCACACCCGATCCTGGCTGACATTGCTACAGTCCGCTCCGGCGTCGCTATGGAAGTCACAAAGCACACAACAATCACTGTCCGTACTACCAAGAAACTCGACAGCGCAGCTACTCCGGCAGAAGAAGCAAACACATTCGTCAAGGTCGTACTGTATGGCAACGACTATGAGAAGTATGTCACTCTGACATATGCAGAAGCTAAGATGTCCCAGGGCGCTCTGGAAGACTATCTCGCTGAAGAAATCTCTGCTGAACTCGGTGAAGCACTGGCAAAGGATGTCTTCGCTCAGATTCTTACTGATGCTGGTAATGGCCAGAAAGTCACTCCGGCAGAAGGCTCTGATCTGTTCGAGAACGTTAAAGCAGCGCTTGCGCTGGCTACAGGCGCATCCCGCCCGGTCATCTATGCGCCGGCTTCTTCCTACTACAACATCATCGCCGCAATTAAGAGCGGCAATCCGTTCAACATCGGAAACGCTCTGGGTGCAGAGGTCAAACTGGACAACGCTGCCACAAAGGTAACGATCGTTGACCCGAAGAAGTTCGTTCTGAACGAAGTTCAGCCTGTCATGATCGAATCTGACAGAGACATCAAGGCACACAAGGTTGTTGTATCCGGTTATCTCCGTGCACAGGGCACACTGAGACACAACAAGGCTGCGGCATACATTAATTAATCGCGTTAAGGGGCGGAGAGATCCGTCCCTTTTCGATGATTGAAAGGAGAGAGAAATGGACAGTACGATCCTGGCAAAGATCAAAACAGCGCTGAGGGTATCGACCGATGCGTTTGATGATGAGATCACCGATCTGGCGGAGGCCGCTCTCCTGGATCTTGGAATCGCCGGAGCAGACGGAGAAAGCGTCGTGCTCACCAATGCGCTGGCACTGCGTGCCGTGACAACTTACTGCCGGATGCACTTCGGCGCACCAGACGAATACGACCGCCTGAAAGCGTCCTACGATGAGCAGAAGGCACAGATGTCCATGGCCACCGGCTTCACGATCTGGAACCGCTCGGAGGCGTCCTGATGGACCGCTCCGAAGTGATCACACTGATCGCCCAGAACTTCACACAGGATTCGCTGAACGTGCCGCGTGAACTCTCGACCACAGAGCGGGATGTCTTCGCTCAGGTCCAGAATGTCACCGGGTTGGAATGGTTCGAGGGAGGCAGAAACGGCCTCAATCCGGAGTATCGGTTCACCATGTTCAAATATGACTATGACGGTGAGCAGATCGTCCGCTATAAGGACGTGGAATACTCGGTCTACAGGACATACGAGCGCCGCACGGATGAAATCGAACTGTACTGCGAGAAACGGAAGGGGGCACAGCGTTAGATGGCACGGAAGAAGATCCAGCCGGTCGATCTGACGCAGACAGTCAGCCAACTGCTCGAGGACTACGGTGTCGAAGCATCAGAGGCCCTCGAGGAGGCAATGATGGACACGGCTGAGGACGCAGTCCACCAGCTGAGAGCTGTCGGCAGATTCGCACCAACCGGTCATCCAACCGGTGCATATAGTGCATCGTGGACGATGGAACCGATGCGGGTCAGCCGTTACAGCTCGATGTGGGTGATCTACAACGAAAACCATTACAGACTGGCGCACTTGCTCGAGTTCGGACATGCGAAGCAGAACGGCGGACGCGCTCCGGCATATCCTCATATCGCCAAGGTCAACACAGCGGTCAATGTGTCGCTGGTGCAGGAATTTATGCGGAGGATTGAAAGCAAATGAAGCAGACAGATCTGAATGCACTGCTCGGTGAGTTCGCAACGTACGGCGTGCCGATCGTCTACTACAGTTACCCGGAGCGGATGGCCCCGGAACTGCCTTATGCGGTCTATTACTTCCCAAACGGAAGACCAGAGCCCGCAGACGATACAACACACGCACGCATCACGGCGATCAATATCGAGCTTTATACAAGAGAAAAGGACATCCTTCTGGAGCACACTGTCGAGCAGATCATGAACCGGCACGGGCTTATCCCTGTCAAAACAGAGACCTTTCTCGAAAGTGAGCACATGTTCGAAGTCCTTTATGAAATGGAGGAAATATGGGAAGAGTCAGATATGGCTTGAAGAATATGCACTATGCCATGGCTACGGAAGGCACAGGCGGCGCACTGACATATGGCACACCGAAGGGCGTGCCGGGCGCGCGTGAGATTTCACTGGCCCCGACAGGCGAAAGCATGGATGAACATGCGGACGATGTGCTGTGGTTCCACAGCGATGCCAACGGCGGATACAGCGGAAACCTGATCATGGAAGATACTCCGGAATGTGACGAATTCCTTGAGGACACGCTTGGCATGACCAAGGACGCCGATGGTGTCACATGGGAGAAGGCGACAGATGCGCCGAAGGAATTTGCACTGCTTGGCCAGTTCACACTGGGAGGCGGTACCGAGACCGGCAAGCGCTTCTGCATGCACCGCGTCATTGCAGGCCGCCCGGAGATCACAGGACAGACCAAAGAGAACGGCATCACTGTGCAGTATGTAAACGTGCCGATCACAGCCATGCCGCGTATCAATGACGATCTGGTCAAGGGTTCCTGCGTGAGCACGTCCGCAAAGTACGCGAACTGGTTCAACGAAGTTCCTGAAGAGTAAGGGGAACAAAAATGGAAAGGATAATCAAAATTGACGGACGTGACGTCCGTCTGAAAGCCACAGCGTCCACACTGGTGCGCTATCGCAACCAGTACGGAAGAGACCTCATCAAAGACTACAGCGAACTGCAGAAGGCAATGGCCCAGTCGGTGCTTTCAGGTGAAGCAATCGACTACGCCGTCATGCTGACGCACACCATGGCACGGCAGGCAGATCCTTCGATTCCTGCGGATCCATGGGAGTGGGTCGATGAATTCGAAGTCTTCGACATCCGGGAGATCATTCCGGAGACGATGATGCTCTGGACCGATTCGCTCGGTGTGAAGGTCGAGGTGGCTGAAGAAAAAAAAGAGTGAGGCCGTCAACCCGAGAAGGAGGGACGGCCCTCCTTTTATTAAGGTTCGTTCAATGCGGTCTGTCCCTGCGTGATCTGGATGAGATCACAGTCGGCGGTGCCATGGATATTTATTACGAGAGTATCAATGACACAGTCGAATGGGATGAGATGGCAACGCAGGACGACATAGACAAGTTCTAAACGGAGGAATCAATGGCAAGCGGAAGAATTAAAGGCATCACGATTGAGATCGGAGGCGACACTACCCAGCTTGATAAGAGCCTGAAGGGTGTCGACAAGAGCCTCCGAACGACCCAGAGCAACCTCCGGGACGTCAACAAATTACTGAAGTTCGATCCCAAGAACGTGGAGCTGCTCAAACAGAAGCAGGATCTGCTGACGCGGGCAGTCAATGACACTAAGACGAGACTGGACACTCTCAAGGATGCCCAGGCTCAGATGGATGCCAAAGGGGTCGACAAGAATTCCGAAGAATACAGAGGTCTGCAGCGCGAGATCATCGACACTACCAACAAACTGCAGACGTTAAAAAAAGAACAGGCAGATTTCGGGTCTGTCGCTTCTCAGGTCCTCAAGGCAACCGGCAAGGAACTGCAGACACTGGGACAGGACATCCAGAAGGTCGGCGATAATCTTACAAAGAAGTTCACCGCACCGCTTGCAGCAGTTGGCACCGCATCACTGGCGGCATGGGGACAGGTCGATGAAGGCCTCGACATTGTGATCCAGAAGACAGGCGCCACAGGTGACGCACTTGCAGGGATGCAGGACAGCGTGAAGAACATCGCCAATACCATCCCGACATCGTTCGCCACAGCGGGCGAAGCAGTCGGAGAGGTCAACACCAGATTCGGATTGACTGGCGATGCCCTGGAAGATCTGTCGACAAAGTTCATCAAATTCGCGGATCTGAATGGCACAGACGTCACCAGTTCCGTCGACAGCGCTCAGAAAGCCCTGTCAGCGTTCGGTTTGACTGCAGACGATGCAGGCCTCTATCTGGATACACTGACCAAGGTGGGGCAGAATACAGGCATCTCAGTGGATACACTCTCGAGCGGTCTCACACGTAACGCCACAGCGTTCCAGGAAATGGGCCTCAGCATCGACCAGGCGGCGGTCCTGATGGGTCAGATTGAAATGTCCGGAGCGGACACCAACGCGGTGCTCGGAGGCCTCTCGAAGGCCCTCAAAAACGCCAGCAAAGACGGTGTGAGCATGGACAAGGCTCTGGCTGATCTGGAGAATAGCATCAAGAACGGAGCCTCTGACGCCGAAGGACTGGCAGCAGCATATGAATTATTTGGCAAAAGCGGTGATCAGGTCTTCAATGCCCTGAAAAGCGGGTCCCTCTCGTTTCAGGATCTGAGCAAGAGCGCACTGGATGCAGGCGGAACTGTTGAGGACACATTCACAGCGATGCAGGATCCTGCTGATCAGTGGCAGGTCGTGCTCAATAACCTCATGGAATTGGGCTATGAGATCGGTGAGGCGATCATGCCCGCGATCCAGAAGGCAGTCGATGCCGTCATCCCGGTCATCCAGCAGTTAGTAGCATGGTGGGAAGGCCTCGGTGAAGATATGCAGGGCTTTATCGTCACAGCCGGCCTCGTGGTCGCTGCCATTGGCCCGATCATCTCCGTCGTTGGCACAGTCATCGGTGTAATCGGCAGCGTGACCAGTGCAATCGGAGCAGTGACCGGCGTGATCAGCACGGTGGTCGGTGTTCTGGGCGGACCGCTGACGATTGCGATCGGCGCAGCCATTGCGCTGGGCGTTGCTTTGTGGCAGAACTGGGACACAGTAAAGCAGAAGGCTGCCGAACTGTATGAGAACGTGAAAACGAAGTTCGATGCAGTCAAGGAAGCCATCAGCACAGCGATCAACGGTGCAAAGGAAGCGGTCAAGTCTGCGATCGAGAAGATCAAAGGTTTCTTTAACTTCGAATTCAAGTGGCCAAAATTGAAGATGCCACATTTTTCTATATCCGGATCGATGAACCCGATCGACTGGCTGAAGCAGGGAGTTCCCAAGTTGTCGGTGGAGTGGTACAGAAAGGCAGAAAACACGCCATATCTGTTCAACTCTCCTTCCATCATCGGCGTTGGTGACGTCCCTGAGGTAGTCATCGGAGCGGATGCTTTCCGCCGGATCTCATCCGGATCCACGCAGAATATCACGATCATCCAGCAGCCGGGTCAGAGTGCTGATCAGCTGATCAAAGCGCTGAAGCGTGAACTGACGAGCGACATTCTCAGACAGGGGAGGGCTTGGTAAATGAAAAAAGGATTCACATTCAACGGCCTGAAGTCCTCGGACTTTGGCGTATACATCACCGGAGAGGCTGTCTATGACGCCCCGGTCTATGATTACGACTTCGCCGAAGTCCCCGGACGGTCTGGGGACCTCATTCTGGATAATGGAAGATGGAACAACATCGAAGTCCGTTACCCGGCTGCAGTCCGTGACCTGACCAAGATGCAGGCCATCCGGGACTGGCTCAACGGTCCCAGAGGATACTGTGAACTGACGGATGACTACAATCCCGACCAGTATCGTCTGGCTGTGTTCAGCGGAGGCCTGTCTGTGTCTCCGTTCAACAACAGAGCCGGGCGGTTCGATCTGGTGTTCAACTGCAAGCCTCAGCGGTTCTATAAGCCGGGAGTTTCATCTCGCTTTGCTCCGCTCTTCCAGGATGGCCTTTCATACTACACCAGCGATCTGCTTGCAATGGACACGACATTCGAGAATGAGACCTGTGTATTGATTCAGGAAAACACGACCGCTTCGGCTGCATTCGAAAATCTGGCGCACATTAATGTGTGGCGGGCATATGGCTCCGGATCATCGACCACTTACACCGGCACACAGGCGAGGGCACTGGTGCAGATGTCAGGCACTACAGCAACAATAGATCTGTTTGACCTGACCGGGCACGGCAATGCTTACACGTATTACCAATTAGTATTTACGAATACTAATATTAATTATCATTTCAAAGCATCGAATGGCGCAGATGTGCGGATCAGGTCGGCGATTACTCTGTACAACCCGACCCCATACGCATCCAAGCCTCTGCTGCTGTTCTACTCGTCCCAGTCATCAGGCACAGACGGAGCAGTCCCTGCCATCGTGGTCAACGGCATCGAGGTGGATGCTGATGGCTTCAATGGGACTTTATACGTGGACTGTGATCTGCAGGATGCCTATCTGATCACAGACGGCCAGAAGGTCAACGGCAACAGTTACGTTACACTGACGGACGATGGTGAAATCACCACAGAATTCCCTGTTCTGAAATCAGGATCCAACACGATCAGCATGATCCCGGACGTCACGATCACCTCAGACATCCGCCTGGGCGAGTGCTGGGTGGAGATCGATCCGAGGTGGTTCACGATATGATCCCGACACTTTACGAAAAAACAGAGACCACATTCCGCAGCAATGGACTTGGAGCGCTCGCCGACTGCACGGAGGCAATTGCTCATCAGGTCCGCAACGGAGAGAACACGGCTACGATCCGGATGCCGATCGACGGCAGACATGCCAAAGACATCCAGGTCGGCAGGATCGTGGTCATGGACACAGACCACCGCCTGCGCAGACAGCCGTATGACATCGTACAGGTCAATAAGGACCTGAGCGGATGGTTGTCCATCCAGCTCGAACATGTGCGCCACAGGCTCCGCTACAGCGTCCTGCGGCCTTTTACTGCATCCGGCATCGCTGATCTTTTTGCCAAGTTGGACGCGAATGCCAGTGCACAGTACATCGAAGGAAATGTCTTCACGTTTGAGACCGACCTGACGAGCACATCGTCCTATACGGTGCCGGGTTATCAGAGCGTACTGGACACACTGGGAGGCTCTGAGGGCTCTGTTCTGGACGTTTACGGCGGCTTTTACGAATGGGATGGATTCACGGTCAGACTGCTGAAAAGACGCGGCCAGGACAACGGCGTGGTGGTTCGCTACGCAAAAAACCTGACAGCACTGGACGATGAGACCGAGGACACGAACGTGGTGAATGGCGTGTTCCCGATCTGGACAAGCGGAAGCACCACAGTGACGGCCGGCACGATCGTCACAGCCGGAGACCGGACGCTGTATCCATACCGGCGAACACAGGTCGTGGACTTCTCCGGAGACTTCCAGAGCCAGCCGACCGCGACACAGCTGCAGAACGCGGCATCCGCATGGCTGGCAAAACGCAGCCAAACACCGGAGCGGTCGCTTTCTGCTGCATATGTCCCGCTTTACCAGTCCATCGAATACAAGGATCTTGCAAACGCGGAACAGGTGGCACTGGATGACACGATCCATCTGGTCGTCCCGGAGCCGTTCAACGTCAACGCGACCGCCCGGGTCGTTGAGACTTATTTCGACAATTTACGCAGCCGTTACCAGAGCGTGGTGATCGGCACGATCAGGCCGACGATCACGGACGCGATCCGGTCGGTCAAATAGGAGGAGAATGTTATGAGATCAGGAATCTCGCAGGAATATTATCAGGAATGGGTGAGAGGCGACACGATCAGCTTCGGCGTTGAGTTTTCCGACCTCTCCGCCACGATCAACGAGGTCTATCTGTCGTGCCGTCAGTACTATGGTGCGCCCTCGTATGTGTTCCAGGTCAAAATGTCAGATGGTTACATCACGACCGACGGAAACGGGAAATTCTTCTTCCGTGTACCGCCGGAGATGACTGCCGATCTGACGCCTGGCATGTATGTCTATGATGTGCAGTTCGACTATGATGGGCAGGACGTCGTCACACCTATGATCGGGCCGCTGAAACTGACCTATGGCGTTACGGAGGGCGAATAATGTCTGAATATAATTTCCACTTTGATTGGAACAAGATTTCCACCCTCGGCAAAGTCCGTATCTTGGTTGAGCAGGTTGTCGGCAGTCCTTCACAGGCACAGATCAGTCAGGCGGTAGCGGACTACATCGATTCGCATCCGGGTGCACTGAGCCCACTGTCACAGGCAACTAAGTCAGCCCTGCTCGATATCGCTGAGCATGTGGCTTACATCGATGCCAACGGTCAGTCCTACTACAATGCACTGAGTGCGGCGCTGAATGCGAAGGCGCTGTTGAGCATCACTGCGGTTTATACGCAGACGATGACCGTCATTGCATCGGACAGCCTCGACATTCTGAAGGATGACCTTGTTGTCACGGGCTACTACGATGATGGCACAAGCGCACCGATTGATGACTACACGCTGAGCGGAACGCTCACAGCAGGAACGAGCACTATCACGGCAGAGTATAGCGGCATGACCGCATCATTCGATGTGACGGTATCAAGCGCCTTGTATAAACTTCCTGTCGTTCCAGAGACCACGGTTACAAGCAGCGGACGGACGGCGACCGTCTCAGTATCTGCCGACGGTCTGATTACCTATTCCGGTGCTATCCGTGACGGTATTTACATCAAACCAGACGGAACGGTAACAGCAACGCAACCACAAGGGACAACGTGGTGGTCAGCAACAGCAGGCGACAATATCGACTGGAATATTCATGATATTACTTGGACAGCAGGGAGCGGAAGCAGTCAGAGTCAGGACTTTAAATGGGCAAATGCGGATGCATCAGGGAACCTGATGACCATTTCTCACGCAGTCGCATCTGGCAGTAGCGGAACGGATGGGGAAGTCATCAAAAACTATCCGAGTTACGGAAACAGCAGAAACTATAGTGCTTTATGTTTCCAGTGGACGAACAATCCGTCGGAAGGTGGAACGGTATCATTCCGCATTGAGGTAAACGTAAACGGAGCGAAGTATTTCTGATGATTTACGATGTCAACGGGAACGCACTGACGGACGCCTACGATGTCAACGGCAACGCATTAGCACAGGCGTACGACATCAACGGGAATCCGCTTATGGATTTAACGCTGAAGGTCATGACCTACAATGTCGGTCAGTGGTATATCGGAAACGGTTCGGTCGTTCCGTCTGCTAAGGATGCGCAGTATTATGCTTTGCAGAATGCCATTATTGGCGGTCAAGATGCGGACATTGTTACTATGCAGGAATATACGAAGCAGTTCAGCGGAACAGGCAGAACAGCCAAGTCACTGCTTGAACAGTATTATCCGTATGTACATGAGGAAAGCGGAACCAGTAACTATTTCGGGAGAGCCATCGCATCAAAGTATCCTATTGCATCGTATACGGCAAATGTCTATAATGTCTATGCGGATGATGCAAACGGCAGATATTACGACATGGCTGTCATTCAGATCGGTAGCAGACAGATTGATGTAATAGTCACACATCTGCATCCAAGTGACCAGAGCGAGAAGATCAGA
>JAFVGS010000063.1 GCA_017474845.1 Prevotella sp.
ATTCCAACGCACCGCCACGATAGAACGGCTTCAGGATAGCTGCAAAGTCATTGATCGGGAACTGGATGCTGTCCTCATGGATAATCTGAGGAATACGCTGACGGGCAAACTCGTAATAGCTGTTGAACGACAGTTCCCGGACCCGTAAGCTCTTGCGCTGCTGCTCACGCTTGGCAATCTCGCGCTCGATCTTTTCCAAGAACTTGCCCTCGACAATCTCAGGAGTCAGTCGCTGCAACTGGTTCCGGGCAGCATTCTTCTCTCCCTCCGTACTGGCTGCGTCATCAACCACGGCCTGCAACTTCTCAGAGAGTCGGCTGTTACGCTCATACTTCGCACGCTCTTCATCCGTTACGTCGTAGGAGCCAGTGCCGTTGCGCGCCTGCAGCTCTTCCTCGTATTTCTCATACTCGCCATTGCTCTTGGCTGCAATCACCAGCGTCTGATGGAGTTCTTTCTTCTCTTCCTCGGAGAAGCCCTCGAAGGGAGTAAAAAACTCACGATAATACTCGATGATGGTTCGCTCAATGATATACTGCTCAATCTTCGTGGGCTGTTGACTGCCCTTGAAGATGAGAAATATCAGCGACATCAGGAAGTTCTTCTTCTCACCGAAGTTCTGGAGGTACTCCGTCTCAGTCACCTTGAAGGGATTCATGGAGATGGGCTTTTCCTTGCTATAAGAGATATATGTTCCACCGAAATAGCTGCACAGTCCCTCATAACTGTCACCTGTATCGACAATCACCACATCGGTATTCTGCTCGTAATACTGACGCACGACTGTGTTCATGAAGAACGACTTACCGCTACCAGACGGGCCAAGAACAAAGAAGTTCGAGTTGTTGGTGTACTTTATCTTTCCTTCCTTACCTGTGGTGTCGATAGGCATCGGCACACCCTGACGGTCGGTATAGTAACACTTCACGGGCGTATCGTCACCATGCGTCTGACGCTCCTTGTACATCAGGCACAAGGCAGCATCCGAAAGCGTCAGGAAACGGTCGTAGTCCTGACTGAGGCGATAGACATTGCCAGGGAACGAGGCCACAAAGAGTTCAAGCTGGTTATAGGCACGTTTCGAGATATGGATGCCCTGACGGCTGAAGATGTTCTCCAGATGGTTGGTCACCTTCTGCATATCTTTCTGGGCATCCATTGCCACAATGAGATTATAGTGGGCATAGACGAGCTGTTTCCCTTCTCGTGCTATCACCTCCTGCACCTGCTTGATGTCCTCGACGGCCATCTGGTTCGATGGATTGGGAATGCTCGCATGACGGTTCTTCTTCTTGTCGAGCAATGCCAACTCACGCTTCTGGTTGGGCAGGAAGATGACCTGGTTATAGACAACCGTGTCCACATCGGGGATATGGTCTATCTCGCTCATCAGGTCAACGGGCATCACGGCATTGTTCATCGTCATATCGACGTAGGGACGCAGCACACCGGGCAATCCGACGGAATCGACATCCAGCAGACTGTAGACCTTGCACTGTCGGGTGCCCATGTGAATAGCTTCGCAGTCCACCTTGAAGTTGGTCATCGAGAAATGGGCATCGCGGAAGTTCAGGGCAAAGAAGCGGTCGGCATACTCACGGG
>JAFVGS010000014.1 GCA_017474845.1 Prevotella sp.
AAGAGTTGACGGAAGTGAAGGAGATAATCCACGACTATAACCTGTTGCGCCCGTCGGAGAAGCAGAAGGCAAGGGAGATCCTGAAAGGTCTCTTGGGACACATCGCCGACGATGAGATATTGATTATCCAGCCCTTCTACTGCGACTACGGTAAGCAGATTAGTGTGGGCAAGCGGTTCTTTGCCAACTTCAATTTTACTGTGCTCGACGAAGCCCCAGTCACCATTGGTGACGACTGCTTTATCGGCCCGAATGTCAGCATATACACAGCCTGTCATAGTACTGACCCCGTAGAGCGCAACAGCCGTAGGGAGTGGGCAGAATCAGTCATCATCGGCGATAATGTGTGGATTGGCGGCAGTGTGACCATCCTGCCAGGTGTAACCATCGGTGATAACGTAACCATCGGTGCTGGTAGCGTCGTGACGAAAGATATTCCTTCGAACTCTATTGCAGTAGGCAACCCCTGCAAAGTTATAAAGACTCTATGACACTACGTTTATGGAAGATTGTAACGACATTGTAATACCAGTCATTCTTATTTCTAAGCAATTATCACTATATTTGCACCCCAAAAAGGTACTTGATTTATGAGAATTCTTGTTGTCGATGATGAACAGGACATCTGCGAGATACTGCAATACAACCTCGAAACAGAGGGGTATGAGGTAGTGACCGCCAATTCGGCAGAAGAAGCACTCGGACTACCCCTACAGGAGTTTGGGCTGATTCTGCTGGATGTGATGATGGGCGAGATGTCAGGTTTCCAGATGGCTCGGCGATTGAAGGACAATACGGCGACAGCGCAGATTCCCATCATCTTCATCACGGCACTCGACAGCGAGGACAATCTGGTAAAGGGGCTGAACATTGGGGCTGATGACTACATCGCCAAGCCGTTGAGTATGAAAGAGGTGAAAGCCAGAGTGAGAGCGGTGCTCAGGCGATCGTCTCAGCCGCAACTCCAGCAAACCATCATTACCACTGATAACAAAATATGCTACGAAGGCATTACACTTGACCATAATGCAAAGACGGCCACACTTGATGGCCAGAATCTTTCGCTCACCAAATTGGAATATGAACTGCTGTCACTCTTGTTACAACACCCTGGGAAGGTTTTTTCGCGCGAAGATCTGCTGAAATACTGCTGGCCGCAGGACGTGCTGGTGCTTGACCGTACGGTGGACGTGAACATCACCCGACTGCGCAAGAAAATTGGCCGCTATGGTAAACATATTAAAACACGTGTAGGCTATGGCTACTGCTTTGAAAGATGAGATTAAGCGAGAGCAGAACCAAACTCGTTTGAGCTCTGCCGAGCGTGAGCATTTTGCGCCGGAGGCGAAAAGTAAATCGTTCCAGCGCAATCTATTGCTCAGCATTGGCGGTATTTTCCTGCTCTTCGCCGTCTGCTTCAGTGTATATCAGTATCAGCGCGAGAAGGAGTACAAGATTGACATCCTTCACTCGCGACTGCAGATGTACAACTACGAGATGGTACAGACGTTGGGCGAGGACAGCCTCACAAGCATCCGTTTGTTTCGCGACTATGTAGCGCGGCACAGCATGGAAGGCCTTCGCGTTTCTATTATAGACAAGAACGGGCGAGTTGTCCTTGACAGCTACGAGCCACAAGTGGATTCGCTAGGCAATCATCTTCAGCGAACCGAAATCCAGCAGGCCCTGCATGATGGCAATGGTTACGACATCAAGCGTTTGTCTCAATCCACCCACGAGACCTACTTCTATTCTGCCACCCGCTTTGGCAACGTCATCGTGCGTACTGCCGTACCCTATTCTGCTGAGTTGACGCAATCGCTGCAGGCCGATAACACCTACATTTACTTTGCCGTTGCCCTTACCCTGTTGCTTGGCATCGTCCTCTACCTGAGTACCCGTCGTATCAGCCGCCATATCGGCTATCTGCGCGAGTTTGCCGTCAAGGCCGAAGAGGGCGAAGAACTTGACCACGAACTGGAGCGACGTCTGCCCGACGATGAGTTGGGTGACATCAGTCACACCATTATTATGCTCTACTGGAAGCTTCGTCATTCTGAAGAAGAAAAAATACGTATCAAACGCCAACTCACGCAAAATGCCGCTCACGAACTAAAGACCCCTGCTGCCAGTATCCACGGCTACTTGGAGAGCATCCTCGACCATCCAGACATGCCAGAGGACAAGAAAAAACATTTCCTTGAGCGCTGCTATGCCCAAAGCGAACGTATGAACAAACTGCTACTCGACATGAGTGCCCTCACCAGGTTGGACGATATGGACGACAATAAATCCAGTGCCCGTCGTGAATACCGTCAGGTCAATGTGCTGGAGATTATTAAGAATGCCCTCGATGATACTGCTCTCTATCTCCAGGACAAAGGCATCATCCCGTCACTCCGTGTGCCAGAGCATATCGAGGTTCTGGGCGATCATAGTCTCATATACAGTATCTTTCGCAATCTCATCGACAATACAATAGCTTACGCCACTGGGGCATCGCGCTTGGATATCAACTGCACTGAGGTGGAAGGCGATGGTGAGCACCAATCGACTGAAGGCCGTCATTTCTACCAGTTCACCGTCAGCGACAACGGCCCTGGGGTTGAATCAGTGCACTTGGATCATATCTTCGAACGTTTCTACCGCATCGACAAGGGCCGCTCACGCAAACTTGGCGGCACAGGTCTCGGCCTTGCCATTGTTAAAAATGCAGTTGCTGCCCACGGCGGAACCACAACTGCACTTCTAACACCAGGCGGCGGACTCACCATCCGCTTCACCCTCGCACGTTTTTAACTACCCCTGCCCATTTCGCGCGCGGTCCTCGAAGTCGTTGCTCAGACCCTTTCCTGCTTGTACCACGTTCATCACGTAGTCGGCCAGGCGTTCACACTCAGAAATGAAATCGACGTAGAAAACACCGAGCTGGTAACTATAGAGACCGGCATTCACATCGTGCAGGTTCTGGTTGCGCAGCTGCTTGCGGTAGTTGTTGATCTCATGCTCTATATTGATAGATTTTGTGATGTTGGTTCTTGGTGCGGTCAGGTCTATGCGCTTCATCATTTCATCCAGTGAGCCCTCTACGAGTTGTAGCATCGTCTGCATGTGCTGCGTCTGCTCTGGCGTAAAGTCATCCTGACAGTGCATGCGGTGGCGGTTCAGCGTGCGACCGAGATTATATACCGAGTCGCCAATGCTTTCCAGTTCCGTAATCTGACGCAGCATCTTCTGAATCTGCGTCTTCGAGGCATCCGACAGGCGGCCTTCGCTCACCTTGTTCAGATAGGCAGCAATCTCCATCTCCATCGAGTCGGTGATATTCTCATACTTCCCAATGCGTGAAAAAAGTTTATTGAACTCCGTCTCGTCCTGTATCTGCATTAACTCTGGTACGAATGTAAACATCCTTTGGCAACGCTCGGCAAAATGGTGAATCTCCTTCTGGGCCTCCATGATGCTGAGTTCGGCCGTTGATAGCAGACCGCCGCTGATGAAGCGCAGACGGTAGTCCTCCTCCTGGGCCTTCATCGGCAGCACACGGCATACGAGCATCTCTATCTGGCGGACAAAACCAATGAGCAGCAGCGTGTTGATGATGTTGAAGGCAGTATGGAAGGCCGAGAGTTTGAAGAGGTCGTTACCACCGCCCATAATGCTATCCACAAACCAACTGACAGCATCGCAGGCGGGATAGAACACTATGAGGAACGCCACGACACCAAACACATTGAAGAACATGTGGGCGAGGGCGGCACGGCGCGCCTGAGTGTTGGCCGTGAGCGAGGCCATAAATGCCGTGATAGTCGTTCCGATGTTTTGACCCATAGCCAATGCCGCTGCCTGTTCGAATCCGAAGCCGGGGATGTTCATGCCAAAGAGCATCAGCGTGATGGCCATTGTGGCTGCCGAAGCTTGAACGATCATGGTGACCAGTGCACCAACGATGACGAACAGCAGTATGGTAAGGAACGAATCCTGCGGCACATGGGACAGCATGCTAGCTACCATATCGCCAATGTTCATCGCTGTGGCCGCTTCCTGCAGGAATGCCAGACCCATGAACAGAAAAGAGAAGCCGAATACAAACTCTCCAATACTCTTTCTATTATCTTTATTGCTGAATATCAATGGCATTCCTATGGCCAGCAGGGGAATGGCAAATGCCGCAATATTTACTTTGAATCCTACGGCTGAGATTATCCACGCTGTCACTGTTGTACCAATGTTGGCACCCATGATGACACCAATCGACTGGCCGAGTGTCATCAGTCCGGCATTCACAAAACTAACCACCATCACCGTCGTGGCACTCGATGACTGGATAAGTGCTGTGATGAGAATACCCGTCAACACACCCATCACGCGGTTCTTAGTCATCGCCGCCAGAATACTGCGCAGGCGGTCGCCCGCAAACTTCTCCAGACCTTCCGACATCGTCTTCATGCCAAAAAGGAACAGAGCCAGCGAACCGACGAGCGAGAAAATGTTGATGATTAATTCCATTTCTTTGTATTTTTGTGCAAAGGTAATGGAATCTTGTTACGCTCGCGTTACGCTAATGTTACAATGCTGTTACAAGCAACCTCGTAATTAGGATGTCTTACATTTGAAACTTTTTTGTAATATCATGATAGTACCTTTGCCTGCACAAAATTAATTTGTTTATGGAAAGAGAAAAGGCTGAAAAAATCATTTGGATGATTGATTGGTTAAGATTCATCATCCTTGCATTGCTCCTCACATTAATCTTCGTGGGGCTTGGAAAGGCATAATCAGAATAATGATGCTACCAATGTTCACCTTCTTGAAGCATTATCACCCATCAAGTATCATTTATATGCTTTTTGTGATACGACAAATACAGAAATTAGTTTTTGGGGGTATTTTGGGGGGTAAATTTGGGAGTATCTGAGCATAAAAATAACGTAACCATCTAAAAATCAGAATAGTTACGTTATCCCAGCGGAGAGAGAGGGATTCGAACCCCCGGTACCTCTCGGTACGGTAGTTTTCAAGACTACTGTAATCGACCACTCTACCATCTCTCCAGTGCTTCGTTGTCTTGAAAGCGGGTGCAAAGGTACAGAGTTTTTCCGAAAGAAACAAATTTTAAGGCAACTTTTTATAATTTATTTGGAAAATCGCTTATTTCTTTGTACCTTTGCAGCGTGATTTATCCGAATAACTTCGAACATAAGCTCGGTTTCGACGAAATCCGACGGCTGTTAAAGGAGCGTTGCCTCAGCACGTTGGGAAAGGAGAAGGTAGACGAAATAGCCTTCTCCACGGATTGTCGCGAGATCAACGAATGGCTCGACCAGGTGAGGGAATTCCGGTGCCTGAAAGAGGAGAAGGACGACTTTCCGATGCAGTATTTCTTCGACGTGCGCGAGGCCGTCACCCGCATCCGGATGGAGAACACGCATCTGGAAGAGGATGAGGTGTGGGATCTGAGGCGCTCGTTGGAGACGATTGCGAACATCGTGAAGTATCTTTCGAGGAACGAGGAAGGAGAAAATACACCCTACCCTGCCCTGCAAAGGCTGACGGAGGGCGTCGTGACCTTCCCTGCGATGATCAGACGGATAGACTCGATACTCGACAAATTCGGAAAAATCAAGGATTCGGCCTCGATGACGCTGGCGGGCATCCGGCATGAGTTGGAGAAGACGCAGGGCAGCATCTCGCGTACATTATATACTATCTTGCACGCGGCGCAGAAGGACGGCCTTGTGGATAAGGACGCGGCTCCAGCGATGCGCGACGGGCGACTGGTGATTCCTGTGGCTCCGCAGGTGAAACGGCGCATCAACGGCATCGTACACGACGAGTCGGCCACTGGTAAGACGGTGTTTATCGAGCCTACCGAGGTGGTAGAGGCGAACAACAAAGTACGACAGCTGGAGGCCGAGGAACGGCGTGAGATCATCCGCATCCTCACAGTGTTCACCGACGAGGTGCGTCCCCACGTGAAAGAAATACTTGACTCCTATCAGTTCTTGGCACAGATAGACCTGATTCAGGCGAAGGCGCACTGGGCTGAACTGACGAAGGCCTTCGAGCCAGCGGTGGAAGACAAGCCGCACATCGACTGGATACACGCCATACACCCGTTGCTGCAACTCTCGCTGGAGAAGCAGGGGAAGAAGGTGGTGCCGTTGGATATACGATTGGAAGGAGACAAGGAGACAGGAAGACAGGGAGACAAGACAATAGACAGACAGGGAGACAAGAATATTGGACGGCTGCTGATCATATCGGGTCCGAATGCCGGCGGAAAGTCGGTATGTCTGAAGACCGTCGGACTGCTGCAATATATGCTGCAATGCGGATTCCCCATCCCCATCGGCGACCGCTCGACGGCAGGCATCTTCGAGCACATCATGATCGACATCGGCGACGAACAGAGCATCGAGAACGACCTCTCGACCTATTCGAGCCATCTGATGAACATGAAGCAGATGATGAAGCAGGCCAACGCGCGTACATTATTATTAATAGATGAGTTCGGCAGCGGCACGGAGCCCACCATCGGAGGTGCCATCGCAGAGGCCATGCTGAAGCAGTTCTGGCAGCGCGAGACCTTCGGAGTGATCACCACCCACTATCAGAACCTGAAGCAGTTTGCCGAGGGACATCCGGGCGTGGTGAACGGTGCGATGCTTTACGACCGCCATGAGATGCAGGCGCTGTTCCAACTGGCTATCGGTCAGCCCGGCTCCTCATTCGCCATCGAGATCGCCCGCAAGACAGGCATCCCCGAGGAGGTGATCAAAGACGCGAGCGACATCGTTGGTTCGGAGTATATCCAGAGCGACAAATATCTGCAGGACATCGTGCGCGACAAACGCTATTGGGAGGGCAAGCGGCAGACCATCCACCAGCACGAGAAGTCGTTGGAGAGCAAAATCAACCGCTACGAAGACGAGCTGAACGAGATAGAGCGCCAGCGCAAGGAGATCCTGCGTAAGGCGAAGGAACAAGCCGAAGAACTGCTGCGTGAGAGCAACAAGAAGATAGAGAACGCCATCCGTGAGATCCGTGAGGCGCAGGCCGAAAAGGAACGCACACGACTGGCCCGTGAGGAACTGAACACCTTCAAGGAAGAACTTGACACCATCGATACACGCGACAACGATGAGGCCATCGCCCGCAAGATCCGTCAGATTCAGGAGCGCAAGGAGCGTAAGGAGAAACGGAAGGCAGAGAAGCTTGCGAGGAAAGAGGAAAGTGGAAAGAGGAATGAGAATAGTTTAAGCGCAGATGGTAATCTCTCACCTCTTACCTCTCACCTCTCACCTCTAAAGCCCGGTGATACCGTGCGTATCAAGGGCCTCACCTCCGTCGGCGAGATTGAAAGCATCAATGGCAGTCAGGCTACGGTCATCTTCGGCGGCATGCGTACGAAGATGCGTGCCGACCGTCTGGAACGTGCCGAGAAACCCACCACACAGCTCTCGAAGACCGAGGAGCGCAACAACAATATCGCAGGCTCTTACGGGGTGGTATCGAAAGACACCCGCGAGGTGATAGACAACCGCAAACTGAACTTCAGGCAAGACCTTGACGTGCGCGGCATGAGAGGCGACGAGGCCATCAACGCCGTCACCTATTTCATCGACGATGCCATCCTCGTAGGCATGTCTCGCGTGAGAATCCTGCATGGCACGGGAACGGGTGTCCTGAGGCAGTTGATACGCCAATATCTTGCCACCATTCCCAACGTCACACACTACCGCGATGAGCACGTACAATTTGGCGGCGCAGGCATCACGGTGGTCGATTTAGACTGATTTCGTGTCCTTTTGCTACTCTTGACATAAATCAGTGTACGCACACAATTTTCACAAAAAAAGCCAATAAAATTTGGCTAACTCATTGATTCTCCGTACTTTTGCAGTCGATTTGAGAGAAATCGCCCGTATCTTCAGGCACAAGACGACGTGACGTCGTATCATTTAAGAAAAGATCTAAAGGATAACACGGCCCTCGCGATGAGCGCCGTCTAAAGTATAGAGAATATGATTCAAATGAGTAAGAAAGTAAGTATGAGCCTGATGGCTCTCGTGCTGCTCGTGATGACTGCCTCGGCAGGAACCCACTCGGCCAAGAGCGCAAAGACATCAGGTGTCAACTGGAATCCAGTAATGGATGCGATTATTCAAGTAGAAAGCGAAGGAAATCCCAAAGCCGTGAGTGGAAACTCGGTAGGCGCCATGCAGATTACTCCGATTCTTGTGAAGGATTGCAACGAGATTCTCAAAAAGCAGAAGAGTAAGAAGCGTTACACGATGGACGACCGCTACAGCGTCGCGAAATCGAAGGAGATGTTCCTGTTAATTCAATCGTATTATAACCGCGAGAATAGCATCGAGAAGGCTATTCGCTCCTGGAATGGAGGCGTGAAGTACAGTGTCCGCGCGACCAACAAGTACTACAAGAAGGTTATGGCGTTGATGAAGTAAGCATTCTATTTTCAGAACTATACAAATCCGGTTGTCAAGGCAAATGCCTGGCGACCGGATTTAATTTTGTAATAATTCTTAAAAAATATACGACTTTACAACTTTTGGCTTACCTTTGCCGTCAAATTATAAACAATTAAACATTATTCGATTATGACACTGATTATCATCCTCGTAGTAGTGGTGCTCCTCGTAGTTTGGTGCATCAGCATCTACAACAACCTTGTGAAGTTACGCAACAACCGCGAGAACGCTTTCGCCAACATCGACGTGCAGCTGAAGCAGCGTCACGACCTCATCCCGCAGCTCGTGGCCACCGTGAAGGGTTATGCCCAGCACGAAAAGGAACTGTTGGAGCGCGTTACTCAGGCCCGTGCCGCAGCCATGAGCGCCACAGGCATCAATGACAAGATACAGGCTGAGAACGCCCTCTCGAGCGCCCTCGCTGGTCTGAAGGTATCTGTCGAGGCCTATCCCGAGCTGAAGGCTAACCAGAACTTCCTTCAGTTGCAGGAAGAGATCTCAGACATTGAGAACAAGATTGCCGCCACACGCCGTTACTTCAACACCGCTACCCGTGAACTGAACAACGCCGTTCAGACCTTCCCGTCGAACATCTTCGCAGGCATGTTCGGATTCCAGAAGGAGCCGATGTTTGAGATTCCGAAGGAAGACCGTGCGACGATCGAGAAGGCACCGGAGATCAAATTCTAAACGCGGATGAGATACGTAGGCATACAGAGCCAGATCAAGAGCAACAACATGAAGAGCATGCTGCTGCTCTTAGCCTTCCCAGTAATCCTGCTGGGAATGATCTGGATATTCCTCGCTATCCTCAACTATTTCAGCACGGGCTATTACGATCAGGCAGGTTACTTCGTCAATCAGCTGGATTCCGATTCCGTCAACTGGACCTTCACAAAGATTGCACCCTTCGTAATCGGCGGTGTCGCCATCTGGTTTGCCATCGCCTACTTCAGCAATACGAAGATGATCCAGAAAGCCGTCGGTGCCCAACCGCTGATGCGCAGGGAGAACCCGAGGGTGTATAACATCGTGGAGAACCTCTGTATGGCCTGTGGTATGGACATGCCGAAGGTGAACGTCGTTGACGATCCGCAGTTGAACGCCTTCGCCAGCGGCATCGACAAGAATTCATATACCGTCACAGTCACAACTGGGCTCTTAGACCGTCTGAATGATGAGGAACTGGCAGGTGTGATCGGCCATGAGCTGACGCATATCCGCAACCGCGACACCCGTCTGCTCATCACAAGCATCATCTTCGTGGGCATCATTTCTACCGTGCTGACGCTGGTGGTCAGGATGATCTACAACCGCATGTGGTTCGGTGGTTTCAGCAGCAATCGCAATGAGAAGAGCAACGGCCTTTCCACGATGGCCATCATGGTCATCGGAGCCATCTGTGCCGGCATTGCCTATCTCTTCGTAATGCTGACGCGCTTTGCCATCTCCCGCAAGCGAGAGTATATGGCCGATGCTGGAGGCGCAGAACTCTGCGGCAACCCATTGGCGCTGGCATCAGCCTTGCGCAAGATTTCCAACAATCCCGGTCTCGGAGATGTGGAACGCGAGGACATCGCACAGATGTACATCATCCATCCAAAGCAGATGGCCCACGGACTGATGCAATTTCTGAGCGGACTCTTCGCCACCCATCCGAGCACGGAAGAAAGAATACGCATCTTAGAGCAGTTCTGATATTGAAAGAAGCGCAGCCCCTAGAGGTTGCGCTTCTTGCTGTGTTGCGGAGGCAGGATTCGAACGTGCGACCTCCAGGTTATGAGCCTGGCGAGCTACCAACTGCTCCACTCCGCGATGTTTTTTCGTTTTGCGGGTGCAAAGGTACAAAGATTTTTCGACTCTTGCAAATATTTATGTGTTTTTTTTGCTTTTTAGCCCCATTATCTCCCAAATTGGGTATAAAAAGAAGATTTTTCCTCCAAAAATTTGCTCATTTAATAGGAATTATGTAATTTTGCACACTGATAGCACAGTGTGCAATTATTTATTCAAACAAAGGAGGACTAAGACATGTCAATATCGAAGACGAGACAGAAACTTGTGGACGTGGCCAGGCAATTGTTCGCCAAGAATGGCCTGGAGAACACGACGATGAACGACATCGCGACGCTCTCAGGCAAAGGCCGACGCACGCTCTACACCTACTTCAAGTCGAAGGAGGAGATCTACTATGCCGTCATTGAGAGCGAACTCGAGCGTCTCTCCGACAAGCTTGACGAGGTGGCAGCCCGCAGGATCCGTCCGCAGGACAAAATCATCGAACTCATCTACACCCATCTGAGCATGATCCGTGAGACGGTGGTCAGAAACGGCAATCTGCGCGCTGAGTTCTTCCGTAACATCTGGATGGTGGAGAAGGTGCGCAAACGCTTTGACGACGCAGAGATCGAACTCTTCCGCAAGGTCTATACCGAAGGGAAAGAGGACGGTGAGTTCGACATCGACAATATCGACCTCGTGGCTGACATTACCCACTATTGTATCAAGGGCCTCGAGGTACCTTATATATACGGGCGCATCGCGCACGGCATGAAGGAGGAGGACACGAAGCCCCAGGTGGCCAAGGTCGTCTATGGCGCCCTCGGCAAACTCAGCAGGTAGTGGTAAGGTAAAAAGGTAAAAAAGTAAATAAGTAAATAGTCAATAATTTAATCGTAAATCAACATGGGATTATTAGAAGGAAAGACAGCGCTGATTACAGGTGCTGCACGCGGTATCGGAAAAGCTATCGCACTGAAGTTCGCCGCTGAAGGCGCAAACATCGCATTCACTGACCTCGCTGTCAACGAGGAGACGGAGCAGGAGATCGCTGCCCTGGGCGTAAAGGCCAAGAGCTATGCCTCCAACGCAGCCGACTTCGCTCAGACGGAAGAGGTGGTCAAGGCAGTAAAGGAAGAGTTTGGCAGCATTGACATCCTGGTGAACAATGCCGGCATCACCAAGGACGGTCTGATGCTCCGCATGACAGAACAGCAGTGGGACGCTGTGATTGCCGTGAACCTGAAGTCAGCCTTCAACTTCATCCATGCCTGCGTGCCCATCATGATGCGCCAGCGTGGCGGAAGCATCATCAACATGGCCTCTGTCGTAGGTGTTCACGGCAATGCCGGACAGGCAAACTACGCCGCCTCAAAGGCTGGTCTGATTGCCCTCGCCAAGTCGATTGGTCAGGAGATGGGTCCGAAGGGCATCCGTGCTAACGCCATCGCCCCTGGTTTCATCGATACGGCTATGACTCAGGCATTGCCCGACGACATCCGCAAGGAGTGGATCAACAAGATTCCCTTGCGTCGTGGCGGTCAGGTGGAGGATATCGCCAATGTGGCTACGTTCCTCGCCTCAGATATGTCGAGCTACGTCAGCGGCCAGGTCATTCAGGTCGACGGCGGCATGAACATGTAATCAATTGATAATTGACCATTTATGGAGGTCATCTACGAGGACAACCATATTATCATCGTTAACAAACAGAGCGGGGAGATCGTGCAGGGCGACAAAACTGGCGATCGCCCCCTCTCTGGTATTGTGAAGGACTATATCAAGGAGAAGTACCAGAAACCCGGTGCCGTCTTCTTGGGTGTGGCCCATCGTTTGGACCGTCCTGTCTCTGGGCTGGTGGTCTTCGCACGCACGTCGAAGGCATTGACCCGGCTGAACAAGATGTTTGCCGATGGCGAGGTGCATAAGACGTATTGGGCGATTGTGGGAAAGGGATCAGTAGCCAGGGGTCAGGAGTCAGGAGAGTGGCACACGCTGGAACACTGGCTCGTAAGGAACGAGAAGCAAAACAAAAGCTACGCCTACGACCACGAGCGTCCCAACGCCAAGAAGGCCATCCTAAAATATCGGGAGATAGGCCGTTCGGACAACTACACCCTCCTTGAGGTCAACCTGATGACTGGCCGACACCACCAGATCCGCTGCCAGTTGGCAGCGATGGGCTGTCCCATCAAGGGCGACCTGAAATACGGTGCACCACGCTCCAATCCCGACGGTTCAATCTCTCTGATGGCCCGTCGCGTGGAGTTCATCCATCCCGTCTCCAAAGCCCCCATTGTCGTCGAGGCTCCAGTCCCCAACGACACACTTTGGCAGGCTTTGGCTAAATAACAACTGTCACCGCTCAGCTATACCGCTTTCAAAAGAAAGAACTGTCACACTACTGCCCTGCGCCTGCGATACATGTGAGCCAGATACACACAGCCGACCAACGCCAATGCGACGATACCTACGGGCAACAGCAACGAGGCCTCGCTTGAGGCGCCGCCTGCATTGTCAAGAATCAGCTGCGACTGTGCCACGCTGTCGACAAGCGAATCCTTCGCTGCTTCAATCGTGTCGCTGATGGTCTCGCGAACCTTATCTACGGTGTCAACAACCACGGGCTTGATGCGCCTAATCCGCTCAATCCGTTCTTCTGGGGTAATGGGTAAAACATCTAATAGAATCATAACTCTTAAATTTTAATATGTGAATAACAAACTAATCAACACAAACAACTCACCTGTGAGGAAACTGATGGCATTGCAGAGCAGGCTGTAAATCCAGGCCTGCCGCCACTCGTCCACCAGCCATCTGTAGCACAGCGCCTCAACCACGACCACCAGCAGCTCTCCCACGACGGCCGTAGAGAGTCCGTTGCTCACGCAGACGGCATAGAGATTCAGCGGCACATTCGTCAGCACATTGATCACCACCGACCCATAGAGCACCTTCCTGCGTCGCTCACCCAGGAAGAGCAGCACGCCCCACTCTATCACGATCGTCGCCACCAGCGGCACCAGCAGTCTCGTCACCATCATTCCTTACCAATAGACGGCCAACAGATAACCAGGTATCAGCGCCGCAGCAAGCAGTCCGAAGGCCAAACCCTCGCGACGAGGCAGCAAGACGTTCGCCAGATAGAGCGTAACTGGCATCGTACAGTTCATCAGGAAGACTCCTGACAGCAACACCACATCATTGTAGCCGCCAAAGACAAAGCACAGCACCACGCCAACCAATATCACCGCCAGCGACCTCCAGATGCCCATCCAACGGGCGATCCAGCCGCCGGCCATCTTGCCCAGCATCGCAAAGACAGCAATCAGCAATATCAATTCCTGAGTCTTCGTTATCCCTCCTGAGAACATCTCGCTGGCAAACGACCGACAGCATACGAAGAGCATCAGCGCCACTACTAACAGCCAGATTTGAGGAAAGTGGAAAGTGGAAAGAGGAAAGAGATTACTTTGAAGGGAATCATCTGCCGCAAGACTATTCTCATTCCTCATTCCTCCTTCCTCATTCCTCGAAAAACCATCACTCTTCAAATAAACAATCGCCACCGCTACAATCGCCAGCAGCAGCCCATAAAGCAACGTCCACGAGCGGCAGACGAACCCCACGGCCAAGCCCAGCGCACCTGTCGACACAAACACGCCCAAGGCCCGGATGTCGTTGCCCGTCATCACCACCGTCTGCTTGCCACCCCACACATGGAAGAACGAGTTGCCAGCGCCCAACAGAACAGCCACCAGAACCATCATCCACTCTCCGAGACCGTCCCACATCAGATTCGGCGATACCCTCATCAGCGTCGGTATCAGCGAGGCAGAGGCCACAGCCAATGTCAGCAACAGCGACGACACGATCAGCAGCCAGTGGCGCCTCTCCATACGATCGGCCATCATGCCCGTCAGCGGCTGCGACATAAACGCCAGTACATTATATTTCAGCACTGTGCCCATGCTCACACGGTCACCATATGCTCCGAAACTCTCACCATAAATCCCCGCCAACAGAAACATGCAACAGATGCACAGCCCGTCCACCAGGAAGTGCTGCACGCTGCTGAGTCCTATCAACGTCGCGTTCTGCATATCGTCGCTTGTTTTCTCTCTGCAAAAGTACGAACTTATTCCCAAACTACCAACATTATTAGCTAAAAAACTGTCACCGCTCGGCATTTTTGCCGCTTTCAAAGAAAGAATTGTCACAAACACCCCCTAAACCTTGCACGATTCAGAAATAATGCCTAACTTTGCACACAAATTCAACGTATATGACGAAATTAAGGCTAATAAAGAATCGATTTACAATTCTGCTGCTGACGGTACTGATGATTCCTGTCACAGCAGATGCCCAAGCCCAGATACTGGTACTCTGGCATGCCGACGGCACAACGACCGATGTGGACCTGAACAGCGAGCCGAAGGTGACGTTCACCGACAACACGCTGCAGATCAGGTCGTACATACTCGATATGGAGTACCCCGCTGAAGAGATCGTGCGTTTCACTTTCAAGGGACACGGTACAGGCATCGACACTCCCAAGGACAATGCCGGCTACCTGCAGCAGGACGGCCGCATCGTGTTCCATCATGTGAAGGCATCAGACAACATCACCATCTACCGCCCAGACGGCATCCGCATTCCCGTCCGCCTCACCTTTGATGGCTCCAACGCCGTACTACCACTCTCGTCGCTCCCCAAGGGGGCGTACATCCTCAGCGTCAATGGCCGAACCTCTAAATTCATACGCAAATGAAAAAGCTGCTCTCAACCCTCATCCTCACCTTTTCGGCGCTGACGGGCCAGGCCCAGCAGACGCGTGAGATGATCTGCATCTATCGCAACGACGGAGAGCAAAACGCGTTCTTCCGCGACGAAGTGGAGGCCATCACCTATAGTCGCATGGATGCCGAAGGCCGGCAACAGGAAGACATCGCGGGCCAGCGCGTCGTGACGATGGACTCCACCTATTACATCCCTCTGGCAGCCATCGACAGCGTCTGCTTCGTGACGCCCGACAAGACCGATGCCACAGACCACACAGACGTCTTGGCGTTCAGCCTGGAATCGAATACCGGCGAGAGCTTCAAGGCATTCCTGATTACCGACGATGCCATCCACATCAAGGTTCCGCACGACCAGGACCTGACGGCGTTGACACCCAAGTTCAGGCACAACGGAATAAAAGTGCTTGTAGACGACCATGAGATCAAGTCTGGCAAAGCCGTGCTCGACTTCTCCGACTTCCTCGAGCCCCAGAAACTCGTTGTGGAAGCTTCCAATGGCGACCAGCAGCGGAGGAAAGTAATCCTGTACGACCTCCCCGTCATCCTCATCAACACCCCCGACGGCAATCCAATCGTCACGAAGATGGTTCGTACGGAAGGTTGCCAGATGCGCCTCATCGATACAGACGGTAAGGTCCAAGACCTGGGAACAGCTGGCGTCAAGGGTCGCGGCAACGCCACATGGCGACTGCCGAAGAAGCCCTACAGCTTCAAACTCGACACTAAGCACGAGATACTGGGTATGAAGCCGAGCAAGCACTGGAACCTCCTGGCGAATGCCTACTACGACCGCACCCAGCTGCGCAACGCGATGGCCTACGAGCTGGCCCGCCTGACGGATTATCCCTGGGTACAGCAAGGCGCCTTCGTCGAACTCATCATGAACGACAAGCACGCAGGTCTCTATTACCTCTGCGAGAAGATCAGGATCGAGAAAGACCGGATAGAGATCGAGCAGGTCACCCCTGCCGACACCACTGGAGAAGCGCTGACAGGCGGTTATCTACTGGAGTCTGACATCACCGACACCAGCGCCAACAATCCCAACTCCTTCATCACGGACTACATCAACCGCACGGGCGAGAACCTGGCATTCTATATGCACTGGGAGATGAAGCAGCCAGACGAAGACATCCCCCCACAGCAAATGGAATACGTCAGGGAAGCCATGAACCGCGTGGAACGCCTGATAAGCGATCCAGACAGTCTGGCAGCCGGACAATACCGTGAGCTGTTCGACATTGAGACGGCCATCAACTGGTGGCTGATACAGGAGGTGACACTGAACGAAGAGGCCTCACGCAGCAAGAACATCTATATGTATAAGGTTCGCAATGGCAAGTTCGTGGTCGGACCGACCTGGGACTTCGACGCCTGGACGTTCGGCATGTACGGCACGCGCCATTTCTACTGCACCAAGCGCGCCTTTTATATTCGCTATCTGCTCAAGGACCCCGTATTCCTGCAAAGGACAAGGGAGAAATGGGCTGAATATAAAGCCATCTGGAAGGAGAACATGGGGTCGTTCCTGGTGTCGCAGCGTGACTGGATCATCCGCGCTGCAGAGAGGAACGAGAAGATGTGGCCAGACTACCACCCGCTGAACTTCGCCGACGAGTGGACCTATGTGCGGAGCACACAGGAGATGTATGGTGCCCTGATAGACCAGATCAACTGGATGGACCAGAAGTTGGCAGAAGGCGACTTCTCCGACTGGTGGGACAACAAATAGCAGAACGAATCATCAATCGTCAACTATGCAAAAGCTCCTTCGTGAAACTTTCCCGCTGGCCATCCTCGCCGGCATCTGCATCTCCATCGGATGCGTGGTCAACCTGCGTGTGGGCGGTGTCGCCGGTGCCGTTCTTTTCGCCTTCGGTCTCACCACTGTCGTCTATTATGGTCTAAAACTTTATACAGGCACATCCGGCTTCATCCGCCGTCAGGGCGACTGGACGATGCTTGTCGTCGTGCTGCTGGGTAACATCGTGGGCTGTCTGCTCTCCGCCTGGATGATCGCCTACGCCCAGCCCGACTGCATCGAGCCTGCTTCAAAGATTCTCGCCGGACGGTTGGCGAAAGGTCCCTGGGCATGTTTCTTGCTGGCTATCGGCTGCGGATTCATCATGACCACCGCCGTCGAGTTCGCCCGCAAGGGTAAGATGCTGCCGCTGATTCTCGGCGTGCCCGTCTTTATCCTCTGCGGCTTCGCCCACTCCATCGCCGACGCCTTCTATTTCCTCGTCTCCCCTGCCGACCAGCTCCTCCAGACCGACGTCCTCATCGTCTACGTCAGCGAGGTGCTTGGCAACTTCGTCGGCTGCAACCTCTACCGTTGGACCCTCTTCTTCAAGCCCGAATAAAAATTCGGACATTTGTAACCGATATGCGACAGAACCGAACCTTCATCCCAATAGTCACCGCATGGCTGCTGATGCCCATGATGGGCATGAGTCAGGAGACAGGAGCCAAAAGCCAGGCGTTTGAGCTGCGGAAGGAGAACGACAGTTTGTATTGGCTCGGTGTGAAGGGCGGAAGCAAGAGCGACGAGTGGCGGCTGGCGCACCCGGTGTATCAGTTTCAGACGGGCGACGTAGATGGCGACGGGAGCGAGGATGCGATGGTGGGAGTTATTAAGAAGACGAGGTATTATCCAATGGGGAGGAGGCTGTTTATATTTAAGCAGATTGATGGGAGCACAAGAAAGTTAGTGAGGCCGATGTGGTTGGGATCGAAGTTGGGAGGTATTCTGGAGGACTTTCGGTTTGTGGCACCAGCAGAGGGCGACAGTATCGGTCGTATAAGAGCATTGGAATCGACCACGGACTCACTCTATGTGGTCTCGGACTATAAGTGGAGCGGTTTCGGCATGAAGTTCGAGCGCTTTATTATAAAAGGTGTGGACAAGGAGACCGCCCTCCAATACTTTACAGACAAAGAAGCAGCAACTAAATACTTAAACCAATGAAGACAAAATCTTTCCTTATCGTCTGTCTGGTCGCACTTGTTGCGGCCTGCAGCCAGAAACAGAGTGCAGTCAATGTGCCCGTTTCGCACATCAACGTTGAGAATCTTCTTGACAGTATCGACTTCGACATGGACGTGACGGGTCTGCCGCTGAGCGACATCACCCTCCTCACGCAAGCCCCTGCCGCCCGCAAGGGATTTCCCATCAAGGATGCCTACCTGAGAGGCATCTATTCCACAACCACATGGTATGACTCGCTGATGTGGAAATTCTCTGAAGCAAAGGATTTCAGCAACATCAACATGAAGGAGGAAGAATCCTGGCGCGACTACTACTATCGAGCCGCTATCGAGACAGAGGCTATCAAATATTCTGACGAAGAGCAAGCCTTCATCGACCGCATGAAAGCCCGTGAGGCCGAGCTGTTGAAGGAGAACTTCACGACAGAGTCAGGTCTGCGCGTGAACATGCAGAACCTCTCCAACCCCACACAGCTGAAAGACTTCGACTCGCTGCTCTGCCAGCATCTGGCCAAGGACGGCTTCGCCATCGTGCCCGCCACCCACGACCAGCTGTTCAACATCTACGAGGAGAACGACTACTCGCAGTTCCCCAACTTCGTGACCACTGATCTCTTCCTGCAACTCTACCACCTCTACATCGACTGCACGCTGCGCGAGATAGAGGAGAATCAGCTGCTGCCGATGATGATACAGTTCACGCGCAACATGCACGAACTGCTCTACAACATGGAGCGCTGGTCGGGCGCCGACGAAGAGGTGAACAAGATAGCCAAGCACAACACCACCTTCTACAACGTCGCCCACAAACTGTTCACCGGCGAGTGGATCTCCAACCCGGAGCCTGGCAGCATCGATTTAGAGGAGTATAATAATGTGATGGCCTCCGTCAACAGCTTCAGCAGCTATATGGAGGACTATCATGACATCATGTTCGCCTACAGCCTCTTTCGCCCTCGCGGCCACTACACCCGCACGGAGAAGCTGCAACGCTATTTCCGAGGCATGATGTGGATACAGAGCGTGCCCTTCGGCCTCAACCACAAAGACGAGGTGAAGGCCGCCGTGCAACAGGCCTGTGCACTGAAAAGCGACAAGACCTCACAGCAGAACTACAACCGTCTGAACAAGCTCATCACCTATATGATGGGACAGTCTGACAACCTCAGTCTGCCGCAGGTGATCGCTGAGGTGGAGAAGACGGGCATGCAGATGGAAGACCTCATCCACAGCGACGAGGCCATCACCAAGATCACTGCCTCGCTCAAGGAGATCGGCGACAAGCAGACACGGATCCGTCCGAAGTTTGAGAAGACCAGCCACAACAAGATCAACGTGATGCCCCAGCGCTACCAGCCCGACGCCGAAGTGCTGCTGAATATGGTCGACTACGAGGGCAATCCCACCAGGCGCGCTGTGCCCAAGGGCCTCGATTTCTTCGCCGCAATGGGTGTCTCTGCCGCTGAGCAAATCCTGATGGAGGAAAAGACCGACTGGAAGGCCTTAGGCGACAGCCTGAAGTCGATGAAGAAGCGCATGGGTGAGATCGACTGGCAGGAGACCACCTGCACACAGTGGATGAACGCCCTGAAGGTACTCACCGACAAGGAAGGCAAGGACAAGATGCCTTACTTCATGGTAACGACCGAGTGGGACAAGAAAGACCTGAACGCCGTTCTCGCCTCGTGGGCAGAGCTGAAGCACGACGCCATCCTCTACGCCAAGCAGCCCGCAGGTGCTGAGTGCGGCGGTGGTGAGGATATACCCGAGCCTGTGGTGAAAGGCTATGTGGAGCCCAATGTCGGCTTCTGGAAGAAGGCCATCGAACTGCTCGACAAAACTGAGAAACTGCTGAAACAGGAGAATATGCTCCCAGAGAAAGTGAAGGACGCCACTGAGCGTATGCGCGAGGAGGCTCAGTTCCTGCAGAGGGTCAGCGAGAAGGAGCTGGCTGGTCAGGAGCTCACCGACGAGGAGTACGACCAGATTAAGATTACGGGTTCTACCTTCGAGTACATCTCACTCGACCTCATCCGCAGCGAAGACCAGTACCTCTCGGGCTGGAGCGACGTGCAGGGCGCAGACAAGAAGGTGGCCCTCGTGGCTGACGTCTACACGGCCAACGCCGACAACAACCCCAACAAGTCTATCCTCTTCGAGGCCGTCGGCGATGCCGATGAGATCTACGTAGTGGTCGAGATCGGCGGCTATCTGGTGCTGACACGCGGTGCTGTGTTCAGCTATCGTGAGTTCATCCAGTCCATCGACGAGCAGCGCCTGACGGACGAGGAGTGGCAGGAGCAGTTGAAGAAGAATCCCCGCAAAGGTGTGCCCGAGTGGATAAAGCCACTGTTTGTGCCGCTGAACAAATTGCCAGAAGCGAATGAGGAGTTCTTCTATAGTACTGGCTGTTAGCCTGCTGTTCAGTGTATCTGCGCATTGTGCAGATACGCTGAGCATCGTCCTCACTGGCGATATCCTGCTCGACCGCGGGGTGCGCCAGACAATCGAAAGACACGGAGTCGGCCATCTGTTCTCGGATGGCGTCGACTCCGTCTTTCAGTCAGCCCAGGTGGTCGTGGGTAATCTTGAGTGTCCGGCCACAAAGATCAAGTCGCCTGCGTTCAAGCGCTTCATCTTCAGGGGCGAACCCGAATGGCTCGACACATTAAGGCAGCACGGCATCACCCACCTAAATCTCGCCAACAACCACTCCATCGACCAAGGGCGCGAGGGACTGATGGACACACGACGGAACATCATCGCAGCAGGGATGGTACCCATCGGAGCAGGAGCGAACATGCAAGAGGCCTCAGAACCCGTACTGCTGGCCGACCAGCCACGAAAGGTGTGGCTCGTGCCCTCCTTGCGCCTCGCCCTTGAGAACTACGCCTACCTGACGGACAAGCCCTGCGTGAGTCAGGAGTCGATGGACTCGCTGCTCTCACATGTGTTCCATCTCCGCCAGCAGGACTCCACAGCTGTCATCATCGTCAGCCTCCACTGGGGGCAGGAGCATTCGCTGCAGCCCGTTCTCCGCCAGCGACATGACGCCCACATGCTCGTGTTGGCAGGTGCCGACGTGCTCGTGTGTCACCATACCCACACTCTCCAGACCATCGAGGACTACGGTGGTCACAAGATCTATTACAGCGTGGGCAACTTCATCTTCGACCAACACAAACCCCTGAACAGCGAGGCCTGTATGGTGCGTCTGAAAGTGAGCCAGGACAGTCTCGAAGTGGAGACCATCCCAGTGGAAATACGCCATTGCGTACCTTATATACAAGGTAAAAAAGTAAAAAGGTAAAAGGGTAAAAAAGTAAAAAAGTAAAAAAGTAAAAAGTTGAAAATAATGTAAAGTTCTGCTTTTTCTCGAAAAAAGGTTGTACTTTTGCAACGTCTTTCGTAAAACCGAATGAGAAAAGGACTCAAGTGGATCGGGATAGCGGTACTCACACCCTTTCTGCTGTTCATCATACTCGCCGCACTGATCTATCTGCCGCCCGTTCAGAACTGGGTGGCACAGAAAGTGGTCTCCATCGCCTCTGAAAAGACGGGGATGGAGATATTGGTGGGACATGTGAACTTGGAGTTCCCGCTCGACTTGGGCATCAACGACTTCCGCGTGCTGCATCCAAACGACTCTGTGACAGATGTGACAGATACTATCGCAGACGTAAGACACCTGACAGTCAACGTGCGCCTGCTTCCTCTGTTGAAAAAGAAGGTTGTCATCGAGGAGCTCTCATTCCGACAGACAAAGATTAACACCAACGGCTTCATCGACGACCTGCGGATCAAAGGTCAGTTCCAGGAGTTGTGGCTCGCGTCGAAAGGCATCGACCTCGACAAGGAGACCGTCCTGGTGAACGGTGCCCGCCTCTCTGGCGCCCAGATCGACCTCAATCTCACCGACACCGCTGCCGTCGACACCACCAAGAGGAACGTGACATGGGTGATTGATGCCGACAGCCTCAGCATCAGACACTCAGCCCTCACCCTGCACCTGCCAGGCGACACCCTCGACTTCAATCTCGCGTTAGGTAGGGCTGTGGCTAGAGAAGTCACCGCCGACCTCGCCACATCTGTCTATAAGGTAAGAAGCCTCGACATCTCAGACGGTCAGATGGACTACGAGCCGATAGGTCTAAGCGACGTCACTCTCGGCGTCGACTCCTTCCGCTATGCCCCCACGGGGCTGTCATTCTTCGTACGGCAGACAGAACTGACGGAAAAGAGCGGGCTGAAGATCACCGAACTGACGGGCGGCGTCAACCTCGACTCCACCTACAACCATATCCGCCTGCCCCTGATGACGCTGAAGACGCCCGACTCCAACATCATGGTCGACGCAGACATGGACTTCAACGCCTTCGACGAGCAGAGGCCGGGCATCTTCAAGATGCGCCTATTCGCACAGTTAGGCAAGCAGGACATCTTCACAGTGGCAGGCAAGTTGCCCCAAAAGTTCACGGAGCACTTCCCCAACAAGCCGCTCATCATCAGAGGATCGGCAGACGGCAACATGAGCCATCTGGTTTTGACGGGTCTCGACATCGACCTCGCCACCGCCCTGCACGCCAATGTCAAGGGAACACTTGACAACGTGAGAAACCTCAGCCAGCTCAAGGCCAACCTGCAGGTAGAGGCCGAGACCAAGCAGCTGAATTTCATGACCGCCCTCATCGACCCCAAGATGAGCAACACCTACCGCATCCCCGACGGCATCACGCTCAACGGCAAACTGACAGCCGACGGCACCAAGTTCGCCACCGACCTGACGCTCAACGAGGCAGAGGGCAGCATCAAGCTGGCCGGCAACGCCAGGATTCCCCTCGACGACAAGGGATCGTTCGAATCAGACAGGATCACCTACGACGCAGACATCGACATCAGGAACCTGAACCTGCACCACTTCCTGCCCAAGGACTCCATCCGCAGTCTGACCGCCGACATCAAGGCCTCTGGCTACGGCACCGACTTCTTCTCACCCAAGAGCCGGCTCACCGCCGACGCCAGCATCGAGAGGCTGCAATACGGCAGCTGGGACTTAGACAACCTGATGGCCTCTGTCACTTTGTCTGATGGTCGCGGAGAAGTCAACATCGTGGGGCACAACCGAATCCTCGAAGGCTGCATAGGCGCCGAACTGTTGCTAAACACCCACAAGATTGAGGGCACCGTCAGCGGCGATTTCGCGAAGGCCGACCTCTATCAGATGCGCCTTGTGGACAGTCCTCTCACCATCGGCACAAACGGCAGTCTGAAAGTCAGTTCCGACTTGAAAGACACCCATTACGTCAGTGGGCGTCTGAACGACGTCTTCGTGAAGGACGGCCAGAAGACCTACACACCCGGTGATGTCGGCATTCTGTTGAAGACAAATCCCGACACCACCTACGCCCGTGTACAGAGCGGCGACTTCATCCTGAAGCTCGACGCCATGGGCGGTTATCAGAAACTGATTGACCAGACCACCGCCCTCACCGACTCTGTCATCGGAAAGATTAAGGAAAAGGTCATCGACCAGTCTGCCATCATGGCCCTGCTGCCAACAATGAGCCTCCACCTGGAGAGCAAGCGCGACAATCCCATTGCCCACATGCTGAGAACCACGGGTGCCGACTTCAAGGAACTGACGCTCGACCTCACCACCTCGCCCGAGACCGGCATCAACGGACAAGGACATCTCTTCTCGCTCAACTACGACAGCATCCTGATCGACACCATCCGGCTGAGCCTGATACAGAAAGGCGAGCGGCTGACCTATCAGGGACAGGTATGCAACAACCGCAAGAACCCGCAGTTCGTCTTCAACGCCCTCGTCGACGGTCATGTCCACGAGCATGGGGCTCTGGCGGGAGTGCGCTATTTCGACGAGAAGGGGCGCATGGGTGTCCGCATCGGCGCCACAGCAGAGATGGAAGACGACGGCATGCGCTTCAGACTCCTTCCCGACCGTCCGACGGTGGGTTATAAGGAGTTCAACCTGAACAAAGACAACTACATTTTCCTTGCGAACAACAGGAAGATACAAGCAAAGGTAGACCTCATCGCCGACGACGAAACGGGTATGAAGATCTATACCGAGCATCAAGACTCCACCATGCTGCAGGATCTCACCGTCAGCCTCCACCGCATCGACTTGGGTGAGCTGACAGCCGTCATGCCCTACCTGCCGCGCATCACCGGCAAGCTCGACGGCGACTACCACATCCTGATGGATCAGGACGAGCATATCTCGATGGCCTCCGACATGGGCGTGACAGCTATGACCTACGAAGGCGCACCCATCGGCAACATCAGCACGGAACTCGTCTATCTGCAAAACGAGAACGACACTCACGCCATCGAAGCCCGTCTGCTGCTCGACGACGAGGAGTTCGGACTGCTGAGCGGCACCTACCAGAAACAGGGCGAGGGACTCATCGACGCCACCTTCGACATGACACGCATGCCCCTCTCACTCGTCAACGGCTTCGTGCCCGACCAGATTGTGGGCCTCGACGGCTATGCCGAAGGCAGCATGACCGTCCGAGGCACCGTCCGCCGGCCCGACATCAACGGTGAGCTGTTCGTCGACTCCGCCCATCTCATCAGCATCCCCTACGGCATCCGCATGCGCTTCGACAACGACCCCGTCCGCATCGTCGGCAGCAAGCTGCTCCTGGAGAACTTCGGACTCTACGCCTACAACGACGAGCCTCTGAACATGATGGGCAACATCGACTTCTCCGACCTCGAAAATATCCAGATGGACCTGCGCATGCGGGCCCGCAACCTGCTGCTCATCAATGCCAAGCAGGAGCCCAAGTCCATCGCCTGGGGCAAGGCCTTCGTCAACTTCTTTGCCAGGATGCAGGGACCGCTCGACATGCTGAACATGCGTGGGCGGCTCGACGTGCTCGGAACCACAGACCTCACCTATATGCTGCTCGACTCACCCCTCTCGGCCGACAACCGTCTCGACGAGCTGGTGCAGTTCACCGACTTCAATGACTCCATCCTGACCGTCGTCACGCGTCCTAAGCCCACGGGCATCAAGGCCGACCTCACCATCGGTGTGTCAGAAGGCGCCCACTTCGTCTGCGACCTCAATCCGGAGCAGACCAACTATGTCGACCTGACGGGAGGCGGCGACCTGCGCTTGAAATACGACTATGAGGGCATCAACCTAACGGGCCGCTACACGCTCTCCAACGGTGAGATGAAATACTCACTGCCCGTCATCCCGCTGAAGACCTTCAGCATCAAGGAAGGCAGCTATGTGGAGTTCACGGGCGACCCGATGAATCCCCGCCTGAACATTACCGCCACAGAGCGCACCAAGGCCACCGTCACCGACGGCTCCGGCATCGGCCGCAGCGTACTCTTCGACTGTGGCGTCATCATCACCAAGACACTTAACGACATGGGACTGCAATTCATCATCGAGGCCCCGGAGGACAACAACGTCAACACAGAACTCTCCGCGATGTCGACGGAAGAGCGCAGCAAGCTTGCCGTCGCAATGATCTCCACAGGCATGTATCTCGCCGACGGAAATACCGGCAGCTTCTCCATGAACAACGCGCTCAGCTCGTTCCTCCAGAGCGAGATCAACAACATCGCCGGCTCGGCCTTGAAGACTCTCGACCTGAGTGTGGGCATCGACAACTCCACCGACGCCACAGGTACCACGCATACCGACTACTCCTTCAAGTTCGCCAAGCGGTTCCTCGACAACCGCCTGCGCATCGAGATCGGCGGCCTGGTATCCTCGGGCGACAATGCGGCAATGGGACAGAAACAGTCGTTCTTCGACAATGTGTCGATGGAGTACCGTCTGAACCCGAACGCCACGCAGAACTTGAAGATGTTCTACAAGCAGAATGTCTACGACTGGCTCGAGGGTTACACTAGCGTATACGGCATCGGTTTCGTCTGGCGCCGCAAGCTCGACAACTTCTGGGACATCTTCCAGTTCTGGAAAAAGGAACAACAGCCGACGTACCCCACCCGTCGCCCATCAGAGCAACAGCCCTCAGACCGTCAACCGATGACGCAGCGCGACAGTATACAAGTTGACAGTATCAAAGTAGTAGGAAATGAAAGAAGATAAAAGAAGATATAGGGAGATAAAGGAAGATAGAAGACAAATGATCTGGGGGCTCAAACAGTCTGCAGCAAAACTATTGTCCTCTATCTCCCTCTGTCTCCTTCTATCTTCCTCTATCTTCTTCGCTTCCTGTTCCATGACCAAGAACATCCCTGAGGACGACCAGCTTTTCACGGGTCTTACCGGCATCACCTACGTGGATGAACCTAAGGACGACACCTTCGAAGACCACCTCGACGCCACCAAGGAAGAAGTGGAGGCTGCCCTGGCCACAGCCCCCAACGGCTCGCTCTTCGGCAGCAGCTATTACCACAGTCCCTGGTCCTGGCGGCTGTGGATCTATAACAAATACGCCAACAAAGACTCTAAGTTCGCCCGCTGGATGAAGAAGTCGTTCGGCCGTCCGCCGGTGCTGATGAGTAAGGTGAACCCCGCCCTGCGCGCTTCCGTCGCCCAGTCTGTGCTCAAAAATAACGGTTATTTCCGCAGTGAGGTCACCTATGAGGAGGTGCCGCAGAAGAACCCCAAGAAATGCAAGATCGGCTACACCATCCGTCTCGACACCCTCTTCACCCTCGACAGCGTGGCCTACGTCAACTTCCCCGACTCCCTCCAAGCGCTCATCGACTCCACCCGCAGCGAGTCGCTCGTCAAGTCGGAGGATGCGTTCAGCGTCTCCGCCCTCGACAAGGAGCGCAGCCGTATCACCAACCTCTTCCGCAACAACGGCTACTATTATTACAGCAACAACTTCGCCTCCTATCTCGCCGACACCTTCCAAGTGGCCGGACGGGCACAGCTCCGTTTCCAGCTGGCCAACGAACTGCCGCCCGAGGGGCTCAGCAAATGGTATATCGGCAATATCGCCGTACAGTTCCGCAAGAGCATGCGTGAGCAGCTCACCGACAGCGTCAAGCGCCGTCACCTCACCATTCTCTATCACGGCAAGAAACCGCCTATCCGTCCCAACGTCATCCTGCAAAACCTCAGGCTACGTCCGCGACAGGAATTCAGTTACGACAACTACCTCGAGTCGGCCAGTAAGATCAATGCCACAGGCGTCTTCTCAACGACCGACTTCCAGTTCACGCCCCGGGCGGGTACCGATACGCTCGACGTCAACCTGAACTGCGTGTTCGACAAGCCCTACGACTTCTACTTCGAGGCCAACGCCATCGGTCGCACCAGCGAGCGCTTCGGTCCGGAGGCGAAGATCGGTTTCACCCGTCGCAACCTCTTCCGTGGCGGTGAGAAACTCGACATCAACCTGCACGGCTCCTACGAGTGGCAGCATGGCGGCGGTACCAACTCCAATACCTACCAGTATGGTGCCGACGTCACCATTGAGTTCCCCCGCATCATCGCGCCGTTCTATAACAGCAATCGTGTGCGCCGCGACAAGAACGGCCGTCGCATCCCCCGCCGCCGGCCCTATGCCGCCCCCATCACCTATGCGAAGGCATCTACCGACTTCGTACGGCGTCCCGACTATTACAATATGCATGTCGTCTCGGGCGAGTGGACCTACCGCTGGCAGCCCACCGCCACCAGCCGGCATGAGTTCTCCCCCCTGACGGTGAAGTATCAGTTCAAGAGCAACACCACGGCGAAATACGATTCCGTCACCAAAGAGAATCCCTACATACGTATCACGATGGGCGACTACCTCATCCCCACGATGCGCTACACCTATACCTACACCAGTCCCGTCACGCTGCGCAACCCCATTCGTTGGGAGACGAGCGTCGAGGAGAGCGGTAACATTGTCTCGCTCATCGACCTCGCCCGCGGCTATGGCTACGATGAGAAAATGAAGAAGTGGTTCAAGGCCCCCTATGCCCAGTTTATCCGCGTAGAGACCGACTACACGAAGAGCTGGTCGACGGGTATGGCCTCGAAACTTGTAGCACATCTCAACGCCGGCGTCATATACAGTTACGGCAACTGCGTGGACGCCCCCGTCACCGAACTTTTCTACGTGGGTGGCGCCAACAGCATCCGCGCCTTCTCCATGCGCGAGATCGGCCCCGGACGACTGGAAGATTTTAAGAACAAGAACAGACAATATAACTACGCCATCCGCAACGGCGACCTCAAACTGGTGGCCAACCTCGAATACCGCACGCCCCTCTTCGGCAACCTCGAAGGCGCCATCTTCCTCGATGCAGGCAACATATGGCGACTGAATAGCGACGAGCTCATTTCCATAGATGAATATACCGGAGGCTATGATGAGGATGGTAATTACATCTCGCCGGAAGAGGAGTATGAAAGCGAAAAGATCCTCTTCGACAAGATGCAGTTCAAGTTCTCCAAATTCTTCGACGATCTGGCGTTGGGCACAGGCATCGGCCTGCGCTACAACCTCGGTTTCCTCGTCATCCGTCTCGACTGGGGTATCGCCCTCCATTTCCCCTACGACACCGGTAAGTCCGGCTACTTCAACATCCCCAGCTTCAAGAAAGCCAACACCATCCATTTCGCCATCGGCTACCCGTTCTAAGACATAGTATTAATTTAAAGACATAGTAACATATTAACAGATTATTGTAGACAGAAGAACTCTATAAATAAAAAAAACTGTTAATATGTTACTATGTCTTTAAAATGTTCTTCTGTCTAAGAAAAAAGTTGTACCTTTGCACGCAAATTGAATATAACTCAAAAAACAGCATTATGAAACCGACATTATTTCTGCTTGCAGCAGGCATGGGCAGCCGTTACGGCGGCCTGAAACAGCTCGACGGTCTGGGCCCCAACGGCGAGACCATCATGGACTACAGTATCTACGACGCCATCCAAGCCGGATTCGGCAAGATCGTATGGGTCATCCGCAAGGACTTCGAGGAGCAGTTCCGCACTCAGATCCTCTCGAAATACGAGGGTAAGGTGCAGTGTGAGCTCTGCTTCCAGGCCCTCGACGCCCTGCCCGAGGGCTTCACCGTACCCGAAGGCCGTCAGAAGCCGTGGGGCACGAATCACGCCGTACTCATGGGTAAGGACGTAATCAAAGAGCCCTTCTGCGTCATCAACTGTGACGACTTCTACAACCGCGACGCCTTCATGGTCATCGGCAAGTATCTCGCCAACCTGCCCGAGGGTGCCCGCAACCAGTATGCGATGGTGGGCTTCCGTGTGGGCAACACCCTATCAGAGAACGGTACCGTCGCCCGTGGCATCTGCTCGAAGAACGACAAAGGCCATCTGACCACCGTCGTCGAGCGTACCGAAATCGTGCGCTGTACTGCCGACGGCTCCAACGCCGGTGCTGCCACAGAACCCATCCGCTATAAGGACGAACAAGGCCAGTGGGTTGTCGTCGATGACAACACCCCCGTCTCGATGAACATGTGGGGCTTCACACCCGACTATTTCGAGTACTCCGAGGCCTACTTCCGTGAGTTCCTCAGCGACCCGAAGAACCTCACGAACCTTAAAGCAGAGTTCTTCATCCCCCTGATGGTCAACAAGCTCATCACCGACGGCACCGCCACCGTCGAGGTGCTCGACACCACGTCGAAGTGGTTCGGCGTCACCTATGCTGCCGACCGCGACTCTACCGTCGCCCGCATCCAGCAACTCGTCGACGAGGGTGTGTACCCCAATAAATTATTTTAATGGACATAACCATTCTGAACGAAGCGCAGCTCAGTCAGCTGGACCAGCTGATCATTTCTGCCGACACGATTCTCATCACCAGCCACAAGAGTCCCGACGGCGATGCCATCGGCTCTTGTCTCGGCTGGGCGGAATACCTGCGGACACGCGGTAAGGAGGCAACAGTCATCGTACCCGACCAGTATCCCGACTTCCTGCAGTGGCTGCCCAATACGGAGAAGATCATACGCTACGACAAACACCCGGCGAAGTGCGACATGCTCTTCAAGATTGCCGACCTCGTGTTCTGCCTCGACTACAACGCGACCAGCCGCGTCCAGGACATGGAGCAGGCCCTCGTCTCCTCCCCTGCCCCGAAGGTGCTCATCGACCACCATCTCGACCCCGACGTGCCCGCCGTGCTCACCATCTCCCGGCCGGAGGCCTGCAGCACCTGCGAGCTCGTCTTTCGCATCGTCTGGCAATTCGGTAGTTTCGACGGTCTCGACAAGCGCTTCGCCATCCCCATATACTGTGGCATGATGACCGACACGGGCGGATTCCTCTACAACAGTACCCGTCCGGAAATCTACTTCATCATCGGCGAGCTGCTCACCAAGCGCATCGACAAGGACCGCATCTACCGCAACGTCTATCACAACTACTCCGAGAACCGTATCCGTCTGATGGGTTACGTGATGTACGAGAAGCTGGTCTATATGCCCGAGTTCCACACCGCCTTCTACACCATCACCCGCGAGGAGCAGAAACGGTTCCACTTCATCAAGGGCGATGCCGAGGGGCTGGTCAACATCCCCCAGCAGATCAAGGGCCTGAAACTGTCCATCTCGCTGCGCGAGGACTCCGAAAAGCCCTGTATCTGGGTCTCGCTGCGTTCCGTCGACCAGTTTCCCTGCAACAAGATGGCGTCCGAATTCTTCAACGGTGGCGGACATCTCAACGCCTCCGGCGGTCACCTCGACATGACCATCGACGAGGCCGTCCAGGTGGTCCGTGAAGCCATCATCGCCTACGCCGAACAGTTAAAAAGGTGAAAAGCTGCATGCTTTTCACCTTTTTTTCTTAACTTTGCACCCGATATGAAGAAATTGGCATACATACTGATACTCCTGGCCGTTGTGCTCACCAGCTGCAACGACTATGAGACTTATGGCGACAAGAAGGAGAAAGAGCGTAACGCCATCGCGAAATTCATCGCCGACTCTTCCTTCACCGTCATCTCCGAAGAAGAGTTCGTGAAGAACGGCTACAAGACCGACCTTGGTCGCCGCGAGTTTGTCAAGCTTGACAAGAGCGGCGTCTACATGCAGATCGTCCGTCAGGGCTGTGGCAACAACGTCAAGCAGAATGAGACGCTCACCATTGACTGCCGCTACACGGAGTACGACATCATCAACGACTCGACGCAGACGCAGAACGTGACGGTGGATTTCGCCGCGTTGCCTGACCGCATGACGGTTACGAACTCGTCTGGTACCTTCACCGCTACTTTCATCAGCGGCTGTATGGCCAGTGTCTACGGCTCCACCACAGTCCCCGGAGGTTGGATTGTACCCCTCTCGTATATTAAGGTGGGACGCCCGCAGAGTGCGGACGAAACGTGTTCCAAGGTGCGCCTTATCGTGCCTCATACCCAGGGACACGTCTACGCCTCGTCTAATGTGATGCCCTATTTCTATACCATCACGTACCAACGCGAAATTTAAATTGTTAATAACATATCCTTATGACATTGATTAAATCCATCTCCGGTATCCGCGGTACTATCGGCGGACAGACCGGCGACACGCTCAATCCACTTGACATCGTGAAGTTCACCACCGCCTATGCACAGTTCATAGGTGGTCATAAGATTGTCGTAGGCCGCGACGGCCGTCTCTCCGGCCTTATGGTCCGCAATGTCGTCGTCGGCACTCTCATGGGAATGGGCTACGACGTCATCGACATCGGCTACGCCACCACGCCAACGACAGAACTCGCTGTACGCATGGCCCAGGCCGACGGCGGCATCATCATCACCGCCTCGCACAACCCCCGTCAGTGGAATGCCCTGAAGCTGCTCAACAGCGAGGGTGAGTTCCTCACCGCTGCCGACGGCGCCGAAGTGCTCCGCATCGCAGAGGCTGAAGATTTCCACTACGCCGAAGTAGACCAACTCGGTTCATTGACCGTCGACGACACCTACAACCGTCGCCATATCGACTCCGTACTCCAGCTGAAGCTCGTCGATGTCGAAGCCATCCGCCAGCGCAAGTTCCGCGTCTGTGCCGACACTATCAACTCCGTGGGCGGCATCATCCTCCCCGAGTTCTTCCAGGCCCTCGGTCTCAACTACGAGATACTGAACGGCGAGTGCACGGGCGACTTCGCCCATAACCCCGAACCGCTGGAGAAAAACCTCCACGGCATCATGGACCGCATGAAGAGCGGCGAGTTTGACCTTGGCATCGTCGTCGACCCCGACGTGGACCGTCTTGCCTTCATCTGCGAAGACGGCACGATGTTCGGCGAGGAATACACCCTCGTCAGCGTCGCCGACTACGTACTGACCCACACCGTGGGTAATACGGTCTCGAACTTGAGCAGTACGCGGGCATTAAGGGATGTCACTGAGAAGCACGGAGGCCAGTACACGGCTGCAGCCGTCGGCGAGGTTAACGTCACCACGAAGATGAAAGAGGTGGGAGCCGTCATCGGCGGTGAAGGCAACGGCGGTGTTATCTATCCCGAGAGCCACTACGGCCGCGACGCCCTCGTAGGCATCGCCCTGTTCCTCTCCAGCCTTGCCCAAAAGGGCTGCACCGTCAGCGAGCTGCGCAAGACCTTCCCCGACTATCAGATTGCCAAGAACCGCATCGACCTCACGCCAGGCACCGATGTCGACGCCATCCTCGTGAAGGTAAAGCAGATGTTCGCCAACGATAGCAGTGCCAAGGTCAACGACATCGACGGTGTGAAGATCGACTTCCCCGACCGTTGGGTGCATCTACGCAAGTCGAACACCGAACCGATCATCCGCGTCTACAGCGAGGCTCAGACGATGGAGCAGGCCGACGAACTTGGCAAGCGCCTCATGCAGGTCGTCTACGACATGCAATAAAATAACAAGGATCAAATAAAAAGTAAAGAATCACGGGGAGTCCCGTGATTCTTTGCTTTTTATGCTGTTATTTGTCGGGCTCGTTCGAGGGCCTCGTTGATGTGGGAACAGATGTTCTCCTCGCCGAGCATCGCGTCGAAGCCGGCCTTGTGGAGCACGGACTGCACTTTCTCGTTCACACCGGAGAGCACTACTTGTATGCCCTCACCCTGCGACATGAGACAGAGGTTGGTGAGGTTGTGGATACCCGTGGAATCGACGAACGGCACCTTACGCATTCGGATGATGCGGACTCGGGGCTTCTGCCGCTGATGGCGCAGCACACCCATGATCTCCTCGAAACGGTTACCTGCGCCGAAGAAGTAGGGACCGTTGATCTCATACACTTCCACGCCCTCAGGAATGGTGAGGTGCTCAAGGTTGCCCATCTGGAAGTCGCTGTCTTCCTCCTCGGGGTTAATCTCGTCGCTGATGACCTTGACGTCGGTGGTCTCAGCCATACGGCGCATGAAGAGCAGACAGGCGCAGATCAAACCCACCTCGATGGCGATGGTGAGGTCGAAGATGACCGTCAGCAGGAAGGTGACCCAAAGCACGATGACATCGCTCTTCGGGTTCTTCAGGATGGAAATGAAGCTTCGCCAGCCGCTCATGTTATAGCTTACGATGACGAGCACACCGGCCAGACAGGCCATGGGGATATACTGCGCCAGCGGCATGAGGAAGAGGAAGATGAGCAGCAGCACGGCGGCATGGACGATACCGGCAACGGGCGTGCGGCCGCCGTTGTTGATGTTTGTCATCGTACGGGCGATGGCTCCAGTGGCCGGTATGCCGCCGAAAATGGGCGACGCCAGGTTGGCCAGTCCCTGGGCGATAAGTTCTGTGTTGGAGCAATGGCGGTCGCCGATGACACCGTCGGCCACAGTAGCCGAGAGCAACGACTCGATGGCACCAAGGATGGCGATGGTGATGGCGGGCGAGACGAGACCCTTGATGACGTCCCACGTCAGGTCGGGCACCTGTGCCTGCGGCAGTGTGGCAGAGATGGAGAAACGGTCGCCGATGGTCTCGATGGTAGTGACACCGGCATACTGTTTCAGCAAGGCGGCGGTGACGGTCATCAGCACGATGGCAATCAGCGAGCCGGGCAGCTTACCCAGCGCCGTGCCCTTCGTCACTTTTGGCCAAAGGGCGATGACGGCGACGGAGCCCAAGCCAACAAGGGCACTCCAACGCTCGATGGTAGGCACGCAGTCGATGTATGCTATCCACTTCTCGATAAAGTCGGAAGGGACAATGGCCATCGACAGGCCGAGCAGATCTTTGATCTGCGTGGTGAAGATGGTCAGGGCGATACCGCTGGTGAAACCCACGACGATGGGGTACGGGATGTACTTGATGATCGTGCCCAGATGCAGTACGCCGAACATGATGAGGAAGACGCCCGCCATAAGCGTGGCAATGGTCAGACCCTCGAAGCCGTACTGCTGGATGATGCCATATATAATAATAATGAACGCGCCCGTAGGTCCACCGATCTGTACCTTCGAGCCTCCGAAGACGGAGATGATGAGACCGGCTACGATGGCGGTGATGATACCCTTCTCGGGCGTCACGCCAGAGGCGATACCGAAGGCGATGGCCAATGGGAGTGCGACGATGCCCACGATGATGCCGGCCAGCAGGTCGGTCGTCAGCTGCTGGCGGTTGTAATGCTTAAGTGCCGAGAACAGTTTCGGCTTAAATGTCAATGAACTTGTCATATTTCTCTTGTTATCTCTGAAAACGGAGTGCAAAATTACTAAATAAGTGTAAAAAATACCATTATATGCATCAACTTATTCGAAAAAGGTGTAATTTTGTTGCCGAAAATCAAGCAAAGTGTGTCTGTCGCACTAAAGATTATCGTATAATTTAAAATAGAAAGCATTATGAAAAAAGTATTATTTGCTGTGATGGCCATGATTGCCATCGGCTTCACTTCATGTGGAAACAAGGCCCAGCAGGCTGCTGACGCTACCGAGGCTGCCGCCTTCGACGTGGAGGCTGCTGTCAGTGAGATGACTTCTCAACTCTCTGAGCAGATCGAGGCTCAGGATGCCGGCAAGTTCGCTGAGCTGCTCGCCACCGTTCAGGAGAAGATCAAGGAGATTATCGGCAACAATCCCGAGGTTGCCAAAGAGTATGTGGCTAAGATTCAGGACTTCCTGAAGGAGAACGCAGACAAGATCAAGGCTTTCGCCGGTGAGAACGAGACTGTCAACAATGCCATCAATGCCCTGACTGCCGCTCCTGCCGACGCTATCGTCAGCGGTCTGTCGTCAGCTCTCAATGCTGCCGGTGACGCTGTCGAGGATGCTGCTCAGGATGCTGCCGACAAGGCAGAAGAAATGAAGGATGCTGCCAAGGACGCTGCCGGTGAGGCCGTCGACGCTGCTGCAGACAAGGCTAAGGAGGCTATGGGTCTTTAATGTTATTGAAATTGAACATTGATCATTCATCCTTAATGAAGAAGATTCTTTATACACTGGCAGCCTTGCTTTTCTGTACGGCTGCCAATGCTGCGGATATTATTGTGAAGGTGGAGTACAACGGCAATTCGGCCGCTGTCACCATCCCTGCCGAAGCCAGTGGCTACGTGAGTAACCTCAACGGCGAGTCGTCGCACGTCAAGCTTCTACAGACATCGACCACCGCGAAGAACCCCGGGGAGATTGTCTACTTGCTGAGCGGCGAGAGTGAGAACGGCGAGTTCTACCTCACTGGCGAATACAAGGCCACACTACAACTAAACGGACTGACACTGACCAACCCCGACAGCACAGCCATCCACATCAAGGACGGCAAGCGCATCAAGGTAAACATGAACCCTAATACGGTGAACACCCTGAAGGACGGTGTGACAGACACCACATCCAAGGGCTGCTTCCACTGCAAGGGCCATACGGAATTCGGCGGAAAAGGCACACTGAACGTGAGCAGCAATTATGCCCATGCCATTTACAGTAAGGAATACGTGACGGTGAAGAATTGCACCATCAACGTGACTGGCGCAAAGAAAGACGGCATCCATTGTCAGGAGTATTGCCTGATCGCCAGCGGAGAAGTGAACATCAAAAATGTGGAGGACGACGGCATCCAGGTGGAACTGAAAGACTCCGTCGCGACCGGACAGACCCTCAACCATGAGGACGAGAACAGCGGCAACTTCTACATGACCGGCGGTACACTGGCCATCAATGACATCGGCAGCTACTGCATCAAGACCTACGGCAGTATCGCCTTCTCTGGCGGTAAACAGAACTTTGACACGAACAACATCAAGGATTACGACACGACCGCCATCAACGGCGTCGTCAACAGTAAATCCGGCAATCGCCAATATTATTACGATCTCGGTGGCCGTCGCTTGCCGAATGACGCCATGCTGCCACGTGGCATCTACATCGTAAAGGAAGGCGACAAGACCAGGAAGATTGTGGTGAAGTGAAAATGTGAAAAGGTGAAACAAACGTTATGAAGAAATATATCCTAAGCATCATGCTGGCCGTAGTTGCCTTGAGCAGCTGCGCGGGTAACAAGGAACAGGAGTCAGCAGACAGGAGTCAGGAGAACACTCCTGCCACAGACATTTCTACTGACTCCTCCTCTGATCTTGCCCCCGACTTCACGCTGAACGACCTCAGCGGCAAGCCCCTCACCCTGTCGAGCCTGCGCGGCAAATACGTCATACTCGACTTCTGGGGATCATGGTGCGTCTGGTGCATCAAGGGCATCCCGCAGATGAAGGAGTACTATCAGAAGTACGCCGGCAAGTTCGAGATTCTCGGCATCGACTGCAACGACACGGAAGAGAAATGGAAAGCTGCTGTGGAGAAGCACGAACTGCCCTGGCTGCACGTGTATAACCCACGCGACTCGAAAGTGCTCGAACAGTACGAGATTCAGGGCTTCCCCACGAAGATCATCGTCGGTCCCGACGGGAAGATCGTGAAGACCATCATCGGCGAAGATCCTGCCTTCTACAGATTCCTCGACGAACTATTCAAATAAAAATGAAGCCCCGCTCAGTTGAACGGGGCTTTATTTTAGAACTTGAACTTATATCCCAAACCTATCATGTGGCGGTTGGGCTCGAGGTCGTCCTCATCGTCACGCACCGTCTGGTAGCGGTAGAAGAAACCGAGGGTGTGCTGTTTGGACACCTTCCAGTCGAGGCCCGTCTGGAAACGGGTCTTTTGCAGACTCCAGGCATTGAAGAACTCGACACTGGCATAAGGCGTCACGGCGAGCCCCTTCTTGTCGTACTCCACCTGCAGACGGCTACGGAGCACGTGAGCGTTCTTGCTTTCATAGATCTTCCGCTTGCCGTCGTAGGCATTGTCGAGATAGCTCCAGCGCTCGTCGACGATGTACTCAGGACGGTAAGTGTACTGCCAGCGTTCACGCAGAGAGAACCTGAAATCGCCGAAGAGCTTCTTGTCGAAGGTTGCCGAGACATTGAAACGGTGGCGCGTGGCCCAGTACTTGGCGCACTTCTTGGGATCGCCGGCTTCAGCATCACCGTCGAGCACCTCATCGTCGAGGGCATCGAAATAAGAGATCCGCTCGTTGTTGTCATAGAGGAGCGTGTATCCGGCAGAGAGCTTCAGCCATTTGGTGGCCTTATAGTCGATACCCAGGCCCGCACTCCAACGGTCTACGGTCTTGGTATTGTCGCGGGTACGGAGTTCACCCTCGAAACTGAGGTTCACGACCTTGGAGAGCTTCTTCTGCGCCTCAAGCGTGAAATCGAGTCCGAAGTCATCCGACTGGGCCATTGCTGCCATCGGCAGCGAAACCATGAATAATAATAATAGTCTTTTCACCTTTTCACTTATTAAATGTCTTAAGTTGGTCTTTGGAGAGCTTGAGGTTATCAGCCACGTCACCATCGCTGCGCTTGCCGCGATAGCGGATCTTCACCATCGCCATGTCGCGGATGAAGTCGACAGCGCCCACCTCCACCTGGACGATATCCAGGCCAAGGCGCTGCTCAAGGTCGGCGATGAGTTCTTTCTTACACTCAGGCTTGATAAGGTCAATCTTGTCGTACTGGATGATTTTCGAGGGCAGCACCTTCAGGCGCCACTCGCAGAACCAGACAGCCAGGAAGAAGATGAGGTTGGTGAGGGCGAGCTCAAACATGGGCACACCTTCGGATATGGCATTGACCAGCGACAGGGCGATGATGACGAAGAGATAGGTCATCTCACGCACCGGCATGGCATCCGTACGGTAGCGCATAATGGAGAAGATGCCGAAGAGTCCGATACCAATACCCAACGAGGTCTTGCCCTTCATCTCCTCAAGCACGAAGATCATGAAGAAGACGATGAAGAAGATGGCGATGGAGATAAGTACAAACGTGAAGTAGAAGTCACGACGCTTGCTCTTCGGATAATACAGACGGTCGATGATGAGCAACGTGACGACCAGATTGATGGCCAGTCGGACGAGCATCATCGAGAATGAGGGGGATAAGAATGAATCTAACATATTTTATTAATTTTCTATTTTCCTAAAATTTTCTGTATGCTGCGCAGACGGGGCTTGATGCGGTTGCGGCGCAGGCTGTCGTTGGTGAGGGCCGAGCCGATGCAGTACTTCGAGAAGCCATGAGGATGGATGTGCAGGTCGCAGAGCTTGCCCAGGATGGGCGAAGGCTGGTTACCGTCGCGTTTGAGCTCGATGATGACGAGGTCGCCCATCGCGCGTTGCTCGCCTGTAGCGATGTTGTTGAAACGCAGGTGGGTGTCGATGGTGAGACGCTCGGTCTTGGCCTTGTTCACCAGCGTGATGCGGTCGAAGCGGTTCTCAATCTGTTCGGTGAGACGCTCGGGGTCATAATTCAGGTAGGTACGCAGGAACTCGTCGTAGTTGACGAAGTTCTCATCCTGACGATGAAACTCAATGTCGTGCTGCGGGTGGAGGGCGTCGAACTGTTCCATAGCGACACGCTTCTTCTTCGTGCGGCCGTGGTTGTTCTTCGTCTTAACCTCAAGGAAACTCAGCCCGGCACTGACGTATGAACGGATACGGATCTTCTGACGGCTCAAGTGCCCCACCTGGTGACGGTTGTACATCGCACAGTCGGGGGTGTCGAAGTAGAGCGTATAGTATGGCGAGATACGCAGGCCGTCGGTCTCCTGCACGAAGTAGTCGTCGCGAGCCATGTCCAAGAGTCGCCGGAGCACAGGCTCCGTCGTCACGAACTTGGTGTCGATGCGGTTCATCAGCCGGATGTCCTTCATCTGGTCCAAGGTGATGGGCTCAAAATGGTTCAGAATCTCAGTCATATTCGTTCTTTTGTCGGTGCAAAATTAAAGTGTTATCCTGTGCCTGCAAAATCTTTTCAGCGAATCGGGCGATTTGTTCAACGAAGGTCCAGTTCGATGGGACAATGGTCGCTGCCGAGGATGTCGCTGTGGATCTTGGCGTCGTCGAGGCGCTCACGCAGACGGTCGGAGATGACGAAGTAGTCGATGCGCCAGCCCACGTTCTTCTGACGGGCCAGGAAACGGTACGACCACCACGAATACTTCACCTCCTCAGGGTACTTGTAACGGAAGCTGTCCGTAAAGCCGCAGGCCAGCAGGTTGCTGAACTTCTCACGCTCCTCATCCGTAAAGCCGGCATTCATGTGGTTCGTCTTTGGATTCTTGAGGTCGATCTCCTCGTGGGCCACGTTCAAGTCACCGCAGAGGATGACGGGCTTCTGCTGGTCGAGGCGCTTGAGATACTTGCGGAAGGCATCCTCCCACGACATGCGGTACTCCAGTCGCTTCAGGCCGTCCTGGGAGTTCGGCGTGTAACAGCAGACGAGGAAGAAGTCAGCCATCTCGAGGGTGACGACACGCCCCTCATGGTCGTGCAGGTCGATCCCGATGCCATAGGTCACGCTCAGGGGATGATGCTTCGTGAAGACGGCAGTACCGGAATAGCCTTTCTTCTCGGCATAGTTCCAATAACTCTCGTAACCCTCGAACTGCAGATCGAGCTGTCCTGCCTGCATCTTCGTCTCCTGAAGACAGAAGAAATCGGCATCCAACTGACGGAACACCTCACTGAAGCCCTTACCCTCACAGGCGCGCAGACCGTTCACATTCCAACTGACAAACTTCATCGTTAATCTAATTTTGGCTGCAAAGGTACAAAAAAAATCACAGATTACACATATTATAAATAAATAATTGTATTTTTTCTGCAGAATCTGCACAATCTGCAGTTATTTTTCGTATCTTTGCACACAGGAACCTAAGAATTTCAAATACAATAAAAAGATGTTTAATATGAAATCCAGGAATTGGGTGCTCGCCACCATCATAGCCGTATTACCCGTTTTCAGCGGGTGCAGGAAGCAGCAGACGCCTCAGGAGTATCAGTCGCATGGAGCAAAGCATGTGAAGGGGAACGAGATGGAATCGTTCCTCGATTTTCAGGATTCACGTGCCGACTCACTGGTACTGGCCACTTACAGAGAGGGGGATCACAAACGGGTGTTGGCGGTTATCGACAGTCTGTCTGCAGCCGGGGAATTGAATGAGTTCAGGACAGAAGGCTATCGCGCCACTATCTATAAGGAAATGAATGACACGAAGAACGCTATCGCCAGTCTGCGTCGCGCCATAGAAGTCAAGAAGCCTTCCGGTAAAGACTACTTCCTGATGGTTTATCTGAAGACCCTCTATGCCGAGCAGCAACAGATGCAGGGAAACAGCGAGGGGGCGCTGCGCACTGCCCTTCCACTGGTAGAGCAAATGCAGAAAGACGGGTATGAAGACCATGAGGTCTGCCAAAGGCTTTATTCGGTCTTAGGCGAGTTGCAGCTGAATCTGGACCATCCTGACGAGGCCTCAAAGTACTTCGGGCGGCTGTACGATATCCTCAAGAAAAGCATCCGCAACGATTCTACGGGTAATCATCTAATGGAAGCCGTAGAGACCCTGAATAATGTCACCTCCACATACCTCGGCGGACGCCAGTGGGATGAGGCCGAGCTGTGGCTGAACCGCCTGGACTCTGTCTTCACCCTTTACAAAGCCACACCCTATGCCGCCGACTATCCATCTTATATTGACTGGTATCGCGCCTATGTCGACATGTCACATGCGATGATTGCAGAAGTGCGTGGGATGAAGGATGAGGCTCAACAATACTACGAAGACTATCAGGCCACCGATTATTCGAAGACCGGAGAAGGACGCCTGATCGGTTGTAACTACCTGATGCTCAGTCAACGGTATGCTGAGGCGGCAGACAACTTCACCCTGACAGACCAGTATCTGCACGCCCACGAATATGAGCCCAACCTGCAGGTTATCGGCAACGTCCTGATGCCCAAGCTGCGCGCCAACTACTATGCGGGCCGGAAGGACTCGGCACTGCGCGTGGCGATGCAGATAGCCGAGGAGTATGATACGGCTCTCGTCAAGCAGAGGCGCGACGCGACGGCCGAGATGGCTACCATCTATGACGTGGAGGGCAAGGAGCGAATGATCGCTGAGCGGGAGGCCAAGATATCACAGCAGCGCCTCATCGGTGTGACGATACTGCTCGTGGCGCTGGTCATCTTCTTTGCCATCTATACATGGGTGCGCAACCGGATGGCCAAGATGAAGGCCAAACAGGAGCGTATCGAGGGAGAACTGGGTGTCGCCCGTGATATCCAGATGTCGATGATTCCCTCCGCATTCCCCCAGCACGAGGGACTGGACATGTATGCCAAGATGACCCCTGCCAAGGAGGTGGGAGGTGACCTCTACGGCTACCAGCTTCAGGGCGACAGGCTCTACTTCTGCTTGGGCGACGTGAGCGGCAAGGGTGTGCCCGCCTCTCTCTTCATGGCGCAGGTCACGAGACTCTTCCGGACCCTGGCCACCCAGAACCTGATGCCTGCAGACATCTGTTCTCGCATCAACGATGCCATGTCAGAGGATAATGACTTGTGTATGTTCGTGACCTTCTTCATCGGATTGTTAGACCTTCATACTGGCCATCTCGCCTATTGCAATGCCGGACACAACCCACCCGTCATCGATGTCGGCAACAGCCGTTGTGACTTCCTCAAGGTGAAACACAACGTGCCTATCGGGCCGATGCCCGGCATGGCTTTCAAAGGTGAGGAGATCGACAGCATCAAGGGCAGACCCCTGTTCATCTATACCGACGGACTGAATGAGGCCGAGAACAATCATCGCCAACAGTTTGGCGACGACCGGATGCTTGCCATCCTCCAGAAGACGGAGTCCAAGGATGCCCGGCAGCTGATTGAGTCCATGACCGCCGAGGTGGAGAGACACCGTGACGGCGCCGAACCCAACGACGACCTGACGATGATGGCCATCTATTTGATGTAGAATTATCGTGAATGGATGTTTAATTTCCGTGAGGCGACTTTCAAAATATGCAAAAAAGTGTTTCAAAATATGCAAAATACATTTTTTTCTTGCATCAAATGATAGTGATTTGGGGAAATATGCCTATCTTTGCAAAAGAAACTTATACATCAATTAACAATTAGCAAGATGAACAGAAAGCATTTAGAGTGGATCTTCATGATCTGTCTCGTGGCCGGATTAGGTTCTTGTAACCTGAACATGCCCAAAGAAAAGAACACCTCGTTCGAGACACTAACCGTCGAGAAGCAGGACATCACCGTGCCTGTGAAGTACAGCGCCAGGATGAAAGGCCGTACCGACGTCATTATCAGTCCTCAGGTGAGCGGACAGTTGACACGGATCGCTGTCACCGAAGGCCAGCGGGTGACGAAAGGAACGGTGCTCTTCGTGATCGATCCCCGCAACGCCCAGTTGGACCTGGAGGCCGCCGAGGCCAGTCTAGAGGCAGCCTTAGCTGCTGAGAGCTCGGCCAAGCTGGAGTATGAATCGACGAAGAACCTGTTTGAGAAGAACATCGTGAGCCAATATATGCTTACCGACGCAGAGAACTCGTACAAGCACGCTGTGGCATCGGTGAAACAGGCCCGTGCGACGGCGAACCGTGCGAGGGTGACCCTCGGATTCTGTACCATCACGGCTCCTGTGACCGGCAGCATCGGTGAGATTCCCGTCCGCACAGGTGATCAGGTGTCGCCGGGTATGCAGCTGACTATCCTGAGCGGCAATTCCAATATGGACGCAGAGTTCTCGGTGACAGAAGGACTGGTTGAGCAAATGGTACAGTATGGCATGTCAACAGCCGACGTGGACAAATACATAGCCAGTCTGCCTGATGTGACGTTTGTGATGAAGAACGGCACGGAGTATCCCCACAAGGGCCGTATCACCAGCATGACGGGTGTGGTGAATGCGACGACGGGGTCGCTGTCTTGTAAGGCATCGTTCCCCAACCCGGAAGGCCATCTGTACTCAGGTATACAGGGCACCATCGTACTACCCTATTCTGAGAAGGACGTGATCGTGGTTCCCCTGAACGCCGTGGTGCGCCTGCAGGACAAGTCGCTGGTATATAAGGTGCAAGCCGACAGCACAGCTACGGCTGTTGACGTGACGGTCGAGGAAGTTGGCAATGGCAAGGACTGCATCGTGAAGAGCGGCCTGAGCGTCGGCGACCAGATTGTGACTACTGGTGCCAATAATGTCAAGGAAGGCCAACAAGTATTATTTAATGAAGACAACTAATTAGTGTAATTCGTGGTCGAAACAATATTATGAAGAATAATATTTTCATCAACAAGACGGTGATGGCATGTGCCATCTCGATAGTCATTGCGCTGGTGGGCTACATCTGTATGAGCACGCTGGCAGTTGAGCAATATCCGGACATTGCACCACCTACGGTGCTTGTCACCACCAGCTATGACGGTGCTGACGAGAATACCGTGATGAAGTCGGTCATCCAGCCCCTTGAGGAGGCTATCAACGGTGTGAACGACATGACCTATATGACGTCGAAGGCTGCATCGAACGGTATGGTGAGTATCAATGTCTATTTCAAGCAAGGTGTTGATCCCGACATGGCGGCGGTGAACGTGCAGAACCGTGTGACCCGTGCCCAAGCCTTGTTGCCTGCCGAAGTCAACAAGATTGGTGTGACGGTGCAGAAACAGCAGAGTAACATCCTGCAGATCTTCGCAGTCAAGAGTGCAGACGGCAAATACGACGAGGACTTCATCTCGAACTACGTGGATATCAATATCAAGCCGCGTCTGATGCGTATCACCGGTGTGGGTAACGTGCAGAGCCTTGGTAAGACCTACGCCTTGCGCATCTGGATGAAGCCCGACGTGATGGCGCAATACAATCTGGAGCCGAATGACATCTTTGCGGCTATCAACAAACAGAGTTTCGTGGCAGGTACGGGTTCCTTGGGTGAACAATCTGAGAACTCCTACCAATACTCCATGCGCTACAAGGGTACGTTGAAGAGTGTCGAGGAGTTTGAGAACATCGTGCTCAAGACCAGCGATGGCGGACACGTGCTCAGGTTGGGTGACGTGGCAGAGGTGAAGATCGGTGCCATGAGCTACAACTACACGTCGAACATCAACGACTCGCCTGGTGCACTCTTCATGGTGTTCCAGGCACCTGGTGCCAACGCCACCGAGGTAAATGCCCGTATCAACAAGACGTTTGAGGATATGAAACCGTCGATGCCCGCCGGACTGGAGTTCGTGACGATGATGACCAGCGATGACTTCCTGTTTGCAGCCATCCACAATGTGGTGGAGACGTTGATCATCGCTATCATCCTCGTGGTGCTCGTGGTGTTCTTCTTCCTGCAGAATTTCAAGGCAACGATTATTCCGAGTATCTCGATCATCGTATCGCTATTGGGTACGTTCGCCGTGGTTTCATTGGCAGGTTTCTCACTCAACATCCTGACGCTGTTTGCCCTGGTGCTCGCCATCGGTACGGTGGTGGATGACGCCATTGTTGTGGTCGAGGCTGTGATGGCCAAGATGGAGGGTGGTATCAGCGATGCCCGCGAGGCCACGCGACAAGCCATGAGCGAGGTGTCGGTGGCCGTCGTGTCCTGTACATTGGTATTCATGGCGGTGTTTATTCCCGTGACGTTCATGCCAGGCACGTCAGGCACCTTCTTTACCCAGTTCGGTGTGACAATTGCCTCTTCCGTTGGTCTGTCGTGCGTCTCAGCCCTGACGCTCTGCCCTGCTCTCTGTGCCATCATGATGAAAATTAAGGAGGGAAGGAGGGAAGGAGAGAAGGAAAAGAAGAGCCTGACCTATTACACCAAGAAAGCCTATGAAGTAAGCTATAATGCCATCTACAATAAATACAGCAAGAGCGTTCAGAAGTTCATCAAGCGCCCCATCATGGCCTGGAGCCTGTTGGTCATTGCTGGTGTGTTGCTGGCATTCTTTATGAAGAGTCTGCCGTCGGGTCTTGTACCTCAGGAAGACCAGGGCGTGTTCCTGGCTGACATCAGTGCACCGGAAGGTACGACGCTGCAGCAGACACGTGAAATGGTGAAAAAAGTGGAGGAGAAGGTGAAGCAGATTCCCGAACTGGAGAGCTTCGCCGTGGCCGTGGGCTATGGCATGCTCAATGGTGAGGGTTCTAACTTTGCCACACTCGTCGTGCGTCTGAAGAACTGGGATGACCGTCCGGGCATGAACCACTTGATCGACCTTGTCATGGGTCGGTTCTACTACGACTGTATGGACATCAAGGAATTGCAGGTGATTCCCTTCCAGATGCCGCAGATTCCAGGCTATGGCAGCAACAACAGTGTATGTCTGGTGGTGGAGGACCCCAGCGACGGCAACTTGTCGGAGTTTGCCAAGCAGACAGAGAAGTTCCTGAGCAAGCTGTCACAACGCCCTGAAATCGGTTCTGCCACGTCAACCTACTCTGAGCGCTATCCGAAATACGAAGTTGAAGTCGATGCTGCCCATTGCGATCGTGCCGGCGTGTCACCGGCAGATGTGCTCGGCACACTTGGTTCTTTCTGCGGCGGCGCTTATGTAGGCAACTTCAACCAGTTCGGTAAGGTCTATCGTATCATGGCAAGTGCTGCTCCGGAGTATCGTCTCGACCCCTCGTCGCTGAACAACATCTTCGTGAAGGTGGGTGACGGCAAGATGGCTCCTATCTCAGAGTTTGTCAGTCTGAAGCGCGTGGTCGGTCCGTCGAGCATTGAGCACTTCAACCTCTTCCAGAGTATCTCCTGCTACGTGACGCCAGCTGGCGGCTGCAGCGAGGGCGAGGTGCACAAGGTAATCGCCGAGGTGTTCAAGGAGGAGATGCCCAACACGGCGACCTTTGAATATAGCGGTATGTCGCGTGAGTTAGAGGAGGCAGCGGGCTCGAACACCACCGGTCTTATCTATGTGATCTGTGTGATTCTGATCTACCTCATCCTGGGTTCTCTCTACAACTCTTGGTTTACGCCGCTGGCAGTGCTCTTCAGCGTACCTTTCGGACTGATGGGAGCTTTCGTATTCGCCTATTTCGGCAATCTGCTGCAACTGCCCGGCATGGACAACAACATCTATCTACAGACGGGTGTGATCATGCTGATCGGACTGCTCGCCAAGACGGCCATCCTCATCACGGAGTTCGCCACAGAACGCCGTGCCCAGGGTATGACCATCGTTGATGCAGCCTTCGAGGCTTGTAAGGAGCGTCTGCGCCCGATTCTGATGACTGTGGCCACGATGATTATCGGTATGATACCGCTCGTCATCGAGGGTGGTGCAGGTGCCAACGGTAACCGTGCCCTCGCCCTCGGCGTCATCGGTGGCATGAGCATCGGTACACTGGCACTCCTGTTCGTTGTCCCCGCCTTCTTCATCGTGTTCCAAAACCTGCATGAGAAGTTCATGGGCAAGAAAACTGTTGAAGTGACAAACAACCAAGATTGATAAAAAAAATATAAACAACGAATTAAAATGAACTGTTATTTTTCGCGATATTCGATAATAGTATAATGATGAAAAAAGTAGTTTTAATGTTTGCCGTCGGTTTCCTGTTCACGGGCTGCGGCTTATATAACAAATATGAGAAGACTGTAGAGGAGCCTGCCGATCCGTTCGGTACCACACAGGACATCACGTCGGCAACGAGTGAGACATCCATCGCCGAGATGTCGTGGCGTGAGTTCTTCATCGACCCCCTGCTGCAGCAGTTGATCGAGCAGGCCCTGGCCAACAACACCGACCTGAACACCGCCCGCATCAATGTCGAGAAGAGTCAGATCTCACTGAGAACCAAGAAGCTGGCATTCCTGCCGTCGCTCTACTTCTCCCCGCAGGGCTCGTTCAGCAAGTTCGGCAGCGAGTCATGGACGAGGAGCTACACCATCCCGCTGGATGTGTCCTGGGATGTCGACTTGTTCGGTTCCCTGAGGAATAAGAAGCGTGCTGCCCAGGCCGCCCTGCTGCAGGCACAGATGGCTGAGGAGTCCACACGCTCCAACCTCATCAGCAGCGTCGCACAGGAGTACTTCTATCTCCAGCTACTCGACCGCGAGCTGGACATCCTGATCGCGACCGACAGTCTGTGGAAAGCCTCACTGGATACGCAGCAGGCACTCTACGAGAACGGACAGGCCTATTCGACGGCCGTCAACCAGCAGGAGTCATCTTGGCTCGACGTGAAGCTGCAGATCGTCGCCATCAAGCGCAGTATCCGTTCCACCGAGAACGAGATCTGCAGCCTGCTCTGCATCACCCCGCAGCATATCGAGCGTTCGAAATGGTATGCTGATGAGTATCACTCCTCTGCAGACAAGCGCCTGTTCGAGGAGCGGTATATGAAGATCGGCGTGCCCGCCATGATGCTGGAGCGCCGTCCCGACATCCGCCTGGCCAACTTCTACATAGAAGAAGCCTTCTACAACGTACAGGCCGCCCGTGCTGCCTTCTATCCCAGCATCACGCTGACGGGAGAACTCGGATGGTCGAATAATGGCGGTTTCGTCAATCCCGGCAAGCTGCTGCTGCAGCTCGTCGGCCAGCTCTCGCAGCCCATCTTCGCCCGTGGC
>JAFVGS010000015.1 GCA_017474845.1 Prevotella sp.
GTGTGTAGAATGTCAAACCCCTTATCAGGTGGTTATTGCAGCGGGGTCCCACCTCTTCCCATTCCGAACAGAGAAGTTAAGCCCGCCTGCGCCGATGGTACTGCAATGCAATGCGGGAGAGTAGGAGGCCGCCTTCTTTATATATCAAGTGTGAAGCCCTGAGTCAGCAATGGCCCAGGGCTTCTTTCGTTAAAGTTGTTTCAAACCTTGCGACTATATTATGCATGCAAATTTAGTGTAAATCCAACGAATGGTTAAATATTATTTCTGTTTTCCTCATTTTCTTGCTTGTATTTGCGGATTATTCACTATTTTTGCAGTCCAAAAGAATCATAAGATATGGCAAGCAACACGGATGTACTATACCAACCCTATTTGGCCTTGACGGCAGGTCAACGTAAACTGCTGTGCTTCTTAGCCTATACAGGCAAGAAGACGGATGAGCATATGCAAGCGCTCTACCGATACGGTGAGGAAATAAAGGTAGATCAGATGAAGAAACTGGTCAACAGTCTGCGTAGTTTCTATGACACGAGTTTCTACAGCTACCGCAACGAATATCAGCTGCATGCCTATCATATTGCACCGCTCATGCTTTACATGCTGGACGTGATGCCACAATGGCTGGAACACTTTGACAAGTTTTACAAGAAGTATCAGGCACCGCAGGCCCTTACGCTATTGTCGAGGCTGGAGTGTTGCATAAATGACAAGCCTTTGGAGTCACGTAGCCGTGGAACCGTTTTCCGTGATGCGGAGATATTAGTGCCGCTAGCTTCCGATGCTCGCTTCCTGCCGCTGATGAACGAACTGTTGGATGTCTACCATTTTGTGGGAGAGGCGGTTGTCTATCAGGTAAAGAACGATATAGCCGATCCAGAGAATACTATCGGCCAGATTGCCAGCCTTTACTACAGCCGCATGATGCTGACCCAGGCTAGGGATTTGAAAGCTATCGTGGCACTCTATGATTTCTTCAAGCAGGGGCACTACGACGAGAAGGTAACTAAGCAGAAAGGACTCTGTAATAATCTGCTGGCAGGTGCCCAGGCCTTGTATGTTGGCGACTATGCTACTGCATTCAATATGATGACTGCTGCTCTTCGCGAGGCAAACAAGATGCGACAGTCTCAGACGAAAGGTTTCTTCTCTCGTGTACTCAACAATTATCTGTTGGTCGTGACCTACTACTTCCACAAACCTGACGAGGGCAGGAAGTTGGCGGCACTGGTGAAGAAAAACTTCTTTATGCAGGATAGCGAGCACAAGCCCGTAACGTGGCTGGCCGAATACTTTTCTAATGGTACATTGCCGTCGCAGAAAACCATCAATGCCTATCTCTCTGGATCGGCTATTGAAACAACAAGTACGCTCGACAAGTATTTTGCAATGCTGGTAGCTCGTTTCCTGCACATCGACGTGGAGTGGCCGAAGGATCTACCGTCTGTTCCCAATATGCGCCTGTTGCGCCACGAGTTGTCACCTTGGTTGCCGCTGAGCGATGAGGAAAAACAGCAGTTAACCGATGACTTCGGTGGCGAACCGCTGTTGTCGCGTATCCGTTATAAACAGCCATGGGAGTTGCTGCTTGAGGAACTGACACCCCATACAGAGGGTAATAAGCAGAAAGAGGAACGACAAGTACGAGTGAGTTACATCATTGATGGCTATCATTGTGTGGAACCTCGTGAGCAGACACGCCTGCAGTCGGGAGCCTGGGGTGCGGGCAGGCGTATGACGATAGAACGTTTCAAACAGGGAGCCGACTATATGGATGACATCGACCGCCAGATAGCAAATACGGCTGATCGTTGGGACTATGACTTGGATTTGGGGAGAATACTGCCCTATCTCATCGGTTCCGATCGCGTCTACACTGGACGGTATGCACCCTTCACGCCCGTCACCATCGATGAGGAAAAGCCCTATCTGATGATTGAACGAACGAAGACAGCCTTCAGCGTGAAGTCGAACATCGGACGTGCCGACTTAAATGAGCCAGTGGTCTATCGCAAGGACAGCGATACGCATTACACCGTCATCACCATGACCGACCGCCAGCGTTCCTATTATCAGAAACTGCTGGCCATCGGAGTTTTCCCGTTAGAGGCTGAGGAGCAGTTGCGCGAGTTCCTGCCCAAAGTGAGCGACGTAGTTGAGGTACATAGTGACCTGGTGGAAGGCGGTACGACGCTGGAGCATCGCGACGGCACGCCTCAACTCTGCTTGCAGGCCTTACCGCAGGATGGTTCGCCAGGTCATTATAGTGTATGGTGCCTGTCACGCCCGTTGGCCGACGGCAAGACGCTGTTTGAGGCTGGGCAGGGATTGAACCCCTGTGTAGCCGAGCAGGACGGTGTGCGCTATCAGGTGACGCGCGACATCAAGGGCGAGCGGGCTAACCTGGAGTTGTTGCGCACATTCATCGCTGACAACGACTTGACAGAACTTGACACTGACGAACTGTTTACAGACAGGACAGCCGTCGACATGAATGCCGAAGGGCTGCTGATGCTTATGGACTTTGTGCGCCAGCAGGCAGAACATTTCTATATGGAGTGGCCGGAGGGCGGACAACTGAACCTCAAAACGGCGCAGCCCAGCGCATGGAATATCTCGTTACGTTCGAAGAACGGGTGGTTTGAAGTGGAGGGTGAGATTCCCATCGATGACGAGACCGTACTCACCGTGGGGCAGTTGCTGCAATTGGTTGCAGAGAGTCCACGCGGCGGTTTTATACGTCTCAACGACACCGACTTCCTAGCTCTCAGCGACAAGTTGCGCAAACAGTTGGCGCGATTGGAGAGCCTGACAGTCAGCAACCGCGGCCATCTGCAAATCTCAGAGTTCCATGCCTCGCTGTTGGGCAGTGCTCTCAGCGGTGAACTGGAGATCAAGCATGACAAGCGCATAGACCAGCTGCAGAAGAAGATCAAGCAGAGCATGGCCAAGCAGCCCGATACGCCTAAGACGCTGAAAGCCGAACTACGTGACTATCAGACAGACGGTTACCAGTGGATTACTCGCATGACGGGATGGGGAGCCGGCGTCTGTCTGGCCGACGACATGGGCCTGGGCAAGACCGTGCAGACCATCGCTTTCATGCTTCATACTGCCGATCAAGGCCCCTCCCTCGTAGCAGCGCCAGCCTCTGTAGTGCTCAACTGGCAGCGCGAGTTGCAGCGCTTTGCTCCGTCGCTGCATGTTGAGGTGTTCAACACAGCTGCCGTCCGCAAAAGTTTGGTTGAGCAGGCGGTAGCTGGCGACGTCATCCTGACCACCTACGGTCTGTTCGTTACAGAAGACGAAGTGCTCTGCGGTAAACAATGGAACACGGTTTGTCTGGACGAAGCCCACGTCATCAAGAACCGACAAACCAAGACGTCGGCTGTGGTGATGAAACTGCAGGCTACCCATCGAATTATCCTTACTGGTACACCTGTGCAGAACCATCTGGGCGAATTGTGGAACCTCTTCCAGTTTGCCAATCCCGGACTATTGGGCAGTCACGAGCAGTTCCGGCAGAAATACATCGTGCCCATTGAACAGCAAGACAATAAAGAACGCTCGCGACAGCTGAAACGCATAGTCAGTCCTTTCATGTTGCGCCGTACTAAGCAGGAGGTCATCGAAGAACTACCTGACAAAACGGAAATCAACATCCCCGTTGAACTCAGCGACGACGAACTGGCCGTCTACGAGGTCATCCGCCGCAGGGCCAAGCAGTTGTTGGAGGATGAGCAGTCGTCTTCTGGTGTCAGTGTCAATACACTGGCCGAGATTACCCGTCTGCGTCAGGCGGCCTGTTCGGCAGAGTTGGTGGAAAAGAACTGGAAGGGCGAGTGCTCGAAGCTCACCGCTTTGAGCGACCTCCTACAGGAAATCGTCGACGGTGGCAATGCCGTATTGGTGTTCAGCCAGTTTACATCATTTCTGTCGATGGTGCGCCAGCAACTCGACAAGCAGAAGCAGCCCTATCTCTACTTGGACGGCTCAGTGCCCGTTCGTCAGCGCGACCAGCTGGTGCAGCAATTCCAGCACGGCGACTGTCCCGTTTTCCTTATCAGCCTGAAGGCTGGTGGACTGGGGCTGAACCTGACGGGCGCCAACTATGTCATCCACCTCGATCCTTGGTGGAACCCTGCCATTGAGCAACAGGCCACCGACCGTGCCTACCGCATCGGACAGCGGCAGAATGTCACCGTCTATCACCTCATTTCGCAGCACACCATTGAGGAGAAAATCCTGCGTCTTCACCAGACCAAGCGCAACCTTGCCGATGCCATGCTCGAAGGCACTAACGAGAGCCACAAGCTGACCAGCAAGGATCTCTTGGCTATGATTGACAAGGATTCTTACTGATTGAGATATTTCATAATCCGCCTAGCCATTGCCGTACTTTTTCCTGTATCTCTGGACGACAATCCTTGAAGTCATCTATCCTCAGGTAACCGTTAGTCAGCAACTCATCTACTCCCATAAGCAGCATCGAATTGCGGTAATAGTCTTCGCGACGCATCGCTTCCTTGAAATAGTCGCGTGACCGTTTGGTCACCTCCATACAGCGGTCGAAGGCATTTTCGTTCTCGCCATATTCCTTGTTAATCAACTCGGCTGTTTCCTTCAGCCATTCCTCACAACGACGCAGGACGCCACGTTTAATGAGGTCGTGTAGTTGTCGCTTGTCTGCTTTTTTCAGTTCCATATTCAAATTAATTGGATCATTACGTCCCACCAACTATTTTATAAACTTCTCTATCTGCTTGTCCGTAGCCTCTGGCAATAGCTGGCGAAGGTGCGCCTTCATGCGGTCGAACGACTCCTGGGGAGTGCGTACACATCGGCAGGCATCACGACCCAATAGCGACTCTGGCGTAGTGAGCAGCGACCAGCCCCAGCCGTATTCGCACCCGTGCTTGTCCGTCGGATACACAAAGTCCTCAGTCACGATGCGGCATGCCATCTGCAGACGGGTCACGTAGCCGTCGAACTTGCTCCGCATCTTAGGCCCGTCGAAACCACAGGCTGCACGCAGTTCGCGTGTGATCAGACTACCATTTTCAGCCAACGTCATTAAGATTGCCTCCTCGATGCTGCCTTCCGCAGGCGCAGGTCTCGAATTGCGGCGATAGTTGCACAGATCCGGCCACCAGTCCTTACTGACGAATCCCGCCTTGCCCGCAAAGAACTTACCATAAACACAGCGTCCCTCCGTCACGATAGGCCCCTTCCACTTCCACAGCGGCCAGTCCCATCCCCCATCGTCAAATACTACGTAACGATTGTCCTCATCGACCACATCCTCTGCCGAATAACCACGAATTCCACTATCAAGCAGCGGCAGGAATCCTACCTCCTGGATATACTCCATCAATTCTGGACAACTATGTATCTCAAACTTCTTCATATTCCTACAGTTTTTCTAATATTCTCCTTCGCTGTTGTAGGCTGCATGGCGATATCGAGGGGTAAGCCGGGAGGGTTGATGCAGGCGACGCGCGAGAAACCGGCATCAAGGAGGAGTTGTTCGTCGGCTATGCGACCGGCTATGAGCATGACTGGGACGTGATGTTGTTGGGCACGTTGAAGAATGCCAAAGGGTAGTTTGCCCATGAGGGTCTGGCGGTCGGCTGAGCCTTCGCCGGTAATTACGAGGTTGGCATCCTGCAACAGGTCGTCGAAATGGATAGTGTCTAATAGAAGGTCGATGCCTGAGCGACAGTCCGCGTTCATGTATTGCAGGAACGCATAGCCTAATCCGCCTGCAGCACCTGCCCCAGGCATATTTTGGCAATCGCGGCCCAGATGCTTGGCAGAAGCTTCCGCAAAGCGTTTGGCACGAGCATCGAGGGCAAGAATCTGTTCATGTGTCGCACCTTGTGGAGCAAACTTTTGCGGCCCAAAGACATGCGCTGCCCCATTCTCGCCACAAAGCGGGTTGGTGACATCCGTCGCTATCGTAAAGCGAACGTCATCCAGTTCGCGCACATCATCCCAAGATCCTCCTTTGGCAAAGGCTGCGATTGAGCGAGAGCCATCGGAGCTCGATTCGATTGCCGAGCGTGAGCAGGCTCGACCGGAGGTCAAACTATCGATAATCGCCCGCAGCATCCCTATGCCGCAATCGCTGGTGGCACTTCCGCCAAGACCTACGATAATGCGCTTGCAGCCTTTTCTTACGGCATCCACCACCAACTGACCCGTGCCGTAACTCGTGGCCACCATCGGATTGCGCTCTTCTGGCGAAAGCAGCGTCAGTCCGCTGGCCTTCGCGATCTCTATCACCGCCGTATCGTCCTGCACCAGATACTGCGCCACAATCGTTCGCATCAGCGGGTCTTTCACATTAACCTCCACCAACTGTCCTCCCATCGCTGCCTGAAACGCCTCCATAAATCCTTCGCCGCCATCACTCACAGGCACTTGAACGACCTTTGCCTCAGGCATCTTTGCAAGAATACCATCACTTGCTGCCTGATTAGCCTCGGCCGACGTCAGACAACCCTTAAACGAATCTATCGCTACAATTACTTTTTTCATATCACCATCTTACTTTAAAGCTTTCTGCGCTGCGGCAATACCCGCCAAACGACCATTGACCACGATATCTGCCACACCATTGCCCCCTAGACGATTGGCACCATGCAGACCACCTGTTACCTCACCTGCGGCATAGAGTCCAGGGATGGGCGTACCATCGGCTCGGAGCACTTGCGTATCGGTATTCACGCTTAGACCACCCATTGTGTGGTGGATGGCGGGGGTGACGCAGACGGCATAGTAAGGAGCGGTCTCCAATGCGGCGGTCATCTGTGCAGCACTGCGTCCGAAGGTCTCGTCAATGCCTGCTTTCTGCTGGGCGTTATAGCTGTTCAGCGTGGTTTCAAGATCTGCAGCAGGAATGCCAATCACCTTGGCAAGTTCAGCCACCGTCGCACCCTCCTTGAGCAGATGTTGGTTGGCGTAGGTCTCGATAGAGGCCAACGACTTTCTGACGCCTTGATCGAAGATGAGGAAAACCTTGCCCTTCGTCTGCTTCAAAATAGCTGCTGACACCACATCGCGCGTATCCATCTCGTTGCAGAAGCGCTTGCCCTCGTGGTTCACCAAGATGGCACCGTTGCCTCGTACAGCCTCCGTTATCAGAATATGGTTCGTGGCCTCTGCCGTAGGATGAATCTGAATGTTTGCCATCTGGACGGTCGCACCACCGATGGCCGTCATCCAACCGAAGGCATCGCCCGTAGCTCCTGAATGGTTCAGTGTGGCAAAGCCTTTGAGCGAGGGCTGCAGATTGGTCACCATCTCCAGATTGGCACCAAAGCCTCCCGTGGCGATGATCACAGCCTTTGCCGTGAGCGAATACGTGCTGCCGTTGGCGTTCTGCACTTTTACGCCCGTCACACTGCCGTCGACAGCAGAGAGCAGGCCTGTCACCTTGTTCGATGTGCGTATCTCGATATTCTTATTCGTTGTGGCATTATTAAGCACTTTCATCAGGTGCGGACCGATGGCCGTGCCACCCTTTGGGCGATGCGTGCGCTTCACGCTGCTGCCACCCATCAGTTCCACGTCGCTCAGATCGGCACCAAGTCCCGTCAACCACGAGATGGTCACAGGCGCGTGTTCCACCAGGTTCTCCACTAACGACGGGATATTCTCATATTTGCCGCCCTTCATGATGTCGTCGTAGAACAGTTGCTTGCTGTCCTCAATGCCGAGTCCCTTCTGGATATCCGTCTCTACCGCATTGATGCCGCCCGTAGAACTATTGGTATTACCGCCGATAATATGCTGTTTCTCCAGCACGATGATCTTCAGACTGCCAGCTGTTTCTGCCGCTGCCACAGCTGCCGAGAGCCCAGCACCGCCAGCACCAACGACGATGATGTCACATGTGCCGTCTTTATACGTCTTGTCTTTATCCACGTGCTTACCCATCGCCATCTCCAGCGCCATATTGATGGCATCGATGACACCCGTCGAGGTGAGCGTAGCGCCTGTGATGCCATCCACCTCTACGCTCATCTCTGCCGTCCTGCCCACGGCACTCTTACAGAGGCTGTAGATCGTCTCCTGCGCAAAACTCGACTCCGACTGGCTGACCACGGTCACCTTTGTCACCTGATGGTTCTCAACCGTCACCTTGACGATGATCGTTCCACTGCGTCCCTCGCCGCTACCCGTCCATTCACCGTCCTGCAACTGTCCCGTCTCAGGCTCCACAACCGGGCTATCAACGTTCGTACACGCCACGAACATCCATAATCCGCAGATGAGCAACACGCCCATCAACCATCGCAAAATCCTTTTCATCGTCATATTCTTATACCTTATTGCTATTACTATTGTTCTACCACCTTAATGTCACATAGTCAAATGTCACAGAGTCTCTTCTGCCGCCATCGGCATCTTCATGTCTTCCTCTTCCACCTTCGGATAAGGAACCGTCTTCGCCCCATGATCCTTCAACCAGATATGGTTCAGGGTAAACGCTATCGAGTCCAGCGTCTCTTCCCGCTTCGACGGCTTCAACTCGCACTCCCACACCGTGATGCAATGCCAGCCCATCTCCGCCAGCCTCCGCTGTTCCTCCTTGTCCCGCTCCTTGTTCCTGCGAATCTTCGCCACCCAGAACTCACGATTGGTAGTTGGAATCTTGCAGCACGCGGAGTTCTCAATTATGCATTGTGCATTATGAATTATGCATTGAATATTGTGTCCATGCCAAAAGCACCCATTCACGAAGATGCATGTCCTATACTTTCTCAGCACCAAGTCCGGATGTCCTGGCAGCCGTCTGTGGTTTAATCTGTATCTGAATCCTCTCCTCCACAACCCTTTGCGCACAATCATCTCCGGCTTCGTATCCTTCGACCGAATCGCCGCCATATTGGCATGTCTTTGTTGTGCTGAGAGCTTATCCATAAGCATCTAATCCAAATTTTGAGCCAACCGCTTGGCCATCTCGTTAAGTGCTACGAAATGGTAGCGCTGCGATGTCACAGGGATGGGGGTATAGGCGTAATGCCGTTCCTCTGCCTTGCGGCACAACGTCTCTTCGACAGCCGTCTGAATGCCTGCATCAAGGAACGTCTGTTCGGTAGGTTCCAATAGCAACAGCTGCCCTTTCGAACATGCCTCAAAATACACGCCGCCTGGTTTGTAATAACGTTCGTGCGGTGACCCTTCCTTGGGGAAACCATCGTTGAGCAGCACCACCAGCGGATAGCCCTGCTCACGCAAAGTGCGGGCGATAAGCTGCTCACCCTTACTGATAGCCGCCGTATAGGTGACCGTCCCGTTGTGTGCTGCCGCCAGTACCTTCCGCAACTGTTCCTGCACCTCTTCGTTGGTAGCACTTCGCGACATCTCCACCACCTGCTTGTCGGGCCAATCCAAGAGAAAATGGTTGCCCATCGATGTAAATGATAGCCCAGCCGCCTCCGTCTGCCTATGCAATCGGAAAAGTTCAGGGTGATGGCTCTTGATCCAAAGCCGTCGCGGGTTGTCCTTCACATAGTCAATCATCCGCCGCAACTGCCCAGGCGCATGCAGTATGCGCTCGTGATAATAAGCCGCGTCCTGCTGCCAGATGCTACCCCTGCCTGCAAAAATGCGAGCAAAATGCACGGGTGCGTTCTCATGCACTCCAGCGGCGTTCTCGTGCACTCCAGCGGCGTTCTCGCCGCTGCTTAAATACATCTCCTTATACACCTTCGTACATCCGCTCTTAAACCCACGCACCACCGCTCCGACGCTCTGCGGCAGCGGCTCCAGCACCTGAATCACCAGATGCACGTGGTCGGGCATCACCTTCTGCGCCAACACCTTCACGGCGAACCCCTTCCCCGCATAAAACTGCGCCAGACCGCACAACATCTGATACACGCGACGTCCAAAAGCATTGAGCCTCACGAAAGCTGTCTCCGCACTCTCGCCATCCAACGTCCCAAACAACGGATAGCGCTCCTCCACAGGCAGCGTAAAATGATAGATGGCACGCCCCTTGTAGTCCCATCCGTTTTCACGGTGGTGCCTCATGGGGTCTACCGGCCTCCGCTTCCCCTGTCCTTTATCCGTCGCCTGTGCCATATATTCTTATAATGTTTTATTCATAAGAGCCTCAACCACTTTTACATCCGCTGGCAGCCACTTCACGCTGTCCAACTCATCCTTCATGAGCCACTTTGCAGCCTCGTGCTCATTCAGGTACAGCGACTCTGTCATCAACGAACACAAGTAGCAATGCATCGTCAAGTGAAACTGCGGATAATCATACTCGACCGTACAAAGAAACTCATCCACCCCAATAACAGTAGCCAGCTCTTCTCGTATTTCCCGCTTCAGCGCTTCCTCAGGTGTCTCACCAGCCTCCATCTTCCCGCCAGGAAACTCCCACCAGTCCTTCCACTCGCCATATCCCCGCTGGGTGGCGAAGATGCGGCCCTCGTCATCGTGTATGATTGCTGCTACGACTTCTATATGTTTCATAACCCCTTAATTCTTGTCAATAAAGATTCTATAAATCGTTTTGTCACCATGGGCAGATAGCATTGGCAAAAGTACAAATTTATTTGCAAACAATCAAGCGAACAGAAGAATTTTAAGTCAAATTTAACGAAAGACATACGAAAGCTTGCTTGAATGGCCGAGCGTGAGAGTCTTCGACGAAGTCAAAGAACAGATTTGCGGAAAAGGAAAATCCGCAACCTCTTGTGGGAGATTGCGGACGCGGAGAGTTGTGTGTGTTCCCGGTTCAGAATGCGATGGGGCCGTGGCCCATGCAGGAAGTCGTCCCGAGGGCAGTCAGGGCTGCCGTGAGGATTGATACGATGACCTGAATGATGGTCTTCCAAGTTTCCTTCTTCATGGTAATTCAGATTAAAGGGTTAAACATTCTTGTTTCTAAAAGAGTGCGCCCGTAGGTGTCATTCGAGCTTGCTCGCTTGCCACCGTAGGGACGCAAGAACTCTTTAGTTCACGTCGTTGCCGCCGCCGTTACTGCCGCCGCCATTGTCACCGCCGCTGTTGTCACCGCCAGAGGTGCCGCCGTTGTCGCCGCCACCGGAGGTTCCACCGCTCTGCGAAGAGCTACTGCCACCGCTGGGATTCTGAGGATCATCCTCGTCCTCCTCATGATAGTCGGTGTAGTTCTTGGGCAGTTCGGTCACGCTGCCGGCCTTGGTCAGTTCGGCGCGGGTGAACTCTCCAGTGGCACGCGCTCGCATGTAGACGCTGTCGATGTGCTTCGTGGTAGAGAAGTCCTCGGAGGTAGGCGCACCCTTCTTCTTCGTCTTGATGCCTGCGGAGAAGATAGCCAGCCCGTCGAGCTTCACGGCCTTGCCCTCCAGCATCAGCTCGCGGATGCAGTCGATCATGTCGGTCAGCACGCCCTTGATGGCTCCCTTCGAGTACGGAGTGTTGTGCTCCGACATGTGCTTGGCCAGGTCCTCTACGGTGAAGGTCTTGCCGATGGTCACGGCGCGTGCGAACCACTTGCCGTAGGACACGCTGTGCGGATTCTTGTTTTGATACTTACGATAAAATACACTCATAGTTTTTGATGTGTTTTACATGGTTTTAGATCCTGTTGCGACCAGCTACATCGGGTGGCCGCTTCCCGCTTTTTCGTCTCTCATGATTGACACTACAAAGGTACAACATTTTTCGCTCGAATCCAAATTTCGATGCGGCTGGCGTGTGAAAATCCGTTAAATTCCGGAAACGATACATTTCCGCATCGCAAACGAATTGTATAGCCTTGCCAAATGTATTGTTTGCAAACTCGAACACCAAGCACAGGACTCTGTGACATGTGATTTTGTGACATTAAGTACCTTCCATAAATCATCAGCAAAAATCGCCTCCTACTATACTATAAATTATATAATATTATAATATTATATAATTCTTGTAACCTCCCTTGACTTTGTGAACCACCTTAATGTCACAAAGTCATAAGTCACAAAGTATTAAAAAGCCATAAATTTATGTCAAAATGATTGCAGAATGAAATAAAATGATTATATTTGCAGTCACAAATCCGATAAGAATATGGCACAGGTATCTATGACAGTGAGGATGGACTCACAACTGAAACAGAATTTCGATGCACTCTGCGCGCGCATGGGCATGAGTGCTAATGCCGCAATGAACATTTTTGCCAATGCGGTGGTTAGAACGCGTAGCATTCCATTCAGGATTGACCTCAATGAGCCAAAGGTCGAGAATCCTGCTTTAAAAAGATTTTTGGAATATCGCGAAAGTGTGGTTGCCGATGATTCCAGTCCGGAAATGACTTTAGACGAAATCAACGAGGAAATTAGGTTGGCTCGTGAAGAAAGGGCAGCAAGAAAGAAAGCTGGCGTATGATACATGCAGTTATCGACACAAACGTCTTAGTGTCGGCGTTTATCACCAAAAATCTGGATTCTTCAACCGCAAAGGTATGGAGTGCAGTGTTGAATGGGGACATCACCCCGATGTATAATGAAGAAATCATTGAAGAATATACGGATGTATTGCATCGCATGAAGTTCAATGTACCAGAACAGCTGATAAAGGATGCAATCAATCATATAATCGTGAATGGTGTAAGGGGCGAGCGTGTATTGAGTGATGACTTCTTTACCGACCCAAAGGATGTTGTGTTCTTTGAAGTGGCACTGTCGAAAGATGATGCTTATCTTGTGACAGGCAACACAAAACATTTCCCCAAAAAGCCGATTGTGGTGACACCTGCTGAGATGTTGGAGATATTAAGAGCAGAAATATAATAAGACGTACAGATGAATTTCGAATCACTTGTTGGACATATCAATCAGGTGCAGGACGTGCTTCAGGCGTCATCAAGTAAAAGCAAGAGCCGTCATTCCAATCGGAGTGGCGGCTCAAATATTTATTCCATCGGAGGCTCCCAAAGATGGCGGGACATATCCACATGCCCGTTAGGCTTGAAACGGACGCCTTCGTCCTCTAAGAGCGGACGTTGGAGACTCCAGCCGGGGGCTGTGCGGCCTTCTTTGTTGACCACACGATGACAGGGAAGAGACTCGGCCCCAGGCGTATATCGGAGCGTGCGACCAACCATGCGTGAATGGCTCGGCCAGCCTGCCAAGGCGGCGATGTGGCCATACGTGGTCACCCGTCCGCGAGGTATCTGGCTGACGATGTTCAGCACGGCATCACGAAACGCCTGTGCCTGCTCAGGCGACATCCTGTCAGGATAGTCCTTCATTTACACCAGACTGTCTGCCAACTGCTCCAGCAGGGCCTCGTCGCCGGCCTTCATGCGTGAGCGGATGGTGACCATCGGTTCTACGATCTCGCAGTCCTTCATGGCCTCTATCATCGAGCGCATCACTTTGCCTGCGGAGGGTGCCCAACTGCCGTTCTCGATGATGGCGAAACGACGCTTCTGGTAGTTCTTGATCTGCAAGTGGTAGAGGAAGTCATGCATCACGGGGAACACGCCGCCGTCGTAACTCGAAGCAGCCACCACGACCGTAGGATAACGGAAAGCATCCTCGATGACCTCTGCCATGTCTTCGCGGCTCAGGTCGCTGACCACAACCTTCTTGGCACCCTTCTGACTGAGTATCTCGCCCAGACGCTCGGCAGCCTTGGCCGTTCCGCCGTGAATGCTGGCATAGGCAATGAGCACACCCTCGCTCTCTGGCTCATACTTACTCCAAGTGTCGTAGAGTTTCACGGCCTCAGCCAGCGCCTCACCCTTGAGCACAGGACCATGCAGCGGGCAGATGGTCTGAACATCGAGTGAAGCCATCTTCTTCATGACGCTCTGCACCTGTATGCCATACTTGCCGCAGATGTTGAAATAGTAGCGGCGTGCCTCACAAGCCCAGTCATCAGTCTCGTTGACCAATGCACCAAACTTACCAAAGCCATCGGCTGAGAACAGCACCTTGTCCAGACTGTCGTAACTCATAATCACCTCCGGCCAATGCACCATCGCTGCCGTGATAAATTTCAATTCATGATGACCCAACGAGAGGGTATTGCCTTCCTTGACAGTCATCACACGCCCCTCGAAATTAAAACCCTCGAAGAAGTTGGGCAGCATCTTTACGGCCTGGGCACTGCAAACCAACTGCAAACCAGGATAGGTCTCCAGCATCCAAGCGATGAGTGCAGCGTGATCGGGCTCCATGTGGTGGGCCACCAGATAATCCGGCTGACAACCATTCAAAGCCGCCGTCAGGTTTGCCTTCCACTCGTCAGCCTTACGGCGGTCGGCGGTATCCAAGACGGCAATCTTGTCGTCGTCGATGAGATAGGAGTTGTAACTCATGCCCTCGGGCACCACATACTGACTCTCGAAGAGATCGATGTCGAGATCGTCGACACCGATGTACTTGATTGTATCACTAATCATATTCATTGTTTAAGTTATTATTACATTTTTCGAATCTTATTTCTTGAACTTCTCCTCAATGCTCTGGAAGATGACGAAGAGGGTGGGCACGATAAACAGCAGCGCCACAGTGCCGATGAGCATACCGCCGATGACACCCACACCCAACGAGCGGTTACCATTGGCTCCTACACCAGTGGCAAGCGCCAGTGGCAGCAAACCGAAGACCATCGTGAGCGAGGTCATCAGAATGGGGCGCAGACGCACGGCAGCAGCATCAAGGGCAGCCTCAACAATCCCCATCCCCTGACGGCGACGCGTAGAAGCATACTCCGTGAGCAGGATAGCAGTCTTCGATAACAGACCGATGAGCATGATCAGTCCCGTCTGCATATAGATATTGTTCTCTAATCCCCACAGCCATGCAAAGAGGAACGAACCCGCCAGTCCGAAGGGCACGCTCAGGATGACGGCCATCGGGATGAACAGACTCTCGTAGAGGGCGCAGAGAATCAGATAAATAAAGATGATGCAGATGACGAAGACCAGCGCCGTCGTATTCTGTGCCGAGGCCTCCTCACGCGTCATACCACCAAACTCATAGCCGTAACCCTCTGGCAGCACCTCTGCGGCCGTCTGGCGGATGGCCTCGATGGCCTGTCCGCTGCTATAACCCTCGGCAGCCGTACCACCCACCTGTATCGACGGGAAGAGGTTGAAGCGCGAAAGTGTCTCGGAACCGTAGATACGTGTCAGCGTGATATACTGTCCGATGGGCGACATCTCGCCCTGACTGTTCCGCACGAAGATATTGCTGAGCGACTCGGTGTCAAGACGGTATTCGGGCGAGGCCTGCACCATCACACGGTAGAGTTTGGTGAATCGCACTAAGTTCGACGCATACGAACCACCGATATAACCACTGAGGGCGGCCAGCACATCACTGGGCGACACACCGCGACGCTTGCACAGGGCGGCATCCACCTCTACACGATACTGCGGATATTTCAGCGAGAAGTTCGTGAAGGCACGGCTGATCTCCGGACGCTCATTCAGGGCGGCAATCAGGCGGTTTGTCTGCGTGAGCAGGTCCTGGATGGTGCCGCCATGCTTATCCTGCACGTGCATCTCGAAACCATTGATACGTCCGAAGCCCGGCAGCATATTCTGCGTGTTCACCTGTATCTTTGCGTTGGCGATGTCAGCCGTACGACGATAGATCTCGTCGACAACACTCTGCACATCGTCGCCCTTGCCCTTACGCTCGCCCCATTTCTTTAATTTCAGCGTGAAGTTACCGTTCGACGACGACTGCTCGAAGTTGTTCGAGTTGCCGGCGATGAGCGAATAGATGCGCAACTGCGGCAGATCCTCGATACGTGCTTCCACCTCTTTCAGTATATGGTATGTCTGCTGCAAGCTGCTTCCCGGCGAGGCCTGCACGTTGATGAACACTGTTCCCATGTCCTCATTGGGCACCAGTCCCGTCTTCATCGTGCGCATCATCCACACCAGAGCGCCAACGGCGAGTACGACGAGACCTACTGCCATCCATCGGTGGGGGATGAATACGGCCACAGCGCGCTGATAGTGGAGGGTAATTTTTTGTAGACAAGTAGACAAGAAGTTCAGGGAGTTCAAGACAATAGTTCTGCGGCTGGTGGTAATGTCCTGAACTTCTTGAACTCCTTGTTTCCTTGTCTCCTTCATCAACATCGCACTCAGTGCCGGCGATAGCGTCAGGGCATTGAAGAGCGAGATACCCACGGCGATGGCCATCGTCAGGCCGAACTGCGTATAGAACGTTCCCGTGACACCACTGATGAAGCAGACAGGCACAAAGACGGCCATAAACACCAGCGTCGTAGTGATGAGAGCCGAGGTAATGTTATGCATGGCCTGCTCAGTGACATCTCCTCTCACCTCTGACTTTTCACCACTATCCAGCCTGGCCTGCACGGCCTCCACCACCACGATGGCATCGTCCACCACCGTACCGATGACCAGCACGAGGGCAAAGAGCGTCAGCATGTTCAGCGAGAAGCCGATGGCATAGATAACGGCCAATGTCGCTACGAGCGACACGACGATGGCAATGGCTGGGATGATCGTGGCCCGCCAGCTTTGCAGGAAGATGAACACCACGAGGATGACGAGCACCAGCGCTTCAAACAAGGTTTCCACCACATTGACGATGGAGGCGTCGAGGAAGTCCTTCTTCGACTCGATATCCTCGATGGTGATGCCCGGCGGCAACGACTGGCGGATCTCCTCCACCTCACGGTCAATCTGCTTGATGATCTCGTTGGCATTCGACCCAGCCACCTGGTTGATGCTGATGTTCACACCAGGACGTCCGTTCGTCTCACCGATGATATTATAGTTCTGCGAACCGAGTTCTACACGGGCAATATCACCGATGCGCAACACATCGCCGTTGGGCAGCGAGCGCACCACCATCTGCTCATAACCCTGTTCGTCTTCATAGCGTCCACGGTATTTCAACACATACTGGAACGTGTTCTGGCTCTCGGCACCCAGCGTACCCGTCGCCACCTCCACGTTCTGTTCGCTCAGCACCTGGTTGATGTCGGCAGGTGTCAGCCCATAGTGGGCCATCTTCTGCGGGTCGAGCCAAATGCGCATCGAATAGTCGGCACCCATCACGTTCACCTCACCCACACCGGGAATACGGCTCAGGCGCGGCTCGATGTTGATCTTCGTATAGTTGGCGAGGAACGAACGGTCGAACGTGCTGTCAGGACTGTAAACCGAAAGCTGCTTGATGTTCGACGTCTGTCGTTTGCGCACGGTGATACCGCTCTTCACCACATCGCTTGGCAGTCGGCCCTGCACGGTGGCAGCACGGTTCTGCACGTTCACCATCGCCATATCGGGGTCTGTGCCCTGACGGAAAAAGATACCGATAGAAGCAGTACCGTTGTTCGAGGCCGTCGACGTCATATACATCATGCCTTCCACACCGTTGATGGCCTCCTCGAGCGGCACGATGACACTCTTCTGCACCGTCTCGGCGTTGGCACCGGTATAGCTGGCCATCAAGCGCACCACCGGCGGAGCAATCTCAGGGAACTGCTCCAGGGCCAGACGGCTCAGTCCGATGATGCCCACCAGCACCATCAGCACCGAAATCACCCCGGATAATATTGGACGGTCTATAAAAGTTCTAACATTCATTTCTTGATAACAATTCCTTCCCTGAGCAGTCCGGCGCCCTCGGCGATGATGGTATCACCGACAGCGAGGCCGTCCTCCACGATATATTCTTTCCCGTTGTTCTGTCTGAAGAGCGTCACGGCGGTGGCTTTCGTTTTGCCATCGATGACACGATACACAAACGTACGGTTCTGCAACTCATACGTCGCCTCCTGAGGGATGACGATACAGTCCGTGCGGTGTGTCGGCACAACGATGGTCGCACTGCCGCCATTATGCAGCAGATGACCACTGTTGGGGAAGGTGGCACGCAACGTGACGGCACCCGTCTGGGCATCGACGGTACCGCTGACGGCACTGATGCGCCCTGTTTCGCCGTACTCCTGACCGTTGCTCAGTCGCAGCTTCACGGCCGGAGCCTTGCTGATGAACTCGGCGATAGAGCCGTACTGTGCCACGAGGTCGAGCACATGATTCTCGGTGATGCTGAAATAGGCGTAGGCCTCGCTGTCGTCGGCCACGGTGACCAGCGGCTCGCTGATGTTGCTGCTCACGAGCGACCCTACGTGCCAGGGAATCATCGACGCCACGCCGCTCACAGGACTCTTCACCTCCGTATAGCTCAGGTTATTCCTCGCGTTCACTTCCTGTGCCTTTGCCTGTGCCAGAGCGGCCTCGGCCTCCATCAGGGCGTTGTGCATCGTCTCCACGCTGACGCCGCCCACCACATTGTTCTGTTGCAGCGTCTGCTCGTTCTGATAGTTCATCCGCGCTGTGGCGAGCCTGGCCTCCGCACTCTTACGGGCGGCGACGGCCACCTCCAGGGCGGCACGGAAGGGCACCTGGTCGATGATGAAGAGCGTCTGGCCCTTACGCACCGTCTCGCCCTCGTTGGTGAGGATCCGTGTGATGCATCCCGATACCTGCGGACGCACCTCCACAATCTGCCGTCCCGTCAGCCTTGCGCTGTACTCCCGGGAGAGCGTCATGTCCTTGCTCCCCACCACCATCGTCTGATATTGGGCTGATCCTTGCGACTGTTTTTTCCCCTCTCCGCAAGACACGGCCATCAGGGAAGCCGCAAGAAGTATGATTGCACAGTTCTTTCTCGTCATACTGCAATGGTTTGTTTAGTTCTGGCTGCAAAGATACGAAAAAGAAGTGAAAAGTGAGAAGTGAAAAGTGAAAATTTTGCTGCCGCCTTACAAAATTATCCATTATCCATCGTCCATTATCCATTTTTTTTATACCTTTGCGCCCTAAAAGATTAGACTTTGCAAGGAAACTCCCTTAAACGACAACTCCGAATGCTCACCGTCCCGGTGTTCATCGAGATGGCCCTCGTCATGATGCTGGGTGCCGTCGACACCGTCATGCTCAGCCGTTACAGCGACAACAGTGTGGCGGCGGTGGGCCTCGACAACCAGCTGATGTCGCTTGTCTTCCTCGTCTACCAGTTCTTCTCGATGGGCGCCTCCATCCTCTGCTCCCAGTACATCGGCGCCGGTCTGCACAAACGTCTCGTTCAGGTGGTGGGAATGGCACTGGTGGTCAACCTGATGCTGAGCATGACGGTCAGCGCCCTGCTCTTCCTCTATGCCGAGGAGCTGCTGCAACTGATGGGCCTGCGCCCCGAACTGATGGGCGACGGACTGGTGTATCTGCGGCTTACTGGCGCCCTGTCGTTCTTCCAGGCCCTGTCGCTCACGTTCTCCGCCTCGCTGCGCAGCGCCGACAAGGTCATCTATCCGATGGTGGTGACGGGCATCGTCAACGTCCTCAACATCCTCGGTAACTACGCCCTCATCTTCGGCCACTGGGGCTGTCCGCAGCTCGGTGTCGAGGGCGCCGCCATCGCCACCGCCGTGAGCCGCATCATCGCCTCGCTGCTCCTCGCCGCCATCCATTTCAAGGTGCACATCCCGCGGTTCCCGCTCCACTATTTCCGGCCCATCCCCTGGCAGGAACTGCGCAACCTGCTGCTCATCGGCGTCCCTGCCATGAGCGAGAACATATCCTACTGTCTGTCGCAGGTGGTCATCACGTTCTTCATCAACCAGATCAGCAACGAGGCCCTTGCCGCCCGTACCTACTGCCACAACATGATCATGTTCGTCTACCTCTTCTGCCTCAGCATCACGCAGGGCGGCGACATCCTCGTGGGGCACCTCGTCGGACAGCGACGCCATCAGGCAGCCTACGTCCTGGGCAACTACTTCTTCCGCTGGTCGATGATCATCACCCTCACCGGCTCCGCCATCCTGGCGATATCAGGCAAGAGCCTGCTCAGCGCCTTCACCGACAATCAGGACATCATCACAATGGGCGTGTGGGTGCTCATCATCGACTGGTTCCTCGAGATCGGACGCACATCCAACATCTTCGCCGTCAGCACCCTGCGAACCACGGGCGATGCCATCTATCCCGTCGTCGTGGCTATCATCTTCAACTGGACGATTGCCGTCGGCGTGAGTTACATCATCGGCATCCCGCTCGGCTACGGCCTTGTCGGCATGTGGGTAGGGTTCGCCCTCGACGAGAATGTCCGCGGCATCATCCTCATGCGCCGCTGGCGCTCTGGAAAATGGCGGGACAAAGGGTTCGTATAGGAAAATAGGAAAATGGGAAAACAGGAAAAGGGGAAAGTCACTCCCCCTTTTTGTATTGCACCCGGCCTTTCGTCTTTTCCTTCTTGATGACCTTGTTCTTCACCATATAGTCCAGCAAGACATACGAGTGTGTATTACTGTAACCCGTCGCATTCTGGAAGTCCTTTGCCGTAAAGGTGTCATTCACCTTATTCAGCATGTCCAAGGTCTTCTGAAGCGTGGAGTCAGCGGCATTCTCCATCACCTGCTCATTCCTCCCGTTATAGTAATCCAAGGTGAATTTGCCGAAGTACACTTTCTGGGTAAACAGCTGGATCTCCATGAAAGTCTCACAGAGCCGTTTGTCGATGTCATCGATGGGGAGGTTGTGGTTCTTCGTCCACTCTTCCCAGTGGCGCATGATGATGAAGGGCACCGAACAATGAAGGCCGTAATACGAGATGCGCATGATGGTGAAGAACAGTGCCTCATCGTTCGTCTTCTCAGCAATTTTCGCCAGTCGGTCCGTCCACTTGTAGGCATGTTCCACCAGCGGCTCGATGGGCAGTTCACCCTTCACCTCGTCCATCTTGAAGGCCCATGTCTTCAGCACGTCGTTGTTCTGCACGTTCACGCTCCAGTTCTTGACGTATTTACACATCTTGAACTTCTCGTTACAGAGTGGCAGCACGGCCAGACGGGTTGACAGGCCGCTGCCGAAATTGCGCTTGGTCACCTTCCTGTAGAGTGAATAAGGCGTGCCCGTGTAGATGAAGTTCCAGAACACGTCGAACGGCCCCGTCACGGCATCCTTGTTACGATACTGCTGATTGTCCTCCTCGTTGTGGAAAGCCTTCAACTCGAATACCGACTTGTCAATCCACTGTCCGCCCTTGCTGGCCAGCGAGGCGTTCTCCAGCTCGCTGTCGAAGGTGAACAGGTGCAGAAACATCAGCTGGCCGTCCACCTCCTCATTGTTGTTCATCATGTCCTCGATGAAGATGTTGTTGGCCGTGCGGCTGCCGTGGATCCTGACCTTCGAGACGGGAGGCGTCACCGGCTCCTTGCCCTTGGCCTTGTCGGATGCGAACTCTGCCGCCTGCTGCTTCTTCTTGTGGCGGTTGATCTCGTCATTGTACTTCTTGTCAACGGCGATGATGGGCGCCAGGATGATTTTATACAGCTTGCCGATGATGCTCTTGCCGCTGGCAGGGTCGGCGATGACGAAGATCTCATAGTTCAGCCGGCGTATCACCTCGGGCTCGAAATAGTGATGATACCATGTTCGTGTGGCCAGTGTACCATACAGGCAGGACGTGGAGAACAGAATGGCCGGATAGGAGGCTGGGCCGAGATTATAGCAGGCCTCCTTCATCGTGGGATAATACTCAAACAGCTCCTGCAGTTCCATCCCGAAGCCGTAGAGCCTTTCCCGGATGGTCGCGGGCGTGATCTCCGTAGAGGTGGCCGTGGCCTGCGATTTCTTGACCGTTTCGATGGCCGCCTTCATCCGCCGGGGCATATAGGTGGTGTATTTATAGACCAGAGCATCGCCGATGGTCTCCGCCACGGGGTCACCCTCCTTGAAGAGATCCTGCACGAAGGGCAGCCGGAGACAATAATAATACACCGCCCGCCGGTTCTTCTCCACGATGTGGCGCAGTTCGCTGGCGAAGCTCAGCAGCGTGTCGTGGCGGTCGCCGATGGCGGGCTGCTTGCCGTCGAAGTAGGCGTCGATGATGTCCTTGACCCTTACTCCTCTAAAGGTACGATTCTCGAAATCGTTCTCATCAGGCAGTTGGTCACCTCTTCGCAGAAGAGCAAGTTGCGAATCAATCCACGCTCCATCCTCCTGCTCACGACCCTTAGCACGATCTGTATCAGCAGAATGCTGAGGAGCGTCATGAAATAGATCAAGGTCGGCACTGCCGTCATTATACTTCCCGTTATACTTATCAATGAATTCTTTGTTTTCATAAGTCATCAATTCTGGATCAAACAAATAAATATCTTCACTCGTCGACACGAACGACAGCCGTGAGGCATCTTTCGTCTTCTGATCGATTTCCACGCCAAAGGCCTTGGCAAAGGCACTCTGGTTGCCATAGAGGTTACCGCGGCTCAGGTCGGTGGGCATCACGATCTTCAGGCCATGGCCGCTGGGTGTCTTGAACCCGAACAGCGGTTTCCAGTCCATCAGTCCTTTCGCCACCAGTTCACTCCACAGCTTGTCGGGATCCTCCACGTGGTCGATGTCCACCATGAACAAGCCGTTCAGCACACAATGCTCCTGATGTCGCCAGGCACCGACACCGTGGTCTTTATTCTTCTTGTCCACCCATCGGTGCTCCCTGAACGAAGAGCACTGGAAGATCACGCCTGGCAGGTCGCTCTTGGCCTCTCCGGCCTTGCCGTGGTACTCCTTTTCGTGGTAGGCGTCACCAGCCTTTGCGGCCTCCCATTCCTGATTACTCCATTGCCTGCAAATAGCAATGGCGTCTTTCACTTCCGGCAGTCTGAACAATGCCAACAGCTCGTCCAGACTGCTGATTGTCTCTGTAGGGCATCCCCTACGTCGTTCTATACATATAGCCATTTCTCATCTTTTATTTTTTATTACATTATCCTCAGAGTAATCATTTCCCCTCCTAAGTTAGGAGGGGTTAGGGGTGGTCTGAACCGCCTCATCATCCGCCTCTTCGGGCTCTGGATCATTCCCTTGCTCAGACCCCCTCTATCTCCCCCTACTCAGGGGGAGAAACAGCTACCCAAGTCCATCTTCAAAGCTTCACAGAATTTCCGGGCGATGCCCTCCTGACAGTCCTTCAGGAACTGAGCATAGTCCTCATCGTCCAGTCCGTCGATGCGCCGCTGGGCGGCCCATTCTAAGTAGCACTTGCCTGCCAAGGTCTGCATCTTCGAGTCGATGGTGTCGAAGGTGAGGATGTTCATCATCACCTCGGCCATCGTGTCGAGCGCGGTCTTGAAGTTCCTCACACGGAACCAGTACGCCTGAGGCACACCTGGATTCTTCTTGTAGAACTCATAGAGGCCGCGCTCCTTCAAACCGATTTTTCTGAATCTTGCCATAATCTGTCAATTTTAGAATTTTGTTGCACTAATGGTTTTGAAGATCTGTGTCTGCAGGTCGGAGAACTCCCGATACACGAGTTCCTTGTCCTTCGACGCGTCCAGCGCCACGAGGCACATCAGTTTCTTCTGCGTCATGTTCTGCCATATCTTCAGCGATCCCTCGTTGTCGAACAGGACAATTCCCTGGGGCCTGGACGGCATCTTCTTGGCCTTGTCCTTCAACTGTCTGAAACACTCATTCAGCAGCGCACCGTAGGGATCTGCGCTGTTGGCGTCTACCTTGGCCGTGAGGATGATTGTCGACTCCTTTTCACCGGCGGTCTTAGCCACCTTCAGGTTTTTCGAGTCCACCAGCACCTCGCGTTTCAGGTCGGGCCTTGCCACACGTGGCGTGAACTGATACACGCCTTCATCGGGCCATCCCTCAAACTTGCCTGTCAGCGTCACTTCGGGCTTTCTCCTGGGGCGTGGACCGTAGTTGTCGCCCTCCTCTGGAACCAGTGTCAGATTGGTCTTGTTCATCTCGTCATTCATCGAAAAATACACTATTTATGTAACACTTGTTGAAACTCTTAAACAGACCAATGCTCTGGCCTACGATAGAGGGTATTTCAGCCCTGCCGGGCTTCAGGTCGGTATTGAAGGTGTTGAACACCTCCCAGTACGTAGGATCATAGGTCGCCATCCGGCTCTTCTCATACTCCAACTGCAGATAGCGCTCACAGGCGGCATTGATCTGGCTGCTCGTCAGCGGGTAGTCTTCCGGCTGGTGGATATGGGGATCCTTCGAGTCGTGGGCCACACGGCTCAGCATCAGGTCGGCCAGCACGTGGCGGAAGTCCTCAGGCAGGAATGGCCTCTGCTTCCAGTCTTTCACCGTCTTGGCCATCACCTGCATACGCTCGCCGAAGCGTTCCACATAGTTGTTGACGCCCGAGAGCATCGTTGTCACGTCACGCATCAGTCGCTCCTCGCCCTTGCACTGGGAGATCTTCTGTGTGGAGAAGATGTCCTCGGCCGACATGATGGTCTGATTATGACAAACGTACACCATCGGCCCGAACGCCACCTGTATGCCCTTCTGGTGGTAGGCCACGGCGCAGTTGAAATGCCACTCGGGATCTTCGCTGCCCGTCAGTTCGATGTTCGCATACACGCGTCTCAGAATGTGTGCCTCCAGTGACTTGTCGCCCTTCTCCAGAGCCACGTCGTTGGCGATGGTCACGCCCGGACGGTACCTGTCGTTGTTGTTGGCAGCAAACACCTCCTTCACCTCATACTTCAGGTTGTTACGCTCGAACGACTCGAGTATCTGCTGTATCAGGTCGAAGTGGTACATCCCGCCCACTGGCAGCCCGTTCGGATAATTCTCGCGGTAGGTCTGGCTCAGTTCGTCGAGCGTCATCACCTCCACCTTGTTCTTCTGAAAATCCAATTCTTTCATAGGGTTCTCCATTTAATTCGTGAAATTCGTTTTAATTCGTTGTATTAAGATCTTCTGTTCTTATGTTATTCTGTCTAAAAAAGTTATTTTGTCTTCTTCAGCATAAACAACAGGTAGTCCTTCGTTTCGGCCAGCAATTCGATGCCCAATTGGAAGTAGTCCTTGCTTGGGTCGAGTTCCAGCAGTTCCATCAGCTGGTTGCACAGTTCTGAATTGTTGAACAGCAGTCCGTTGGAACCTGGCTTGAACTTCACCTCGATGCCCCGCTGTCTGTTGAACATCAGCACCACATCGGTAGTCTGTCTACTTCGTGTCAGCAGCATGTGGGTGGAAAGTTTCTTGGCCACCATCTTCGAGTGTTCCATGTTCAGTGTCAACCGTTTGCCGCCCCGCAGACTCAGCGAACAAGTGTTCTTCGGCAGACCTAAGCAGGAACTCTTCGACTGGATGTCGATCACTTCCAGGTCGAAGCCGTCCAATTGCACCGCTTCGCTGTGCTCGGCCCGCTTCTGTTTAAGCTGTTTGGTCCATTCTTTATTGAGGGCCAGCCAGAAATCCTTGCCATAGATCCCTTTCGGATAGATGAAAGCCTGGGGTATCACAATGTCGGCCCTTGTCAGTTCCAGATAGTCCTCCAGTTTCTTGGGGTTGAACGACATGCGGTTCTCATTGTAGGTCTTTTCGAACACCAGATAGGCGTTCTGTTCGTCTAGGAACTTTTTGAAGTCCCTGATTTCGTTTTGTGTCATAGGCACAATGTTTATTTTACGTCGCCCCCTTTCAGGCGACCTTTAATGAATAAAAATAATGTACGTGTGTATCCATGAGAGCGTTGCCGCTCTCAAGTGAGAGAGTTTGCCAGTCCTATCAGTTTGTATCAATAAATGTAGCAGAGCGCTTGCAAACTTTGTCTGAGCGTCCTCAGGTCTGCAAGTGCAAAATTAGGGTATAAAAAAATACCCGGCAAGATAATGCTTGTCGGGTAAAAACACGGGTTAAGGGTTAAGCCGTGAGTAAAAAAATGAGTAAAACTAAAGCCCCTTTTCCATTAATATTTCAAGGAAACGCTGCGCAATAGCTTTCATCCTTTCGAAGGGCCGAAGCGTTCCAGAAGTCTCTGCGTCGAACTTCCATTTTGCAAAAGGCTTGTTAAAATCCGTCTGACTAATTTGCTTCACAGATGACTTCTTGTATGGGGCATTTACCTTACTTGGCATTACCTTATTAATAAATAGATCGAAACCGTCAAAGTCAGAATCCTTGCAGTATTTCTTATCCACCAAAATTCTATATATTGCTTGCCAATGGTTTTGGCGATTAAATAACGATTCCTCCACCAACTTGCCCTTTTTCTTTACCAAGATGCGTTCATTCATCAATAGGAATAGTCGGATTTGTTCTTCTGGAGTTACAGCGATTCCTTTAGCTGAAGGTGCATCCTTCTTTGCTGTTTTCAGTTCCTTCATGTCCTCCTGAATCTCAGCAAGTCCATCTGATATCTCCTCAAACACATCCACCTCCTCGGCATCCCGCTCAAAGAATTCTCGCATCAAATCTTTGACGTCGGCACAGTTGACTTTGCTAAGGTGCAATTCTTTATGGTGGTCGAGATGTATGGCACCATTCTCATATTTGTACTTCTCACTCATGGCCTTTATGATCTATCTTTTCTTTTTATTATCTTCTTCCTCATCCAACTGTATTTCTTGCTTCTTATCCAGATGTATGGCCCCACGCTCATATTTATAGGTAGGCTTTTCTGCCAGCTTCAGCAATGCTTTTGCCAGCTCATCTTCTTTTTCGTCAATCCATGCATCAAGCACGGCAGCAGCTTCTTCATGGCCCATGTGTCTTAAGATATTTCTGATAGGGTCTGCATCAGGACGTTTGCGTTTATATTCGTTCATAACCTCAGCCAGAAACTTTTCTATGAATTCAGCTTCTTTGGGGATCGTCATCAGTACATTGTTCCTTTCCTTTAATTCTTCATTCTCCTTTTTGAGAGTTGCAAGTTCTTCTTGGTAAGACACGAGTTCCCACCAGCCTTTCTTTCCTTCAACACGACGGAACATCTCTGGAGAGGTTTGGAGTAACCGTCGGAGTGTGGCACTTATGTCACTTCCGGGTTTATATTTGACAAATGGAATTACTCGAGGGTATATGTCCCCCAATCTGGCTCTTCCTCCTAATTCTTCAAGAGCCTTTTTGACAGCCTCTTTTTGAGTCATCTTTCCTTCCTTTTTCATATCAGTTGGCAAAGATAAGAAAAAAGTGGATCACCACCTGATCGGCGGATCATTGATGATCGTCTTTTGATCTTTTTTAACTTAGAATGTCAGAAAAAGGTGGTTGCCAGATCAAAAGTTATGGCATGAAGCAGTATTCTCTGTGGTATTTGAAATACTTCTGATGAGCTTCTTCTATTTTTCTTAGACAGACATCATCTGTAAGATGCAGAATCTTCCTTTCGCTTACAGGAAGAAGACTAGAATAGAGGATCTTTCCAGACATATCAAAAGAAATATACCCATTGTCAAATAGTCTGTCATAATTAGCTTGCAAAAGAAGACCATTATACACATCTAGCCGTTCCGTGTTGTTTGATACTTTCCAAGGTTTTATATGAGAAGCAATAAGAACAGCCTTTTGTTTACTATCGCTTATTGCACATCCTCCCCAATAACTAATTAAAGATGACCTGAAAATACCCTGGCCCAAACGGGATTTTACTATCGAATCTTTCTCGGTCTTTGATAGTATCTTGTTATTCTTTACTCTTCTGATTTCTGAGAGTATACTATTCTGTATTCTCTTGTGAAAGTCTGACTTTTTGTATTCCTCTTCTAATGTACTCTCTTTGTGGTCTTTAATTCTTTTGATAAGTTGGACACTTTGCTGAGGAGATTCTTTCTTTTCAACAATAAGATATTGAAACAAGTCATATTCATACCCTTCTGTAGTGCTGGCAGATTCCCCATTTTTCCTTTGTAGATCGCCAGCCTGATATCCCCACTCATACGCCACCTCACAACTCTTATGCCGTTGATTACGTGCCTGACTTTCTGGTAATGACAACAACACCAATGCCACATCTCTTTTGTGTCCATTCAGACCATCTTTATATCCTTCTTCATAGGCACATGCCGCACATTTATGCCTACCTGGCCCGCCCTGACTTGGCGGTAATTTGGCCATAATGGCTTGAATCTCATCGTGTCGTTTCTTGCAATCCATAATAGTCGCTTTTTAGAATGGTAATTCTTCGAAAGGCATCGGTTCCTGGCATCCAAACAAATCGGTCTGAGTGTCCATAGCCTTAACAATATCAGAAATCTTTTTTCTGTAAGTTGCGAAAGTATCCAGTCTTTCTATTTCTTCACGACGGGCTTTACTGATAGAAGCAAATTCTTCTTCTCGCTCTATACCGAGGAAACGCCGATCCAATAGATTTGCGGCAATACCGGTCGTGCTGCTTCCGGCAAACGGATCAAGAACCCAGGCACCAGGTTTCGTGGATGCCATGATGATACGGGAAAGAACGCATAACGGTTTTTGGGTAGGATGCTTGCCACATGATTTTTCCCACGGAGCAATAGCAGGCAGTCTCCAAACATCCGTCATCTGCTTGTCATCGTTGATGTGCTTCATCAACTCATAATTATAATAATGTGGTACCTTTTCCTTCTTCCTTGCCCAGATAATAAACTCTGTGGAATATGTGAAATAGCGACATGAGATATTGGGCGGTGGATTTGTCTTGGCCCACGTGATGACGTTAAGTATCTTAAAACCTAACTGTGTCAAGGCATTGGCTACACTAAAAATATTATGGTATGTTCCTGATATCCATATCGTACCATTGTCTTTGAGTTTGTCCCGACAAAGAGAAATCCACTTTATATTGAATTCGTTAATCTCCTCAGGTGTCATGCCTTTATCCCAGTCACCTTTATCTACACAAACCACCTTCCCGCTCTGTACACTGATGCCACCACTCGACAGGAAATAAGGAGGGTCGGCAAACACCATGTCGAATTTGAATTTAAACTGGGGCAGCAGTTCAAAAGTATCACCACAGAGCAGATTGAAGTCGTGGGAGGGGGATTTATAGAATGGTTTTATCATTTGATACTGTCCACAAACGAACTTAGATTAGTCAGATTGTAAACACTGGGAATTGTATTATATGCCTCTTCGAGTTTATTGCGTGCAGATTTCCATCCTATACCATCCGTAATCCAAACGAATTCGAATCCTTCAACAGAATTGACCTTTGGAGCAAGGTCTGTATAGGATCGGGCCACTTCATTGAGTTTGGAACCGCCACCACTATAGAAATTCACTTCAATCAGATATTTCTTCTTTGAGGTTTTAATAAAGAAGTCAAATCGTTTCTCGTCAGCTCCAAGTACCGAGAGCTGTGGGAATTCAGAGGAATAAACCTCTTGACGGAACTTGATCCCTTTTGATCGGAAGACTCTGGCAACCGTATCCTCCATGATGTGGCCGCTGCGATTCTTACGGGCGTTGGTGTCAAGGCCTGTTTCAATGCCAAAAACATAATCAACAAGATTCTTTATCCGACGGGATGAAAAGATCTCGGCCAATCCTGTGCCTTCCAGAAACTCTACGACCTTATCACTCGACTCAAAATAACTCTTCAGTAAGACTACATTGCCATTACAATCCACGACAGGCTTCTTTCCCTCGTCTCTAACTGCAATCAAAATGCCAAGCACCTCAAACACATGGCGGTCGCGTTTCCATATTTCTGAGACACCTTTTGACATGTCGTCTTTACCAATTAGATAGTTGAGCGTGTTGAGGCTCATTTCCACCTCAGCCACATTGGCTGAAATCTTGTCAAAGTCGCAGAAGAAATCCAGCGTCTGATTTGTCTCCTGTAGTTGAGACATAAATAGTTCGAAATTCTTATTCATAGTTTTTGATTAATAATTCTGTTAGTTTTCCTCGTTTCTCAGGATTCGCATTGATAGCACGAGATGCATAGACACGATGGATATGGAAGTCTGCATAGATATCCTCGAAGAATGTGTCTTCAGGATTCTTTGCTGAACAATCGGCATTGCTGAGCATCCACATCACGTTGGCATTATTGTTGAGCCGGGCGCAGAAATCACGCAGCCTTATCTGCTCATCGTCGTTGAATTCCTCTTTGGCATATGAGTTAAAACTCGAGGTCGCATTCAGAGGACGATATGGCGGATCGAAATAGAAGAAGTTCACACCGTCACCCATATAATTTGCTGTGTCTTCGAAGTCGCCATTTAATATCGTGACATTGACCCGATTTAACAACTCACTATCGGCCTTGATTGTATCAGCGTTGCAGATCGTAGGATGCAGATTACGTCCGAAGGGAACATTAAACTTACCCTTGGCATTGACTCGATAAAGGCCGTTGAAACAGGTTCGGTTCAGGAACATCAGATACTTCGTACGATCTATGTCGTCGAGTTGATTCTCATTAAAGATGTTTCTAATGGAGAGAAAGAAATCTTTCTTTGCGTCTTCATCAGGCTGATCGAAGTAATTACGCTCCAGTTCTGACAGCCTTGAAATAAGCTCATCCGATTGATTCTTGATGATACGATAGGCCGTCACCAAGTAAGGATTGATGTCGTTGATGACTGCATTCGTGATATTGGGGAATCTGCGGAGCATGTGAAATAACATCGCACCGCCACCCACGAATGGCTCAATATAGGAAAACTGCTGCTGATTGAGTTCTGCAGGCAGATGCTGGTCGAGCTGAGATAATAGTTGCCCTTTGCCGCCAGCCCATTTCAAGAAGGGCTTTGCTTCTGTACTCATCTTTTGTTCTTTTTGCTGCGGGCAAAAAGAAAGCGTACCACCTTCGTTTTCCAACTCTTAACGAAGGCCGTCCACCACAGAAGCCCATACAGAGAGAAGGAAAGGAAGGGGTACGCCTATACAGAATAGGCGTATCCTCATTCCTCGAGACTCTCTGTATTAAAACGGTTTGGTGGACTGTTTTCGTTAAAAGTCTCTTCGAACTTAGATACTACTATCTAATTCCCACAATGTCAAATGCGCTCATGATGAGTATCAAAAGCGGTGCAAAGTTAGTCATTTCTTATGAAAACTACAAGCACTCACTCAGATTTTTCATCTTTCACGCTGATTTCTGTTTCTTTGTAGTCAGAATCGTCCAGCACAATTTGGTAATTTCGGTACATTTGCCTCACTCTTTTAATGGCGTCGTCTTTATCAACGGCTTCCACATCCACGATGCGACTTAGCACCTCCATCACTTCTATGCTGTACTTCTTCATACATCTTGCAAAATTAGCATAAAAGTATGAAACAATCGGCAATAGATCAAAAGTTAACAAAAAAGATCAAAATAGATCATTTTCGGACGGAGCACATTTTACGGCTCATTATTTATGAGAAAGACGCTTACAGATGTAAATAGTCCCGTACAACCTACACGAGTGAACTACGTACCACGTAACCGTTCAGTTGCAAAGGACTATTCAAAAGTGGAGCAGGGATCGTATACACATGGGGCCAGGAGCGCTGTGTACATTCAAATCGTGATATGCATACTGGTGTAGTAGGCGGTATGAAAACTAACGAGGTTTTTAAAGAGGCTCTTGTTTATTCTTTTGATCGTCTGCATAATTATAATAATTGTAGTTCAAATTTTCTGTTGCAAAGATACTACAATTAAGGTGTAAACACAAATATATTCAACAAACCACAGGAATTACATAACGAAATCGAGCGAATATTTGCATTAATGGTAGTAATTGATCCGGACGCCCGTCGAGGCAGTTGGGATAGTCGTCCACAAACTCGCCCGCGAACGAAAACCGCGTGATATGTTCCCTGTCGTCGCTGATGCCGTGCGTCACATACTTGAAGCAACCCTCCGCCACGTAGCCAAACCAACGCGACGGGTCGCCCTCGTGCTCCATCTGATCACCCTTGCGGTAAGACACCGCCTCACCCTCACGCTCGCAACGCTCGGCTATGCCGCTTTGCTTGCAAAGAACTCACGCAGCACCTGAAGGTCAATACTGTTATTGCTGAATTTGACGTTGTCGAAATCCGTCACGACTCGGCATAGTGCAAGCGAGCTTCTTGCGTCCCTTCGGTAGCAAGCGGCAAAGCCGAGCGGACTCTGCTCTCGCTGCTCCAGATTTTCTGTTACATAAGTCAGCCGGTTAGAAACAAGCCGCCATCATTTCCTTTGCTCAACTTGTGGATGTGGGCGAGGATGTCACACCTCCATCAGCCACTTCCAAACCGGCACCACGGGTATTCCTTCCTCCGTGCCTTCTTCATCATAAGTAATCAGCAGGCACTTCCAGTCCTCGTGCGCCTTGGCATACTTAACCAGTGGTGGCACCTCCCTGTTGTATGTGGTCTCATCCTTGATGCTGTAGGATACCTGTATGGCTAGCTTCTCGTCAGGCACAATGAAGTCTATCTCCTTCTCTGCGTTCAGATAATACACATTCTTCTTGCCATACCGCCTGCACAGTTCAACCGCCACCATGTTCTCCAATAGCGATGTCTCTGAGTTCATTAAGAACAGGTTCAGCAGTCCGTTGTCAACGAAGTAGTATTTCTTCTGTGTCTCTTTCTCCGTCAGCTTCCCCACCTCGTTCGCTATGGGCAGTATCAGCCAACTGTCAGAGGCGTATTCCGCATAGTCTATCGTAGTAGGCACACTGATAGACGACCCTGTTGCCACTATCACGTTCTTCAGCCTGTTATAGGACAACGGTTGCTTTACGCTCTCCGCCATTTTCTTGATCAGGATGTTCAACACCCTGTCGTTCTTAATGTTGTTTCGGGCGCAGATGTCGCCCAGATAAATCTTCTGATACAGGCTCGACAACATCGCCCGCTTGTTCTTAAACGACAGGATCTCTGGCAGACCGCCATAATAGAAGTACTCATTCAGATGTCGTTTCACCTCGCTTCTCTGGATGGTGTCATACTCCCAATGTTCTTTCAGATTCACCTGCTGCGCTGCCAGATACTCTTTGAATGAATATGGGTACACATCATAAATGAAGAAGCGTCCACCCAGTGTCGTTGCTACCTCCTTGCTCAGCATCTTCGCATTGCTGCCAGTCACATATACCCTGTATTTAGCATCAGTCAGTCTCCGCACAAACTTGTCCCAGTGCGGAATGTTCTGCACCTCGTCCAGAAACACTACAGGCTTCTTACCATACAGTTCCAGATGGGCCTCCAGCAGACTGTTGAAGTCTTCCGTCTGGAATTCCGCCAGACGCTCATCCTCAAAGTCCACAAATAGAATCTCGTCCCATCCTTTTCCTGCTGCCTGAAGTTGACGAACACGCTGATACAGCAGATACGACTTACCCGCATGTCTCACGCCAACTATCACATAGTTGCCGTTCTCTTCAAAGTCTATGGGACGATTCACAATCACCGCCTCATCCACTTCGCGCTGCTTACTAATCAAGCACTGTTTGATGACATCTTTACTGATACTCATATAAATTATATTTTATAAGAATCTTACGATTTTATTAAGTTTGGCTTACAAAGTTAGGCATTTCCTATAAAACTAAATTAATAAACTCGGGATTATTGCAATATTTTCACACTTTTTATCACAAACCATTGTTTTTTTACCTCCAAAGTGAATATTATCCATCTCAGCCCAGAGTGAAATGCTGGGAGAGGCGGGTTTCATTTAAATATTTTGACAAAGACTTTGGTGGACTTCCCAATTTCCCATTTTCCTATTTTCCCATTTTCCTATTTGGGTTGTTTGATTGTCTTGGGTGCAACAAATAATTGGATGGGACGAATAGGATTGTGAGAGGGAAGTAATATAAAATTATCAGTTATATTTATATAATTATAATTTTATATATATTATAATATATATAAAATCTTATACGACTATTTCCTTTCTCGCCGCGAAATGCAAAATAGTACGATGGGAAAATAGGAAAATGGGAAAATTGTGAGATTAATGCTCAATACTGAATAATCGTCATCATATAATAAATACATCTAAACAGGGGAAGAATGTTGATGAAATATTCTTATATATTTGAAAAATGTAGTACCTTTGTAGTGTCTAAGGAAATCCTGTTTGTCTTTGCAGCGGCAAGCCCTTCTCCCTCTGAGGGAACAGGCGCCTCCCGAAGAGAACAAAGGCTTTTCACTAAGCCGGCAAAGGCTTTTCGCGCGGAGAAACAAGGGATGATACTTAGCGGAATGTGTAATTTAAACAAACAATGTAAAGTTATGGCAGTAAACACTATTGCATTTCCAGTTGCGGCCCGTCAGAACAAGAACGACGACTCTACCGCCTACGGCAAGTGGTTCCTCGTTCCCTACTGGCCTGAGACCCTGACCCTGCGCGGTCTGATTGAACGAGTGGCTTTCGACCAGAGCGTGTACTCACGCGACATCGTTGAGGGTGTGCTCCAGAAGCTGACCACCGTCATGGTGGAGCTCCTGAAGAGCGGACAGCCCGTGAAGTGGGACGGCCTCGGAACGTTCACCCCGAACATCAATTCGAAAGGTGTCGTTGAGCTCAACAGCGTTTCCGTAGACCAGATCGAGGGCGTGCGTATCAACTTCATCCCCGAGAACGCCAAGGGCGAGGAGCTGACCTCGAAGAAGTTCAAGGATCTGTGCACCTTCGAGGTACTGGGCTATCTCGAGACCACGAACATCGGTACGAAGCAGAAGCCGAAATACCAGCGTGTGCTCTATCCGATTGACTACCAGGCTCCCGTGCCCGGCAACAACGGCGGTAGCAGTAGCGGCGGTTCGAACGGCGGCACCAGCGGTGGAACTACTGGCGGTGACAACGGCAGTAACACTGGCGGCGGGACCAACGGTGGAGACAACGGCGGTGGCGACAACGGTGGCGGTGGCAGCAACGGCGGCGGCAACGACGTGAACTAGTCCATGGATGATGGATGAGAAGGATGGGGCTTGCAAGAACATTTGCGAGCCCCATTTACCTAATTATATTTTAAAATCACTTAAAACAAAGGCTAAAACGACGGATAATTCGGGAATTATCCTTACTTTTGCGGCGCAATTAAAAATTATAAACGATGAAGACTGACATACAGATTGCGCGGGAATGCGAATTGCTGCCTATTGGCGAGATCGCCACACAGCTGGGGATCGCCCCTGAAGAGATAGAGCCGTACGGACGCTATATGGCCAAGGTGCCGGTGAGCCTGATCGACGAGAAGAAAGTGAAGAAGAGCCGTCTGATACTGGTGACGGCCATCAGTCCGACGAAGGCGGGCATCGGCAAGACCACCGTGAGCATTGGCCTGACACTGGGTCTGAACAAGATCGGCAAGAAGGCGGCGGTGGCCCTCAGGGAGCCGTCGCTCGGCCCGTGCTTCGGCATCAAGGGCGGTGCTGCCGGCGGCGGTTATGCCCAGGTGCTGCCGATGGAGAAGATCAACCTGCACTTCACCGGCGACTTCCACGCGGTGACCTCCGCGCACAACACCATCAGCGCCCTGCTCGACAACTACATCTACCAGCATCGCAAGGAGGGTTTTTCGCTGCGAGAGATCTACTGGAAGCGCGTGCTCGACGTGAACGACCGAAGCCTGCGCAACGTGGTGACGGGTCTGAGGGGCGACGGCGTGGTGAATGAGACGGGTTTCGACATCACCCCAGCCTCAGAGCTGATGGCCATCCTCTGTCTGGCAACGAGCGAGGAAGATCTGCAGCGTCGCATCGAGAACATCGTGCTGGGCGTCACCTCCGACGGTAAGCTGTTTAAGGTGAAAGATCTCGGCGTGGCAGGAGCCATCACCGTACTGCTCAGGGATGCCCTCAACCCGAACCTCGTGCAGACGACGGAGCACACACCCGCCTTCATCCACGGCGGACCGTTCGCCAACATCGCCCACGGCTGTTCGAGCGTGGTGGCCACGAAGATGGCCATGAGCTACAGCGACTATGTGGTGACGGAGGCAGGCTTCGGTGCAGACCTCGGCGCAGAGAAGTTCTTCGACATCAAGTGCCGCAAGGCCGGACTGCTGCCGCGACTGGTGGTCATCGTAGCCACCACCCAGGGCCTGAAGATGCACGGCGGCGTGGATCTCGATCACATCAAGGAACCGAATGCCAAGGGACTGACTGAGGGCCTGAAGAACCTGAACCGCCACATCCGCAACATGCAGGGCTTCGGACAGCCAGTGGTAGTGACGCTCAACCGCCACGATACGGATTTGGAGGAGGAAATCGCCATTGTGCGCAAGAACTGTGAGGATTTGGAGGTAGGCTTTGCCGTGAACGAAGCCTTCCTCAAGGGTGGCGAGGGTGCCATTGAGCTGGCGCAGACCGTGGTCGAGACGATCGACAAGCAGCAGCCCCTGCCCATCCGCTTTACCTATAAGGAGACCGACCGTCTGGAGGACAAAATAGAGAAGGTGTGCAAGAGTATCTACGGCGCATCGGCCGTGGAATACGGCAAGACGGTGACGAAGAAACTGGAATCGCTGCGCAAATCGTTTACCGACGACGACGGTGCCATCGCCCACTATCCCGTCTGCATCGCCAAGACGCAGTTCTCATTCTCAGCCGACTCGACGCGTTACGGCTCGCCCGAGGGATTTACCATCCGCATCCGTGATGTGATCCTGAACTGCGGCTCGGAGATGATCGTGGCCATCGCGGGTGACATGCTCCGCATGCCGGGACTGCCGAAGAGTCCGCAGGCGGAGCGCATCACCATTGTGAACGGAGAGATTGAGGGGTTGTCGTAAGAAAGTAGCCACAGATTTCACAGATTCACACAGATAAAGAGATTATCACAGAAGGGTGATTCACGGAGGAATCTGTGGAAATCATATCTTCTGTGATAATCTGTGTAATCTGTGGCTTTATTTAGAAGTTCCACTTCAGGGCGACGGTCGGATTGATGAAGAACGACTGGTCGTCGTAGGTGTTGTAGATGAAGTTATTGCTGATCTCCACCTCGGAGCCGAAAGAGAAATGATCGGTGACATTGTACCAGAACTGCGGCTCGGTGAGGATGACGAGCATACCGTGGTTCTCGTGGCCCGGGCGCCAGTTCACACCACGCCAGAAATCGATGAAGCCCGAGAAGGTGCACTTCTTGTTGGCGAAGTTCAAGCCCCACACACCCGTCAGCTGGAAACTGTCATAGGCGGAGGTGTATTCGTAACTCTTGAAGAAACGCTTGTAGAGCAGCTGCACCGACCAGGTCTTCGAGAAGTCTTCATTATGGCCGTTGTAGGCAGCACCGAGGAGGGCGGCGTGCTGGAAGCTGCGGATGTCATCGCGACCCAGACCACCATTGTACTCGATGTGGGCAGAGAAAGGAGTCTCCTTGCCGAGCTTGAATTCACGGGAGATCTCGGTGTAGGCACTGCGGAAGAACTTGCTCGTGAGGTCGAGATCGACGAAGTAATACCATGAACCCCAGTTGTCGGCTTTGAACTGCTCGAGGGTGACGGTGACTTTCTGGCGTCCGGCCTCCTGATCGGGATAGATGTTACGACCGAAGTCGTAGTGCAACTGGATGTTCTGAGCACTGACCGTGAGGGCTGCTACAGCCATCAGGGCAAAAACAAAAATCTTTTTCATACTTATTTTTTCAATAATTCTACGATTAATTTGGCGGCGTTGTCGGGTGCCTTTTGGGAGCCGAGGCGGCGAGAGACTTCGGCATAGCCTTCGAGCATGCGGTCGCGGTCGGGACCCGAGAGAATCTTGGCAAGTTCTTGACGGATAAAGTCGACGGAATAGGTCTCGTCGAGCACCTCGGTGACTATCTCACGGTCGGCAATGAGGTTGACGAGAGAGATGTATTTCACCTTGATGAGGCGTTTCCTCACATATGGGGCGATTTTCGGCAGGGGGAGTTTGTAGCAGACCACCTGCGGCACGCGGAAGAGAGCCGTTTCGAGGGTGGCGGTGCCGCTGGTGACAAGGGCGGCGTGGGCCTTCGAGAGTAGGGGATAGGTCTCGTTATAGACCACCTCCACACCACTCCCCTTGATGAAGGCGTTATAGTAGTCGGCGTCGATGCCCGGGGCACCGGCGAGGACGACACGATAGTCGGTCATATAGGGTTTCACGGCTGCAATCATCGTGGGGAGGTTGTCCTTGATTTCCTGGCGGCGGGAACCGGCAAGCAAGGCGATAATGGGCTTATCTTTCCCACCGGCAGGCGGTGAAGAAGCCAAAAATGAACGGACTTCATCCGCCGTGGGATTACCCACGTAATGAATGGGATAATGATGTTTTTTCTCGAAGAAGTCCACCTCGAAGGGCAGGATGGAGAAAAGTTCGTCGACGTCGCGGCGGATGTTCTTGATGCGGTGCTCCTTCCAGGCCCAGATCTTCGGGGAGATGTAGTAATAGACGGGGATGTTTGTCCGTGATTTTACATATTCGGCAATCTTCAAGTTAAAGCCCGGATAGTCTATAAGGATGACACAGTCGGGCTGCCACGAACGGATGTCCTGCTTGCAGAACTTCATGTTTTTCAAGATGGTCGGCAAGTGTAGCAGCACGGGAATCAGACCCATATACGCCAAGTCTCGATAATGGCGTACCCGTGTGCCGCCGACGGCCGTCATCAGGTCGCCTCCGAAAAATCGGAAGTCTGCCTCGTTGTCAATATTCTTCAACGCACGCATCAAGTGCGAGGCGTGGAGGTCGCCAGAGGCTTCACCGGCTATGAGGTAGTATTTCATCTTGTTTATAGTTGATGGTTTATAGTTTATAGATGATTACCAAGATCCCAGGAGTCGATGAGGCTGATGGCGGAATGGGCGGTGAGGTCGATCTGGGTGGGGGTGATGGCGACATAATCGTGGTCGAGAGCCCAGCGGTCGGTGTCCTCGGCATCGGGCTCGTCGTTCTGGTAATGGCCCACCATCCACCAGTAGTCGTAGCCGCGGGGATGATGGCATTTTGTCACCTCGCCACCCCAAGTGCCATAGCCCATCCTACACACCTTAACACCCCTAAAATCCCTACCTTCCCCTAACAATGGGAAGTTCACGTTCAGACAGACACCCTTGGGCAGGCCTTCGGCCAGCACCTTCGCCGTAATCTCACGGATGAGCGGACGGAGGGGCTCGAAGTCGGCATCGTCGCGATGGTCGCAGAGCGAGAAGGCCACCGAGGGGATATACTTCATACAGCCCTCGAGGGTGACACCCATCGTGCCGCTGTAATGGGCATTGACGGAGGCGTTGTCGCCGTGATTGATGCCGCCGATGACCATGTCGGGCCTTCGGGGACAGATCTCTGACAAGGCCATCTTCACGCAGTCGACGGGCGTGCCGTTGCACGACCAGATTTCGATACCATCGCGTTTCTCCCGCAGATGCAGCCTCAATGGCGTGGTGGCAGAGAAGGCACAGGAGAAGCCGCTGCGGGCGTCCTCAGGGGCACAGACAATGATGTCACCGTAGTCGGAAACCATCTCCACCAGCTGACGGATGCCCTTCGACTGATAGCCGTCATCATTGGAAATAAGTAGTAAAGGTCGTTTAATTTCCATAAAATATCAATGATTTGACTGCAAAATTACGAAAAAAGGTTTAAATGAAAGGGATTTCTCATCGGAAATTAGTAACTTTGTGCCCAAATTTCTCTATTTATATCAATTTAAGTTAGGATAATAAGGATTTAAGATGGGAAAAATCATCGCATTAGCAAACCAGAAGGGCGGCGTGGGCAAGACGACAACCACCATTAACCTGGCAGCCTCACTCGCCACCTTGGAAAAGACCGTTCTGGTAGTAGACGCAGACCCGCAGGCCAACGCCTCCAGCGGACTGGGCGTCGACATCACGGAAGTGGAAAGCTCCATTTATGAATGTATCATCAACAAGGCAGACGTCAGGGATGCCATCTATACCACCGACATCGACGGGCTGGACATCATCCCCAGCCACATCGACCTGGTGGGCGCCGAAATCGAGATGCTGAACATGGAAAACAGAGAGAAGGTGCTGAAGAATGTGCTTGCACCCGTGCAGAACGATTACGACTATATCCTCATCGACTGTTCGCCGTCGCTGGGCCTCATCACCGTCAACGCGCTGACGGCTGCCGACTCGGTGATCATCCCCGTGCAGTGTGAGTACTTTGCCCTTGAGGGTATCAGCAAACTGCTGAACACGATCAAGATCATCAAGAACAAGCTGAACCCGCAGTTGGAGATCGAGGGATTCCTGCTGACGATGTACGACAGCCGCCTGAGACTGGCCAACCAGATCTACGACGAGGTGAAGCGCCACTTCCAGGAGCTGGTGTTCAAGACCGTCATCCAGCGAAACGTCAAACTGTCGGAGAGTCCCAGCCACGGTCTGCCAGTCATTCTTTACGACGCAGACTCTACAGGTGCCAAGAACCACCTTGCCTTAGCACGTGAAATCATACAGAAGAATAAATAAACCCTATGGCTGTTAAGAAGAAATACGACCGTAATGTCCTCGGACGCGGACTGGACAACATCGGCACAGGGAAGGGTCGAGGACTCGATGCCCTGATAGACACGAGTGACGTGAAGGCCCAAGGTTCGTCCAACCTCAGTGAGATCGCCCTCACGATGATCTCGCCCAACCCCAACCAACCACGAACGGACTTCGACGAAGCTGCGCTGCAGGAACTGGCTGCCAGCATCCGTGAGATCGGGCTCATCACCCCCGTCACCCTGAGGCAGATGGGAGAGAACGAATATCAGATCATCGCCGGTGAACGCCGTTGGAGGGCTGCCACCCTCGCAGGGCTCACCGCCATCCCCGCCTATATCCGTACGGCAGAAGACGAGAAGGTGATGGAGATGGCACTCGTGGAGAACATCCAGCGTGAAGACCTGAACCCCATCGAGATTGCACTCGCCTACCAGCATCTGTCGGAGACGACGGGAATGACACAGGAGAGGATCTCCTCGCGCGTCGGCAAGAGCCGCACGTCGATCACGAACTACATGCGCCTGCTGAAACTGCCCGCACAGATACAGATTGCGTTGAAGAACAAGGACATCGACATGGGCCATGCCCGTGCGCTGCTGGCCATCGACAGTCCGTCGACACAGCTCAAGCTGTTCAAGGAGATACAGCGCAACGGCTACTCCGTGAGAAAGGTGGAGGAGATGGTGCAGAAGCTGAAGAACGGCGAGAGCATACAGACCGTCAAGAAGTCGGACTCACAGCTGTCGCTGGAATACAGCATCCTGCGCGACCGTCTGTCAGACCTCTTCAAGGTGAAGGTGCAGATGACCTGTTCGCCTCAGGGCAAGGGTAAGATCAGCATCCCGTTTTCCAACGAGGACGAGCTGGAGCATGTCATGAACATCATCGACAAGATCAAGAACTGAGAAAGAGGCGAGCGGTAAGAAGTGAGAGGTAAGAAAATACATATACTGATTACGTTCTGCCTCCTGCTGCTGACAGCAGGGAGCCAACAGGCCAAGGCTCAGGACCGTTATGACAACGACAGCCTGAATCTCACCAAGACCGACAGCCTCTCCGTCGTCGTCGATACGACTTTCAGCAAGAAAAGGAAGACGGAACAAGACTGGTCTACGTGGCGGCCTGACCCTAAAAGGGCCCTGTGGCTCGCACTCGTCATCCCCGGAGGGGGACAGATCTATAACCGCAAATACTGGAAACTGCCGCTCGTGTATGGCGGATTCATCGGCTGTATGTATGCCATGAGCTGGAACAACACGATGTACAAGGACTACTCCCAGGCCTATATTGACCTGATGGACAATGACCCCAGCACGCAGAGTTACAACCAGTTCCTGCACCTGGGCATGAAGATCACCACAGAGGCCGACAAAAAGCGGTATCAGGACATCTTCAGGAAGCGAAAGGATAAATACAGACGCTGGCGCGACCTGAGTTTTTTCGTGATGTTGGGTGTCTATGCGCTGTCGGTCATCGATGCTTACGTGGACGCAGAGTTGTCTGTGTTTGACATCTCCGATGATCTGAGCCTGAGGGTGGAGCCCACGATTATCAACAACCGCTCGTCGAGCAATCCGATAGATGCCTCGTCGGTGGGACTGCAATGCAGTTTGAACTTTTAAAGGTAAAAAAGTAAAAAGGTAAAAAAACAAAACCAGATAAAGAATGAAGAAAAGACTGATGATCATCCTCGTTGCCGTTTTCCTCGTAGGAAACCTCGGCCTGAATGCCCAAGTTGTGAACACCGACATTCCGACAGAAGAAGAGGTAGATGAAGAAGAGGGCGAAGACGAAGAAGATGATGAAGAAGGAGAAGATGAAGACGAAGATAACGCTGAGGAACTGGGCGAAGACGAGTTTGCCGTCACCGACAAGGAGGGCAACGAGGAAGTCATCGAGTTCCCCGAGGCGATGACATACGACCTCGACAGCCTTCTAAATCTCTATATGTCGAAGGCCTATCTGGCACCTGGCGACTGTGAGATGAAGAGCGAGAGTCCCACCTATCCCAAAGAGGTATATATCGAAAGGCTCAGCCGTATACCCTCGGTGATGGAATTCGCCTATAATGATATCGTACAGCGGTTTATCGACCGTTACAGCGGACGTTTGCGCTATTCCGTCAGCTATCTGCTGGGCGCGGCAAACTTCTATCTTCCCATCTTCGAGGAAGCCTTGGAGACGTATCAGCTGCCGTTGGAGCTGAAATACCTGCCTATCATCGAGTCGGCACTGAATCCGAAGGCAGTGTCAAGAGTTGGTGCCACAGGACTCTGGCAGTTCATGCTGGGCACAGGCAAGCAGTATGGCTTGGAGGTGAACTCACTCGTCGACGAGCGTCGCGACCCCGTGAAGTCATCGTATGCCGCTGCCCGTTATCTGCGAGACCTCTATAAAATATTTGGCGACTGGAACCTTGTGATTGCCGCCTACAACTGCGGGCCTGAGAACATCAACAAGGCCATCCGACGCTATCGTGCAGCCAAAGGTCGTACACAGGAAGACGAGACCATTACGGCAGCAGACAAGGACTACTGGCAGATCTATCCCTATCTGCCGGCAGAGACAAGAGGCTATGTGCCCGCCTTCATCGCCGCCAACTACATCATGACCTATTATTGCGAGCATTATATCTGTCCGATGACCACGAACCTGCCGGCACAGAGCGACACCGTCGTCGTGCACCGCGATGTGCATTTGGAGCAGATTGCAGGCGTCATCGGTACGGATGCCGACCTGTTACGCTCGCTGAATCCCGAATTCCGCCGCGACATTGTGCCAGGCAACACCAAGCCCTATGCCATCCGTATGCCGCTGGCCGACACGGGCAAGTTCATTGATCATGAAGACTCTATCTATAACTACCGTGCCAGTGAGTTGCTGACCAAGCGGCTGGTGGTGGATGTCAACGACGATGTGCCTACCTTCTCACGCAAACGTGGTTCGTATAGTAGCCGAAGGAGCGGAAGATACAGCCGTCGTACTGCCCGAAATTCCCGTCGCGGTGCCAGAGCATCGAGATCGTCGAGGGGTGGAGGTTCTGTGACCATCCAGCGCGGACAGACTTTGTCACAAATCGCCAAGCGCAACGGCACCACCGTCGCCAAGCTCCGCAAGCTGAACGGCATTAAGGGCAACAACATCCAGGCAGGCAAGAAGATCAGGGTCAGGTAAAAAGGTGAAAAAGTGAAAGGATGAAAGCTTATGGCAGAGGAAGATCTAAGACTACAAGAAGAGGCTGATGACAAGATCATCAACGAGGCGTTCGAGAAACTGTTGACCGACTATACCAATTCGCGCCACCGTAAGAAAGTAGACCTCATTACTAAGGCCTTCAACTTCGCCCGTCAGGCCCATAAAGGCGTGCGACGCCTGTCTGGCGAGCCCTATATCATGCATCCCATCGCCGTTGCACAGATAGCCTGCTCAGAGATCGGACTCGGTTCGACGAGTATTTGCTCAGCCCTGTTGCACGACGTTGTGGAAGACACAGACTACACCGTTGAGGACATCGAGAATATCTTCGGTTCGAAGATTGCCCAGATCGTCGACGGACTGACGAAGATCAGCGGCGGCATCTTCGGCGAGCAGGCCTCAGCTCAGGCAGAGAACTTCAAGAAGCTGCTGCTGACGATGAGTGACGATATCCGCGTGATCCTCATTAAGATCTGCGACCGTCTACACAATATGCGCACGCTGGACTCCCAGCCCGCCAACAAACAATATAAGATTGCAGGTGAGACGCTCTATATCTATGCTCCATTGGCCAATCGTCTGGGACTGAACAAGATCAAGTCGGAGTTGGAGAATCTCAGTTTCAAGTTCGAGCATCCGGACGAATATGCCAAAATCGAGGCAAAATTAGAATCTACACATGCTTCCCGTCACGAACTCTTCGACCAGTTTACGGCCCCCATCAAGGCATCTTTGGAGAAGATGGGCATCCAGTATGATATTAAGGAACGCGTGAAGACGCCTTATTCTATCTGGAACAAGATGCAGAACAAGCATGTCACCTTCGAGGAGATCTATGATATCCTCGCCGTGCGTATCATCTTCACACCTAAGGTCAGGGAAGAGGAAATCAATGAGTGTTTCAAGATCTACGTAGCTATCTCTAAGATCTACAAGTCACACCCCGACCGTCTGCGCGACTGGCTCTCACAGCCCAAGGCCAATGGTTATCAGGCTTTGCACGTGACGCTGATGTCGAAACAGGGCCGATGGATAGAGGTACAGATACGCTCAGACCGTATGGACGAGGTGGCGGAACAGGGTTTTGCCGCCCACTGGAAATACAAGGACGGCGTGGAAGAGGAGTACACGGAGGACGAGAACGAGCTGAACGATTGGCTGCGCACCATCAAGGAAATCCTCGACGACCCCCAGCCCGACGCTATGGACTTCCTCGACACCATCAAGCTGAACCTCTTTGCCAGCGAGATCTTCGTGTTTACCCCGAAGGGAGAAATCCGCACGCTGCCTGCCGACTGTACGGCCCTCGACTTCGCCTTCTCCATCCACACCTTCCTCGGCAGCCATTGTATCGGCGCGAAGGTGAACCATAAGCTGGTGCCCTTGAGCCATAAATTGCAAAGCGGCGACCAGGTGGAGATACTCACCTCGAAGTCGCAGCACGTTAGTCCCGCATGGATCAACTTTGTCTCCACCGCCAAGGCGAAGGCGAAGATCCAGGCCATCCTGCGTCGCGACAACAGAGAGGTGCAGCGCAGAGGCGAGGAGATCCTGAATGCCTTCCTCGAGAAGAATCACCATGAGCCCAGTCTCGCGCTGGCAGACCGTCTGGCAGAGTTCCACGCCTACAGCAAGCGCAATGAGTTCTATCAGGCCCTCGGCGAGAAGATCGTCATCTTGGGTGACAAGGATCTCGACGAGCTCAGCGGCAAGAACAAGAGTGCGGAGAACAGCGGCTGGCGCAAGTACGTGCCCTTTATTGGAAAGAAGAAAGAGGAGAGTGCGCCCAAGCAGGATCTCTTCATCGTGCCGGAGAAGTTCAATCGTAAGAAACCCATCTATATCAGCGAGGAGAACATCAACCAGTATAAGTTTGCCAGTTGCTGTCACCCCATCCCTGGCGATGATGCCTTGGGCTATATCAACAACAAGAACCAGATAGAGATCCACAAGCGCAACTGCCCTGTGGCCGCCAAGCTCAAGACCAGCTTCGGCAACCGTATCATCGACATCAAATGGGACATGCACAAGATCCTCTTCTTCGACGCCACCCTGCGTCTGGGAGGCATCGACCGTGTGGGCATGCTGAATGAGATTACCCAAATCATCTCTGCGCAGATGAACGTGAACATCCATAAGGTAGTCATCACCTGTGAGGACGGCATCTTCGATGGCAGCATCGAACTGCGCGTCCACGACAGGGAGGATGTCAAGACCATCGTCGAAAATCTCAAATCCGTCGCCGACCTGAAGGAAATATCTGAAATCCTGTAACGATATGAATCCCCTAAAAGCCCTACTTACCCTAATCACCCTACTTACCCTATCCTCTACGGCCTTTGCCGCTGGGAAGTATGACAATCCTGACACCATTGTCGTTGCCAGAGACGGTACGGGCGAGTTCCGCACCGTTGACGAAGCCATCGAGGTGTGTCGCGCATTCATGGACTACCATAAGGTCATCTATATCAAGAAAGGTACGTATAAGGAGAAACTCATCATCCCTTCATGGTTGCAGAACATCGAGCTCTGTGGCGAGGATGCCGAGCAGACTATCATCACCTACGACGATCATGCGAACATCAAGGTGCTTTTAGGCACCGCAGAGCCACGATTGCAGACGATGGGCACTTTCCGCACCTATACCTTGAAGATTGAAGGCAACGACATCACCCTGAAAAACCTGACCATCGAGAACAACTCCGCACGACTGGGGCAGGCCGTATCGCTGCATACAGAAGGGGATCGCATCAAAGTCATCAACTGCCGCATCATCGGCCACCAGGATACCATCTATACAGGCGTGGCCGGCACACGATTATATTTCAAGGGCTGCTATATCTGCGGCACGACGGACTTCATCTTCGGCCCAAGTACTGCGTGGTTTGAGGATTGCACGATAGAAAGTCTCATCGACAGTTATGTGACGGCAGCCTCTACGCCAGAGGACCAGCCTTTCGGCTACGTCTTCAACAACTGTCGCCTGACTGCTGCGGAAGGCGTAGGCAAAGTCTATCTGGGACGTCCCTGGCGAGACTACGGCTATACGCTCTTCATGAACTGCGAGCTGGGTCGCCATATCCGTCCAGAGGGCTGGCACCATTGGGAGAAGCAAAGAGAACAGACAGCCCGTTACCTGGAATACAACAATCGAGGCGAAGGTGCCCAACCACAACATCGTGTCAGCTGGAGCCGTCAGCTGACAAAAAAAGAGGCAGACCTGATTACGCCTGCCTCTGTATTCAACTTCCATAGTGAGTGGAAAGACTACTGCAAGTAGTCGAGCTGCTTCTTCAATGCCTGCAGCTCCGTACGAAGGTCGATGAGTGACTCGAGCACATCGGCCTTTCTGTCCACACCCTTACGGTTGGCATTGATCATCTTCTTCGCTGCGGCAATCTTGAAGCCGCGCACCTTCACCAGGTTATGGATCAGGCGAATCTGCTCAATATCCTTCTCCGTATACTGGCGGATCTTTGAGGGGCCGCTGACTTTCGGCTTCAAGAAGGGAAACTCCTGTTCCCAATAGCGAAGTGTACTCTCGTTCAGACCAAACATCTGTGCGACTTCTCCGATGGAGTAGTACAGCTTGAGGTTCTTGTTCAGATTCAATGCCATATTGTTTACGATTTTTGGATTTACGATTTGCGGATTCAGAGATCAGCCAACTCTATCACTTTATCCATAGCGGCAGAGAGGCCGTCAAGGTTCTTTCCGCCTGCTGAGGCGTAGTGAGGCTGTCCGCCACCACCACCCTGCATCAGTTTGGCAGCCTCGCGAACCAGCTGTCCTGCGTTCAAGCCGTGATCCTTCACCATATCGTCGCTGAGCATCACATTCAGCGTCGGCTTGTTTTCGAAGATGCTGCCAATCACGCAGAGCAGATTCTCAGGATGACGCTCCCGGATCTTGAACACCAGGTCCTTGGCGACATTCGGCATCATCATTGTCTTGGCTGTCACAACCGTCACGCCATTGATGATGCGAGCCTTTTCCAACAATTCCATAGAGAGATTAAACACGCGCTGGTTCTGGAACACTTCAATATCCTTCTTCATCGCATCATGCTCTTCGACATATTTCTGAATCACGCCTTGCAGGTCCTTCGCGTTGTTGAAGAACGAGCGGACGGCCTTCAAGATATCCTCAGTCTTATAGAGGAATTCCTCGCATTCACGGCCTGTCTTGGCCTCGATACGACGGATACCTGCTGCCACAGAACTCTCGGAGAAGATCTTAAAGAAACCGATATGACCCGTTGACTTGGCGTGGATACCACCACAGAACTCACACGACGGGCCGAAGCAGACCACGCGCACCTTGTCGCCGTACTTCTCTCCAAAGAGGGCGATGGCTCCGATCTTCTTAGCCTCCTCGAAGGGCATATCACGATGCTCCTCGAGGGGAATATCTGCACGGATCATCTGATTGACCACACGTTCCACCTGACGAATCTCGTCGTCCGTCACTTTCTGGAAGTGGGAGAAGTCGAAACGGAGGGTGTCAGGCGAGACGAACGAACCCTTCTGCTCCACATGCTCGCCTAGAACCTGCCTCAGGGCATAGTCGAGCAGATGGGTTGCCGTATGGTTGGCGGCAGAGGCCTCGCGCTTGTCTGTATTGACACAAGCCATGAACTGGGCCGTAGGATCCTTCGGCAGCTGCTTGACGATATGCACCGTCTGGTTGTTCTCACGCTTGGAGTCGATGATCTCGATGGTCTCATTCTCGTTACAGATGACACCACAGTCACCCACCTGACCACCCATCTCGCCATAGAACGGGGTATTGTCGAGCACGAGCTCATAGAACTCATTCTTCTTCTGTGTCACCTTGCGGTAGCGGAGGATATGGCAATCATATTCCGTATAGTCGTAGCCCACGAACTGCTGTTCGCCCTGAGCGAGTTCCGTCCAGTCTGAGTTCTCGACGGCTGCGGCATTACGAGCACGCTCCTTCTGCTTCTGCATCTCGACATTGAACTGCTCCTCGTTGACGGTAAAGCCGTTCTCACGACAGATTAACTCCGTCAGATCGAGGGGGAAGCCGTAGGTATCGAAGAGGCGGAAAGCCTGGGCACCATCGAGCTCCTTCTGACTGTCGGCCTTCATCTTGTCCATTGCGTCGTTGAGCATGCCGATTCCCTTGTCGAGGGTGCGCAGGAAGGCATCTTCCTCTTCCTTCATCACCTTTGAGATCAGCTGCTGCTGAGCTTTCAGCTCTGGGAAGGCCTCGCCCATCTCAGCCACGAGCGTGGGTACGAGCTTATAAAGGAATGACTCTTTCTGTCCGAGGAACGTATAGGCGTAGCGGACGGCTCTTCTCAAAATTCGGCGGATGACATAGCCAGCCTTCGCATTCGACGGCAGCTGGCCATCGGCGATGGAGAACGAGACGGCACGCAGATGGTCTGCGCAGACACGCATGGCGACGTTGATATCGTCCTGCTCCTTGCTGACCTCACCCTCTTCGAAGGTGGTGTATTTCAGGCCCGTAATCTGCTCCTCGGCCTTGATGATCGGCTGGAAAATGTCTGTATCGTAGTTCGAGTGCTTGCCTTGCAACATACGGACGAGGCGCTCGAAGCCCATACCTGTATCGATGACATTCATGCTCAATTTTTCAAGGCTTCCGTCGGCCTTGCGGTTGAACTGCATGAACACGAGGTTCCAGATCTCAATCACCTGCGGATCGTCCTGATTCACCAGCTCGCGACCGCTCTTGCCTGAGGCTGCACGCTGTTCTGACGTACGGGAGTCGACGTGGATCTCAGAACAGGGACCACAGGGACCTGTGTCGCCCATCTCCCAGAAGATGTCATGTTTGTTGCCATTAATGATATGATCCTCAGGCACGTGCTTAGACCAGAACTTCGCAGCCTCATCGTCGCGAGGGATATTTTCTTCAGGCGAACCCTCGAAGACCGTCACGTAGAGGTCCTCAGGATTCAGCTTCAGCACATCCACCAGATACTCCCAGGCCATATCGATGGCGCCCTCCTTGAAGTAGTCGCCAAACGACCAGTTGCCCAGCATCTCGAACATGGTGTGGTGGTACGTGTCGTGTCCCACCTCCTCCAGATCGTTGTGCTTGCCAGATACGCGGAGGCACTTCTGGGTGTCTGCCCTGCGGCGAGGCTCCGGGTCGCGCGTACCTAATATAATATCCTTCCATTGGTTCATACCTGCGTTGGTAAACATCAGCGTGGGATCATCCTTGATGACCATAGGTGCTGAGGGCACGATGGCGTGCTGCTTTGACTCGAAGAATTTCTTGAATGAGTCACGAATCTCGTTTGCTGTCATTGTCTTTTTTGTTTTCTTAATTGGCTGCAAAATTACAAAATTATTCTGAAACAGCCAAAACTTTCGCCAAATTAAGATTCAAAATCTGTGCAACAGACAAATATCGGGGAAATGGCCTTGTGGTAATATTTCTTTACACGCAAGGAGTCTGTAATGAGGGCTCGGACTTTAGTTAGGGTAAAGTGGGAGTTTAGTTAGGGTAAAGTCCGACTTTAGGCTAAGGAAAGTCCAGGTTTCCTTAGTTTAAAATCAGGGTCGGTATAACCATTTGATTATCAATGCTTTACAAAAATTCGGCAAAATTGAGAAATATTCTTACAAATCGCGAACTCCAGGCAGGCATTGACAAATAATTTTTCAGGAAAATTGGCAGTTTCAAAAATTTTTTGTACCTTTGCAGCAGAAAAGCTAAAGACCAGGAAGAGAATGGACGACGAGACAAAAGACGAAGAGATCCTCGAACAGCAGGAGTCGGAGAGCCAGCAGGAAGGTCACTCCGACTATAAACCCGTGAACCGCTTCGATGCCGCAGCCGTGCATCATCTGAGCGGCATGTACCAGAATTGGTTCCTCGACTATGCCAGTTACAGCATCCTCGATCGTGCTGTGCCCCATCTGGAGGACGGCCTGAAACCCGTTCAGCGCCGCATCCTTCACTCGATGAAACGGATGGACGACGGCAGATATAATAAGGTGGCGAACATCGTGGGCCACACAATGCAGTTCCATCCCCACGGCGACGCCTCCATCGGCGACGCCCTTGTGCAGTTGGGACAGAAGGAGCTGCTTATTGACACACAGGGAAACTGGGGTAACATCCTGACGGGTTCCTCAGCCGCTGCCCCACGATACATCGAGGCCAGACTGTCGAAATTCGCCCTCGACACCGTCTTCAACCCAAAGACGACGGAGTGGAAGATGTCGTACGACGGGCGCAACAAGGAGCCCATCACCCTACCCGTGAAGTATCCGCTGCTGCTGGCTCAGGGTGCAGAAGGCATCGCCGTCGGACTCTCCACGAAGATCCTGCCCCATAACTTCTGCGAAATCTGCGACGCAGCCATCAGCTATCTGCACGACCAGCCCTTCCGCCTGTATCCAGACTTCCCCACCTCCGGCAGCATCGATGTATCGAAATATAATGACGGCCAGCGTGGCGGTTCTGTTAAGGTTCGCGCCAAGATAGAGAAGATCGACCAGAAGACACTCGTCATCCGTGAGATTCCTTACTCTAAGACGTCTGAGACTTTGCAAGACTCAATCGTCAAGGCCGTAGAGAAAGGCAAGATCAAGGCCCGTAAAGTGGAGGATCTGACGGCGGCCAACGTCGAGATACAGGTGCATCTCGCCCCAGGCGTATCGTCTGACAAGACCATCGACGCCCTCTATGCCTTTACAGACTGCGAAATCAGTATCTCGCCCAACTGCTGCGTAATCGAGGACAATAAGCCTAAGTTCTTGACTGTCAGCGATGTGCTGCGCCACAGCGTGGACCGTACGAAGGATCTCATCCGTCAGGAACTCGAGATCCGCAAGGATGAGCTCTTGGAGCAGTTGCACTTCCAGTCGTTGGAGAAGATCTTTATCGAAGAGCGCATCTATAAAGACAAGAAATTCGAGGAAGCCCCCAATGTGGATAAGGTCTGCGAGCATATCGACGAGCGCCTGACGCCATACTACCCCACATTCATCCGCGAGGTGACCAAGGATGACATCCTCAAACTGCTGGAAATCAAGATGCAGCGCATCCTGAAATTCAATAAGGACAAGGCCGAAGAACTGATGGCCCGCCTGAAGGCAGAGATTGAGGAGATAGACCGCGACCTGGCGAACCTTGTGGAAGTGACGTCCAACTGGTTCCAATTCCTCAAGGACAAATACGGCAAGGACCATCCGCGACTGACGGAGATCCGCAACTTCGACACCATCGAGGCCTCGAAGGTGGCCGAAGCAAACCAGAAACTCTACATCAACCGTACGGACGGCTTCATCGGCACAGGCCTGAAGAAGGACGAGTTTGTCTGCAACTGTTCCGATCTCGACGACGTCATCATCTTCTACAAAGACGGCAAATATAAGGTTATCCGTGTGGCAGAGAAGGTCTTCGTGGGTAAGAATGTGCTCTATCTCGACGTGTTTAAGAAGAACGACGCCCGCACAACCTATAATGCTGTCTATCGCGACGGCAAGAAGGGCAACTGCTTCATCAAGCGTTTCAACGTGACGGCGATGACGCGCGATAAGGAGTACGACCTGACGCAGGGCACGCCTGGCTCGAAGGTGATGTACTTCAGCGCCAACCCCAATGGCGAGGCTGAGATTATCAAAGTGACGCTTGAACCCAATCCGAAACTCAGGAAGATCTTTGTCGACAAGGACTTCTCGGAGGTGATGATCAAGGGCCGCACGTCGAAAGGTAATTTGCTGACGAAATTCCCTGTGCATCGCATTGGCCTGAAGAGTCACGGGCATTCGACACTCGGCGGACGAAAGGTGTGGTATGATCCAGACGTGAACCGCCTGAACTACGACGAGCACGGACGGCTGCTGGGTGAGTTTTTCGACGATGACCAGATACTCGTCGTACTGAAGAACGGCGAGTGCTATCTCACGAACTTCGATCTGAACAACCATTTCGAGGAGAATATCCTGCGTATCGAGAAATATGACTCGTCGAAAGTGTGGACGGCTGTCCTCTATGACGCTGATAATCAAGGTTATCCGTACTTGAAACGTTTCCTGATGGATGCTACGAAGAAGAAGCAGAACTGGCTCTCGGAAAATCCTGTCTCGCAGTTGATTCTGCTGTCAGATACCGTCTATCCGCTCATTAAGGTGACTTACGGAGGCAATGACGAGTTCAGGGGATCGGAAGAGATTGATGCAGAGCAGTTTATTGCCGTCAAGGGATACAAGGCCAAGGGTAAACGCCTGACTACTTGGCAGATAGCCAGTGTCGAGGAGTTGGAACCTGTGCGGTTCCCTGAAGAGCCGGAAAACACGGAGGTGACTGTGGACATCGATACCGATGACATCGATGAAGACGCTTCTGACAACGGACAGACGCAGTCAGAGGAGCCCAGGAGGAACCAGCCTCAGGAAGAACTAAACCTCTTTGACGATGAAGAATAAACTCCTGCTACTGTTCCTGTCTCTGGTTCCTTTGTGTGCCGTCGCCCAGGAGCCCACCTCCACCAACATCATCGGCGTGGGTTCATCCAGGATTCTCGACACCTACATCAACCAGGAGAAGTATTCCGGCTTCGGCCTTACCTATTTGTATATTAGGGATCGCGCGAGGAAAGAGAAACGCTGGAACAGCGTCATCGAGCATGAGCTGGACATCTCGTCCACCAAGGACAGGAGTAAAGACAACCAGATGATGGAGGGCAACTACTATCTTTACTGGGGACGATACCGTCATTGGCAGTTCTTTGGCGATCGCCTTTTAGTACAGGCTGGCGGTCTCGCTAATGTCAATCTCGGCTTTCTCTACGACACGACCGCCTCGAACAACCCCGCCCAGGCCCGCCTCAGCCTGAATCTCATGCCTGCAGCCATCGCCACATATCGTTTCCCGCTCTTCGGAAAGCAGTTTGCCCTGCGCTATGAACTGAATGTGCCGCTCGTGGGCGTGATGTTCAGTCCTAACTACGGACAGTCGTACTACGAGATTTTCAATCGTGGGAACTATGACCACAACATCGTTCCCACCACCTTCGTTAGCGCGCCTACCTTCCGTCAGATGCTGTCACTCGACTGGCGTACCTCTGAGAAATGGTCGCTGCGCATCGGCTATTTGGGGAACTACCAGCAGGCAGAAGTCAACAACCTGAAGCAGCACGTCTATGTCCATCGCGTGATGATCGGCATCGTACGTCACTTCCCAAACAGCGTCCGCCCATGAGAAAGCTTACCGTTATCTGGTTCCTCATACCTTTGTTCACACTCACGGCCTGCGTCGACGAGGAGGAATTCCCTGATACTGCCCAGGGTAACTTCGAGGCCCTGTGGAAGATTATCGACGAGCACTATTGCTTCTTCGACTATAAGCAGCACGAATACGGCCTCGACTGGAACGCTATATATAATATATATAAGGAACGCGCGGGAGAAGAGACCAATAAATACCAGCTGTTCGAAGTGCTCACAGATATGCTGAGTGAACTGCGCGACGGTCATGTAAACCTCTACTCCGCCTTCGACAATGGCCGTTATTGGAGTTGGCACGAGGATTATCCGTCGAATTTCAGCGACACGCTGCAACGCAGATACCTCGATACGGACTATCGCATAGCATCCGGCATGCGCTATCAGATTCTCGACGACAACATCGGCTATACATACTATGGCAGTTTCTCAAACCCAATCAGCGACAGCGGACTGAATGAAATCCTGAGCTATTTCGCCTTCTGTAACGGTCTCATCATCGACATCCGCGGCAATGGGGGAGGCGACCTCATCAATGCGGAGAAACTTGCTGCACGTTTCTGTAACGAGAAAACGTTGGTGGGATATTTACAGCACAAGACGGGCAAGGGGCACAACGAATTCTCGGAGATGGAAGCTCAGTATGTTGAGCCGTCTTCGAATTTCAGGTGGCAGAAGAATGTGGTCGTACTGACAAACCGCGGGGTGTTTAGTGCTGCTAACGACTTCGTCAAGTATATGAAGTGCTTCCCACGTGTAAAAATCGTGGGTGACCAGACTGGCGGAGGCTCAGGTCTGCCATACACCAACACACTGCCCAACGGCTGGACGGTACGTTTTTCGGCATGCCCTTCTTATGACAAGGATCGTCAGCAGGTGGAATTCGGCATCTTACCTGACTATGTCGTCTCCCAAACCGACGATGATTTCCGTCAAGGAAAAGATACGCTGATAGAATTTGCACGAAAACTTTTGGCGGAATGAGATTTTTTTCGTATCTTTGCACCCGTTATATGCCTGATGGCTTTATGACAGAGCGTTCTTTCGCGCCTGTGGCGGAATTGGTAGACGCGCCAGACTTAGGATCTGGTGTTTCACGACGTGCAGGTTCGAGTCCTGTCAGGCGCACAATGCAAAATAATAGGCAAAATGGTTGTCAGATATACCATAAATATGCTATTTTGGTAGAAAATTGCAGTTTTTTATAAAAAAAATTAAAATTTTCTTGCATAATTAAAAAGAATTACCTAACTTTGTCACCGATTTATGTGGAATATATGCGTGAGTAATAATAATAAAATGTTTAATTATAATTTTAAGTTCAAATGAAAAAGAAATTTATCAATGGTTTTTTGATGGTAGCAATGATTTTTGCCACCACATCATCATTTGTTTCTTGCAAGGACAACATTGACGATGAGATTTCTCCCATCTATGCCAACCTGGGCAAGAAGAGCGCTGATCTTCAGGAAAAGATTGACAGCCTGAAGAAACAGATTGACGAGATCGAGCCGACGATTACCTACATTGAGAATCACTACGACACGGCGATCACCAACATCTACCAGTACATTGATACGACGATTATCAATAAGTATGATGTTAAGATTGACAGTATCTATGAGATTCTGGAGGTTGTCAACCAGCAGATTATCAACCAGACGCTGGCTTTGGACTCTATCAACAATGTCCTGAACAACATTGATGTTCGCATCAACAATGTGGGTGACTCTGTAAACATCCTTTGGACAAGAGTTGATAGCGTCGTAAGCGTTTTGAACGCTCTGGTGGGTGGTACACTCGTTACAAGTGTAACCATTGACGCTACACGTAATGACGTGCTTGGTATCATTAACACCCCGATCCTGAAGTGCAACGGTCTGGCTGCTTACTATGGCACTAACGACTCTGGTATTGAGGAATTCCCGTATGCTGGATACGACTTCAACGTCGGTGGTAATCATTTCGCTGAGTACCTTGAGGATTATGAGCTGCCCGATGCAGGGTTCACGACCTTCGACGAGAGCGACTACATCACCGAAACCTACGGAAACGCTGGTCAGCTCTATTTCACTGTGAACTCTACCGATTATGAGAACTTCGACATCAGCAAGTTCGCCAAGATCCAGATTGAGAACAGCGCTGGTGAGGTTGCTCCTATCGAACTGAATATCAGAAAGCATTCCGCACGTATCAATTGGGACTTCGGTCGCGCATTCTTCGTGGAGACAGGTGTTGATCCCCAGAATGGTGGTTACCTTGCTGACGCTACTATTACTGAGGAGAACCTCGATCCCAGCAAGTTCCAGATTGAGAAGTTCATCGACTTCCAGAAGCTGAAGAGTGAGATTAAGAGGGTCATTACCGACATCCGTACCAATGAGGGCGAGAGTTCTAACCAAAATGCATACACTGTAGATAAGTCTAAATTCAAGAACATCGTTAGAGAGCTCGCAAGTCTTGCATTTGGCATTCTCCATAACAGCTTGGATGAAAATGACCTCAGCAGCAATATCTCTTATTCTCCTCAGAGACTTGCCTTCTTCGTTGAGAAAGACGGTAAGATGAAGAGAGTGGCTCAGACAGAATTGGCACTGTTCACCACTGCTGTGAAGCCTCTGTCATACAATACTTTCTGGGAGTATGAGAAGAACAAGGATGGTAACTGGGTTATTGAGAATGCTCTCGAGCGTGTTATCTCTAGAGTTGCAAGGGAGATCAACGAAAGATTTGGTGACGTTGGTATTAAGGCTAAGATCGTAAGCGTTAACGATGATGATGAAAGCGTTACAATCCAGCTTAATGGTAAAAAAGAGACTATCATTGTTAGCAATGCTAAATACATGCAGGATTTGAGAGATGCGATAAGAGTCAACGGCGGTTTGGATGCTGTTAACGACAAGCTTGCAAAACTCTTGAAGACCTACACATTGGGTAGTGTAACGACTAAGGTTGCTGAGCGCATCAATGATTATCTGACCAAGGCTTCCGACTATCTCACCAATTTGATCAACAAGCACCTCTTCACACGTGCCGTTGCTCCTATCATCATCTTCGAGACCTCTACCGGTGTTGATCGTCTGTGCGAGGGTATGATGATTAACAGAGGTATCATGCATGCTTACCTGACGTCAGGTACCATGGAACTCCTTGTACCTGCATACAGAAAGTATGTCGCTTTGGAGAAGGACGGTATGCTCTTGGAGTCTGCAGTGCTGCCTGGTAACACCCTGACACACAACTTCGACTTGAGCGAGAAGGGTGACTACAAGATTATTATCAGCTGCGTTGACTACTTTGGTTACGTAGTTACCAAAAAGTACGATGTATACGTGAAGTAATTAACATTCGAGAACTAAATAAAATAAAAAACAGATATGAAAATGAAGAAAGCAATATTGTCTTGCCTGATGCTGATGGGAGTACTCTCTGTATCTGCTCAGGAGCAGAAGGGCACGACAGAATATGTCTTCGAGCCGCACTGGTACCTCCAGCTTCAGGGAGGTGCTCAGTACACCACGGGTGAGGCCAAGTTCGGTGATATGATTTCACCCACCATCCAGGGTGCTGTTGGCTATCAGTTCTCAAAGACCGTTGGTGCTCGTCTGGGTATCAATGCATGGCAGAGCAAAACAGGTTGGGATGAAGAGACTGTAAATAAGGTAAAAGCTGATGGCTATAGCCTAAATAACACTTTTAGCTTTACATACATCGCTCCCGCACTTGATTTGACCTTCGATCTCTCGAATATCATTGCAGGTTACAATCCCAATCGTAAAGTCAGTTTTGGAGCTTTCATCGGTATTGGATTGAACTACAGAATGCAGAGTGATGATGCAAAGAGCCAGTTATTGACCATGGTGAAGTACACCACAAATAATGGTGCTGAGAATTGGGGATGGACTCCGATGTATGACGATGATGCTTGTTTGTTCTTCAAGGGCCAGGCTGGTCTGACCATGGACATTCACATCAATGATGCTTGGAGCATTGGTCTGGAGGGTAACTTCAACATGCTGAGTGACCGTTACAACTTCAAGAAGGTTGGTAACCCCGACTCATACTTCAACCTGCTCGCTGGTATCAAGTACAACTTCGGTCCCACCTATTCTACACGCTTCATTCCTGCTCCAGAGCCCGAGATTCGCTACGTAGACAAGATTGTGGAGAAGATTGTTGAGGTTCCTGCTCCTGCTGCAGCAACTGCTGCCGAACCACTCCGTCGTGATATCTTCTTCGAGATCAACAAGACTATCATCCGTGATTCTGAGAAGCAGAAGGTACAGGATATCGCTGACTACATGAATGTTCACCCGACATCTAAGGTGATGATTACTGGTTATGCTGATGCTGGTACAGGTAACGACCGCATTAACGATCGTCTGGCAAAGGGCCGTGCACAGGTTGTGGTGAAGGCTCTGATGGAGCAGTACGGTATCGCTGAAAGCCGCATCAGTTGGGACAGCAAGGGTTCACGCGTACAACCGTTCGAAGAGAATGACAAGAACCGTGTTTCAATCTGTATCGCTGAGTAAGTCAAGTATCAGATAAGTTTTAAAGCCCGGTCCCAAAATGGGGTTGGGCTTTTTTGCTAAAATGAAATTTAAGAAAATGAAAAAGATTGTTAGTACAATAACATTATTATTTTGTGGCATGATGATTGCTAATGCACAAATTGCAGACGGCTTTTATCATATCAAGAATGCTGGTACTGGAAGGTATCTGAGTATTAATGATACGGATCCTGGCAACTACCCGGTTTCTGAATCAGGAAGTGTTAACTTAAATGGTATTTGTACCTATATAAATTATGATACTGTTGCTGTTAGTCCCTCATGCGTTATTTACGTTAATAGTTTAGGCAATGGCAAATACGATTTTGCTGGGCAAGGATCAAGTTTTTACAACATGACCAGCGGAAAATTGCCCATTAATATTACTTCGGCAGGCAATGGGTCAAATAAAATCTGGGGAACCTATAAAGGTATTACAAAATATCTGACAGACATGTCTCCAAGCAATAAGGATGCTCATTTAATAAATACGGAGACTGGTATGGATACTTGGGCATTTAAGCCTATAAACACATCTGACCAGTATATAGGCATCCGTCCTGATGTCAAGACTGCTGATGGAAGTTATTACGGAACCATCTTTGCAGGATTCAATTTCAGGTTTGTTTCTCCAGGTATGAAAGCTTACTACGTCAATAGTGCTGGAGGTGCTGGATTTACGATGAAGGAAATAGAAACAGATGTCATTCCTGCATGTATTCCTGTCATTATTAAATGTAGCTCTGCCAACCCTCAGGATAATAAGATTGAACCGGTCATTGGAGGTTATGACTTTGATCATTTCAACTATTTAAGAGGAGTTTATTGTTCTATTTATGTCGCAGGGCATCATAATGTAACACGTTTTGATGACATTACCATGCGTATACTCGGTTTGAACAACAAAGGGGAATTAGCTTTTATTGCATATCCCAGTGATGATCGTTTGTACAAGTCGAAGTATCTGATGGCAAACAAAGCATATCTGTATGTAAACTCCAGTGATGCAGATGTGATGACACTTAATGGCTCCACCGCTATCAACTCCATCAAGGCTGAAGCTGACACCAAGACAGGCATATATACGCTGACAGGTGTTCGTCTGCCAGATGGTGTTACCCCACGTGCCGGCATATACGTAAAGAACGGCAAAAAGGTAATCATCAAATAAGCTTATCATATCCACCCAAGATCAGTAATAAATCAACCCGCTTGAATCGTTATACGACAACAAGCGGGTTGATTTTTATATCGTTCGGCAATTACACGTCTTTCTTAGAAGATACGCTTTGTCACACGGAGACTCAGAACCGGATAAACTTTAAGCGCCTTGAAAACCTTAACATAAGAACCAACCTGCCCACCGATATTCACAACATCCTCAGTCAGACTGACATCTCTATAAGTTCCATCGGGAAGTTTCAAACCATGGTAGATCACCAGGTTCGGAGTGCCTCCCCAGAACATTGCACCACAATCAAAGGAAATCTTCCAGTCATTACGTTTCTTCAGCAGATTTCCACCATAGCCGAAACCAAGATACGGCTTGAATGAATTTGAACTGGCTGTCGCACGGACCATTCCGTCCTCGTCTGGCTCAACAATATAAGGTCTTCGTACTGTTTTTCCTTTAGTATCCACCATCGTCTTACTTATCAGCACATTACCATCGGCATCAGTAATGTCATGAGAGAAGTATCCAACAGAGAACCCCATATCACCATAGTCTAAGAACTTTTTCCTGACCTCCTCCGGCATTTCAATACCCACTCCGCTCAAAGAAGGGAACTGGTTTGGGTCAAAAGTAATCAGCGGATCTCCATTCTTAGCACTCGTATACATCTTATTATAGATTCCTGCCGAAACCAGTGACACCATCGCCTCCGTGGAGTTCACGGCTTCTGCGAACTTGGAAGATCCCCAATAAAAGCCTGCAGTAAAGTGCCAGTGCTTATTATTTTTAAAGGGGAATACATCAACTAAAAATTTAAAGTTATTGAGGGTTGGCTTACCTATCATGTCTACATGGTCCTCAATGTCATACCCAGTAAAACTATACATAAATTCCTTGAGTTTATCAAACCGTGTCTCCTGACGGTTACCATCCTCATCATAACTCCTTGCCGGCTGACCATTAATTGTCATTTCGAATGACATTCGTTTCGTAAAACGCGGCATAAACTCATAGCCTAGGCGTAACTGTGCCCACTCGGTAACAGGTGTGGCCAAATCAATACCAATCCCAGCAGTACCCACAATCACAGATACATCCAGATGCTGGAAGATGTCATGCTCCTTCCAATACTGGGAAACAGGGATATAATTACTAGAAGAATTGACTTTCTCCAACTCTCTCAGAGTTGAACTTGTCGTCGTGACATTATCTGTCTGTGCGAAAGCACTAAGTTCTAAGCTGGCCAATACCAGCATCCATGCTATTCTCTTCATATCCTTATTATTTATCTGTTATCTTATCTTTCATCTCATATACCATCTTCCGTCTCTTTCAACCATCGGCACCACGATTTCCTCGTTTGTAGAGTCGCCGAAGCAAAGCATCATAAAGACATTGGTATACTTCTGCACTGTATCAGTCTTTGCGTTAACGACTCTTACCTCATGAATACCGCGATGGGCTTCTTTCTGCTGATGTATGAACTGGTGACAGTTATCCCGCAACTGGTCCCAATAATCCGGCTCAGAGTGTTTGCTCAGCCTGTCCTTTCCTTGAAGGAACTGTTCATACTCTCCATTTATCAGATGCTGATAGTAGCCTTTGGCGGCTAAGGAAGCCTGCTCCTCTGGCGTCACTTCAGAGCACCCGAGAATACTCATACATCCGATAAGGGCCAACAGCCCAGCCTTCCATCTCATCACTTCTGACGGATAAATACATTGATAGGCGAACCTGTCAGCGTCCAGTTCTCACGGATCTTATTCTCCAGAAAACGCTTATATGGTTCCTTGACATACTGCGGCAGGTTGGCATAGAACACAAATGTCGGAATCTGCGTGTCAGGCACCTGCGACACATATTTGATCTTGATGAACTTGCCTTTGACTGAAGGAGGCGGAAATGCCTCGATCAGCGGCAGCATCACCTCATTGAGTTTCGTCGTACCTATACGGGCCTTACGGTTCAGATAGACCTGCTTAGCAGTCTCAAGCACTTTGAATATGCGCTGTTTCGTCAGCGCAGAAGCAAAGATAATGGGGAAATCCACAAAGGGGGCCATTCGCTGACGGATAGCGTTAGTGAAGGTGTCAATGACAATCTGTGACTTGTCTTCCACCAGATCCCATTTGTTGACGACAACCACCAGCGACTTATTATTCTTCTGAATCAACTGAAAGATATTCATATCCTGTGCCTCGATACCACGGGTGGCATCAATCATCAGAATACAAACATCAGAGTTCTCAATAGCGCGGATGGAGCGCATCACGCTATAGAACTCCAAATCCTCTGTGACCTTATTCTTACGGCGAATACCTGCAGTATCAACGAGATAGAAGTCAAAGCCGAACTTGTCATAACGGGTGTAGATGGAATCACGGGTCGTACCAGCGATATCCGTCACAATATGACGCTCCTCGCCGATAAAGGCATTAATCAGGCTTGACTTGCCTGCATTCGGACGACCTACAACGGCAAAACGGGGAATACCGTCCTCCGTGTCATCGCCACTCTTCTCCGGCAGCATCTCCAATACTTTATCGAGCAGATCGCCGGTACCACTGCCAGTAGCAGCACTGATGGGATAAGGGTCTCCCAATCCGAGTTTATAGAACTCGTACTGGTCATATAAGTCCTTACCATCATCAGCCTTGTTTGCCACGAGGATCACAGGAAGTTTTGCACGACGCAGAATCTGGGCAACATCCATATCCCATCCTGTCACACCGTTGCTGATGTCACACAGGAACAGTACCAAATCCGCCTCTTCTGTGGCAATGATTACTTGCTTTCTGATCTCCTCCTCGAATATATCATCGGAGTTCACAACCCAGCCGCCGGTATCGACGACTGAGAACTCCTTACCATTCCATTCACATTTGCCATACTGCCGGTCACGTGTGGTACCAGCCTCACTGCTGACAATTGCCTGGCGTGTCTTAGTCAGACGATTGAACAATGTCGACTTTCCCACATTCGGACGTCCTACAATGGCTACTAAATTTCCCATGCCATAACTTCTTTAACTTCCTTAACTTCTCTAACTTCTTGAACTCCTATTCTGGATTGTATCCGAAGTGATTCAATTCTCTCTCTGACGAACGCCAGTCCTTGTCGACCTTTACGAAGACCTCCAAGAAGATTGGTTTGCCAAAGAATTTCTCCAATGCCTTACGCGACTCCGTACTCACCTTCTTCAAGGCCACACCCTGATGACCGATGATGATACCCTTCTGACTCTCACGTTCCACATAGATGATGGCATTGATGTGGATATGCTTCTCGTCTTCCTTGAAGCGCTCTACGCTGACCTCAACGGAATAGGGAATCTCCTTATTATAATACAATAGGATTTTTTCCCTGATAATCTCTGAGACAAAGAACCGTGCCGGCTTGTCCGTCAGTTGATCTTTGTCGAAATAGGGTGGAGAGTCAGGCAGCAACTCCAGGATTCTCTTCAGGAGCAGTTCTGTACCGAACTTGTTCTTGGCAGAGATAGGCAGAATCTCTGCATTCGGCAACAGACCGTGCCACTTCTCCACGATATCCCCCAGCGTCTTCTGGTCGCTCTGGTCAATCTTGTTGATCAGGAGCAGCACAGGCACTGACATACGCGCCACTTTCGCCAGGAAATCCTGGTTCTTCTCAGGATTCTCCACGACATCGGTCACATACAGAAGCACATCGGCATCCTGCAAGGCCGACTCCGAAAAGGCAAGCATCGACTCCTGCAGTTTGTAGTTAGGTTTCAATACACCTGGCGTATCTGAGAATACAATCTGGGCTTCCGGTGTATTGACAATACCCATAATCCTATGACGGGTGGTCTGGGCCTTGAAGGTGGCAATGGAGATCTTCTCACCGACAAGTTGATTCATCAGTGTCGACTTCCCCACATTCGGGTTCCCCACGATATTCACAAATCCTGCCTTGTGCATCTGTTTCCTTTTAGACAAAAAAACGCATTGCCCATAGAGCATGCGTTTTTCTGTGGTTAGACATTCTGTTTCCTACTTGTTCCCGTCATAAGCCCACTTATAATACGAGGCACCATGTACGAAGCCTGCTCCGAAGGCGGTGAAGATCATATTGTCGCCTTTCCGTAGTTTACTCTCATTGTCCCACAGTGCGAGCGGTATCGTAGCCGCACTCGTATTGCCGTAATGCTCAATGTTCACCATCACCTGATCCATCGACAGTTCCAGACGCTTGGCCACGGCCTCGATGATGCGCATGTTAGCCTGATGAGGAACGACCCACTGGATATTATCCTTATTCAGGCCATTACGCTCAGCAACCAGCACGCAGTCGTTGCTCATGTTCGTTACAGCATAGCGGAACACCGTGCGCCCCTCCTGATAGAGGTAGTGCAGACGATGGTCGACGGTAAAATGCGACGGTGGGCAGACAGATCCACCTGCTTTCAAATGCAGGAACGGAAGTCCCTTGCCGTCCGTACGCAGATAGGAGTCCATCACACCGATATTCTGTTCCTCTGTTGCTTCCAAGAGTACCGCTGCTGCACCGTCGCCGAAAAGAGGACAGGTGGAACGGTCCTTATAGTCAGTGACCGACGACATCTTGTCTGCGCCAATGAGGATAATCTTCTTATAGCGGCCGCTCTGAATCATCGAGGCAGCCACGTCAAGAGAGTAGAGAAATCCGCAGCATGCACCCCAGAAATCGAATGCCATCGCATTCTTCAGTCCGATCTTGCCCACTACTATGGACGCCGTGGATGGGAACTTATAATCCGCCGTGGAAGTAGTCACGATAAGCGCATCGATTGTATCAGGATCCGCACCCGTCTTCTGCAGCAGCTGTTTGGCAGCCTTGCGGGCCATGTAGCTCGTGCCCAGGCCCTCTTCTGTCAGGATGTGGCGCTCCTTGATGCCGACACGCGTCATAATCCACTCATCATTGGTGTCTACCATTCTCGACAGCTCCTCGTTGGTGAGGATATAGTCGGGAACGTAGCCACCAATGCCGGTGATTATCGCATTGATTTTACTCATTTACTCAGCGACTTCTTCCTCTTTCTTGATAGCAACCTTGCCGCGATAGTAACCGCAGGTGGGGCATACTGTATGATATACATAATATGCGCCACAGTTGGGGCATACTGCCAGCGTGGGAGCTACGGCCTTGTCATGGGTACGACGCTTGGCCTGACGAGTACTTGATTGTCTTCTTTTAGGATGTGCCATAATTCTATAATACTTTAATTTTTAAATTTTTAAATTCTTCAATTTCTCCCATCGGGGGTCTACAGCTTGGTCGGACTCCTCATCGCTGCTTCGGTCAGCTGACAGTTCTTCCAGAACGTTCGTCATGGCCGTGTTACACTTGCCGGGTGCATGCACATGCCTGATGGGTATAGCCAATGCCACAGACTCATAGATGATCCACGTCAGGTCGAGTATTCCTTCGTCCTCAGCCACGACGAGGGTGTCACCATCCTCTGAGTTTTCGCTCCCGAGTCTCGCCACCTGGCGCACGTCTGTATCCACAGGCTGTTCCATGTCGTCGAGACAACGGTCGCAAGGTATGATCACTGTGCCTGCTGCATGAATCAGGAATTCGAAAAAGCCGGAAGCCTTGCGTATAGACACCGACACATGCAAAGAACCCTTCTTCACTTCTGCATCGTCCAAAGCACCGAAGAATGTATCGTCCAAGTCGAAGACCAATGAAGTCTCATCGTCTTTCAGACCCTTCAGGTCAACCTTCAGACACTCTAAACTACACATAATCACATAATTGCATTCTGCGAATAGCGGCGTCGCCTCATTATAAGAGCGAGCTCTTCTAAATTCGGCTTGCACGCTAATTCGGGGTGCAAAGTTACAAACTTTTTTCCATTTAAGATACGCTTATTTATATTTTTTATGTTTTTCCTTCAAAATCAGGCCGATAAACCAGCCATTATTACACACTCAAAGGGGCAAATGTGCAATTCCTGTGTCTATTTCGGCATCTCGATACGGAATGTCGTACCCACGCCCACCTCCGACGATTTGACATAGATACGCCCCTTATGATACTCTTCAACAATGCGTTTGGCCAGCGACAAGCCGAGGCCCCATCCACGCTTCTTCGTCGTAAAACCTGGTGTAAAGACACTCTTCAGGTCTTTCTTGCGGATTCCCTTTCCATTGTCAGCCACCTCGATGGCCACCTTCGAGCCCTCGTCAAACAGGGACAGCACGATCCTGCCACGGCCCTCCATCGCGTCGACAGCATTCTTGCAGAGATTCTCAATCACCCACTCAAAGAGCGAGGCGTTCATCTTGACCACCACATTCTTTTCCGGCAATTCGCTGATAATCTCCACTTTCTTCGACGTCCGACGGTCCATATAATCAATCACATGGGCCAGCACCTCGTTCATCGACGCGTCCACAGGCTCAGGCAGCGAACCGATTTTAGAGAAGCGCTCGGCAATCAGTTCTAGGCGTTTCACGTCCTTGTTCATCTCCGGAATCAGCTCGTCGTCAGGATAGTTCTCTTTCAGTATCTCCACCCAAGCCATCAGGCTGCTGATAGGCGTACCTAACTGATGAGCCGTCTCCTTCGACAAACCCACCCATACCTTGTTTTGCTCAGCCCGTTTCGACGACAGCAAGGCAAAAATGGCTACCACGACAAAGATCATGACAATGCCCAACTGCCAATAGGGATATTGGGAAAGCCGTTTCAACAGCGTCGACTCGTCATAGCACACCAGCTGATAGTCCACCGAGTCCCCTATCTGGATAAAGTGACCGGCCTTGTACATCCTTTGTCCATAGTCAGCCACATATCGGGCAGAATCCTTGTCTCTGATATCGACATTACGATAGTCCATCACCTGTTCATCACTGTCAAGCACGATCACGGGGATGGTCTTATTGCCCTGAATCACACTCAGCACCAGCGCCAGGTCTGTTGTCTCGTCAGCCTCCTGCAGCGTCTGCATGGCCTGAGCCCACACTTCCATCTTGTTACGTTCCTCCCGCTCGAGGTCCTTCACCAGCAAATGTGACACTGCCAACGAGGCCACGGCAATCACAACTGCCGCCACCACGAGTACAATCTTCACCTGTCGGATTCTGTCAGTCCACTGCATATCGTCGGCAAAGATACGTTCTTTTTCCGAAACCACCAAAACTTTAACACCTTATTTATATATTAAGAACAGAAAACACCATAATAGAATATTGTGCAAAAATTTGTTTATTCTTTCACTTTTTCGTACCTTTGCACCCAATTAGGACATATTTAACGAAAAATGAACAAGGTAATGATTGCTTTCGTCCTTTGCTGCTGCATGGTTTCATGCGTCAAGGACGAGGCTCCGAACAATGAGTGCGACATCGAGAGCGCCTGGGTAGAAGGCCCGGAATTGGAGAAGTTATTCTACGAGACGGCAGAGATGCGCAAAGAGAACATCAGTTCCACAGAGACGAGCATCACGTTTGTCGTACGCTCGATGTTGATGGTGCCGACGCAGATTCCTGTGAACTTCAAGATTACTGACAAAGCCACCATCGAACCGGCAAGCGGCTCTCTGCAGGACTTCACGAACGGCCCAGTCACCTACACCGTCACCTCTGAGGACGGACAATGGAAGCGTACCTACAAGGTCGCATTTGCAGAGCCCGTGCTGCCCAAGAGCAGGCACTCGTTCGAGCTTGCAGACACTGTGGAAGGTGGTATTTTCATCAAGAACAGGTATCATCAGTTTTACGAGATTGACGAGAACGGCGAGACACAGAGACCTTGGGCGTCTGGCAATCCCGGCTTCGCCTTGACATTGTTTTCCGGGGCTGGGCCCGAAGAGTTCCCAACCTATAGGTCTGATGCTGGGTTTGAGGGTCATTGCGTACGCTTGGAGACGATGTCCACAGGAGAACTTGGTAAGAGTATGGGCAAGCCCATCGCTGCCGGTAACCTCTTCCTGGGTAAGTTTAACGTAGACATGTCTGCGGTAGACCCCCTGAAGGCAACGGAGTTTGGCGTGCGATGGGACAGGGAACCGGTGCGCGTCACAGGCTATTACAAATACAAGCCTGGAAAGGACTTCACTAACTCTGATATGGAAATCGATCCTAACCGTACCGATGAGGCCAGTGCCTACGCCGTGTTCTATCGCAATGTCGATGCTGACGGCAAGCCATACTTCCTCTATGGTGGCGACGTGGCTGATCTCGATAAGGTCTTGGACAATCTCTTGGTGTATAAGATGGCCAGTGTGCCCTCTCTGCCGCCTACGGATCAGTGGACGCGCTTTGAGATGTTCTTCGATGGCGAGGACGCTCCAGCCGAGATAGTGGCCAACAAGGGCTGCAACCTGGCGATAGTCTTCTCGTCGAGCAAGGGCGGTGCCCAGTTCGAGGGAGCTATCGGCAGCATACTCTATATAGATGAGGTGGAAGTGTGGTATGAAAGGTGAAAAAGTGAAAAGGTGAAATAGTGAAGATGAAAAATATTATATTCGCGATAGGAATGACGGTGCTGACGCTGGGAATGACTGGCACCGCAAAGGCAGGCGTACTCGACAGCCTGCAGATCAGGGCTCGTGTAGGATACAGTATTGGTGGAACAACCCCCATCCCATTGCCCGAGACCATCCGTAGCATCGACAGCTACAGTCTGACACCATCGTTCTTGGTGGGCATTGATGCCAAGTTGCCGCTGAATGAGAAGTGGGGCATCACCGCCGGACTGCACTATGAGAATAAAGGGATGAAGGCCGAAGTGACCACCAAGGCATACCACATGGAGGTCATTAAGGGAGGCTCTCATCTGTCGGGACTCTTTACTGGTCATGTCAGCCAGAAGTCTACCCAGTGGATGCTCACCGTCCCTGTCCAGGCCACAATGGAACTGGGTAAGAACGTTGTGCTCAGAGGTGGTCCGTATGTTTCATTTCTCCTGAGCAAGGAGTTCGGCGGTATTGCCTCCGACGGTTACCTGCGTGAGGGTAATCCTACCGGCGCCAAGATATTGATGGGCGACAAGGAAGGCGAATGGGCTACCTACGAATTCGACGATGACCTGCGCACTGTGCAGTTTGGTATCGGTGTTGGTGCCGACTGGCAGGTGTACAAGCGCTTAGGTGTGTCTGCCGACCTGAACTGGGGCCTGACGGGCATCTTCCCTGGCGACTTTAAGACCGTAGAACAGACGCTTTATCCTGTCTATGGCACGATAGGCGTGTTCTACAGGCTTAAGTAGCTGGCAACTCTGCGCCGCAGTTAGGGCAGAAATGGTCTGTCTTGCGCACCTTGGTATCACATAGCGGGCAACGCCTCTCCTTTTGCTTCGCCTTTTCGGATTTCGTATCATCAATCATGTTGGCTGTGACGATACCCGTCGGCACGGCGATGATGGTATAGCCGAGCAGCATCACGAATGCCGAGAGCAGGCGGCCTACTGGGGTCACCGGCGTGATGTCGCCGTAGCCTACTGTGGTCATTGTGACGATAGCCCAATAGACGGATGTGCCCAGGTCGGTGAAGGCTGTATCCGGCCTTCCGCTCTCTATCATGAACATCAGTGTGCCTAAGCAGGTGACCAGGATCAGCACGAAGAGGAAGTAAACGGTGATCTTAGTGAAACTCCTCTTGAGCGACCGCAGCAGCAGGTGGCCTTCATTGATGTAGTTGAACAGCTTGAAGATGCGGAAAATGCGTATGAAGCGGAACGACCGGAGAAGGATCATATACCGTGCGTTGGGGAAGAAATAGGAGAGGTAGGGCGGCAATGTGGCCAGGAGGTCGATGATGCCGAAGAAGCTCAGCACGTAGTCTTTGGGTCGCGGCGAGCAGTAGACGCGGGCGATGTACTCGAGGGTGAAGAAGAACGTCAGGAGATATTCAAGCACCTCTAACGTCAGCTTGAAGGTACGTGCCAACTCCGGAATCGTCTCAACGAACGAGATGAGGATACTTAGCGAGATCGCCACTATCAGGACCAAGTCAAAGATTCGCCCCATGGGCTCGTCCGACTCGAACAAAATACTATACAGCCTTTCTTTCTCAAGCCATTTCGGTTTCTTCATAATCCATCATGTTAGGGTTCATGTCATTCTATTCAGTCCATCTTAGAATAGCTCTTCGTGGTCATATCGTGGCATGTGGCGCACCAGCTTGTGTACAGCAGCCTGGGCCATTGCCTCATAGGCACGCTCACTGGGGTGCAGGTGGTCGCCGCTGTCATAGCCTTCGGCAAAGGCCTTGGGGTTGGTGATGCTGCGCACAGCCGCATCGAAGTCTATGCATCCGTCGAAGATGGGTGATGTGCGCAGCCACTCATTAAACATCTGCCGCATTGCATCTCGATCCTCGTTGTAGGTGCGCCAGCCGAAGATGGGCAGCAGGGTACCGCTCCATACTTTCAGACCCATCGCCTTGGCGGGCTTCACATAAATGTCTTCCACACCATGCTCCAGCTCCTCCACTGTCGGCAGGTCGCTCCACGGACGGAAGGGGTTGACATCTTCTCCCACAGGGTGGATGATGTCGTTGATGCCGTGTTGGATAATGACATCCGTAGCACCTGCCACCCGCATCTCGATGGGGAAGCGTGTGGACCCCTTCAGACCGTAAGCCTGATAGGTGATGCAGTCGTACTGTCTGAGGATGCGTGTGCCGCTGACAGCACGGCGGATGATAGCGACATTCGAACCAAATGCCAGCTGAGCCATATAGTCAGGCCACGACTGTGCCGTGATAGAGTCACCATAGCAAATGACAGCATGATTCTCTGCCGATGTCAGCACGTCGATGGTGTTGAGGAAGTAGAACCAGTTGGTATGGCGGCTCAGGTCGAGGGGCAGCTCGTCGGCCTCTGCATAGTCACCATAGGCATAGAAGCCCTTGGAAAGCGGACCGGTGATGAGCGTTCCACTGTTCATTTGCGTGTAGTCTGACAGATAGAAACTCACCTCTATCGTATCACCCCGGTTCACGGCATAGCTGATGGCATCGCTCTCCCTCTCCTTGCCAGGCATGAGGCAAACGCCGGTCTCTCCATCGAAGGTGATGGGTGTATGGTTGACGAAGACCTTGGAGAGCGTGACGGGTTCCGTTCCTGTGAGATTTGAGAAACGGAAACGCAGCATACTGCCGCTGAACGGCATCCTGATGGGATAGCGCATGGTGAGGTCTTTGGCGTATATGGCCTCGCGACGGTTGGTGATGGAGGTGGCATTGCCCCAGCAGGCCACCCATTTGTTACTGTCTGTCATAATGATCGTTGTCTGATGAAATATCCACTTAAATCATAAAGTATCTGAATTGTTGGTGCAAATATAGTGAAATCTCACCATTTCTGTGTACTTTTGCCGTAGTTTTTAATATGTTTTGTGAAATAAATGTAATTTACATCACGATAATTTCCGGCATCATGGCCGAAAAGTGATAAAATAAGGCTCTCTTTGCAAATAAATCCCGAAACTTTTGGTGGATTAAGAATTTATTAGTATTTTTGCCAACAGAATAACTAAAAAGGAAATCAAGACATAGAGAATGGGGACTATCAGGCAAATATTCGTAATGATGCTATTGTTGCTGTTGAGCATCCAAGCAGCCCATGTTCAGGCAAAATCGTGGCGTGTCAACAGCGATGAAACCAAGAAGGCTCATTTCACCGACATCAACGCTGCTATGGCAAGCGAAGAGGTCGTAGACGGCGACACACTCTACATGGATCCAGGCTGTACGCTCACCAGCAACCAGACGGTTACCAAGCAAGTGACGATAGTGGGCTGCGGCTATCTGCGCACCGATGCTCCGCACCGGTTTGCCAATATTACCGGGAAATTGTATCTTCGGGCGGCACATGTCAAGGTCGAAGGCTTGATTATGGATAGTGATACCTATATTGATGCGAATTATTGCACGATTGAACGGTGCAAGACGGCTAATATTCATATAACGTCGGAATCCAAGTACACTGCCCAATATGCTACGATTCGTCAGTGTTATTCCACGCGAGTAGATGGAAGAGGAGCTGAATCCAACAACTCTGCTTTTGCTACGATAGAGAATTGTATTATCAGGTACAATTCTTATTATGGACCTATTTATAACCTATATACCCCCACTATCAGGAACAATTATCTGAAAGAAACATTCAGTAATTCTGATGGGTCGTATTCAACAGTTGTCAATAATGTCAAGAATGCCACCATAGTCAACAACATTATTGTGAATGCTTCCAAGAATAACCAGTTATTATATAATGTCA
>JAFVGS010000016.1 GCA_017474845.1 Prevotella sp.
GGTGTTGAGCTATCCTGTGTGGAAGGGACAGTTGCAGGCTGGAACGGAGATGAGTTTCGTGAAGCGACAGAGCTGTACGTCGATTACTAACTATCCTCTCCCCTCTACTGATGCGGATGTTAAGGAGAACAACGTGGCTGCCTTTGTAGCTTACAATGCTAACCTGGAGAAATATGGTACCGTAAGCGCCGGACTGCGTTACGAGCATGTAGGTTTCGACTACATCGACAACCTGGATGCCGAGAACAATATGACGCGCTATCAGGACGAGTTCTTCCCCAGTGTCACGTGGTCAAAGCAGTTCGGCCCTATCCAGACCTCGCTGAGCTACACCATGAAAACCGTGCGTCCGAGGTACAGCTCACTGAACGACCATATTTACTATCTGAACTCGTATACCCTGAATCAGGGCGACTCGAAGCTTAAGAATGCCACCATGCAGGAGGTGAGCATCAATGCCCGTTGGAAGTGGATCAACCTGTTTGCTGCCTACGAACGTCGCGACAACACCATCACACAGGTGCCCATGGCCTATAACAACGAGGGTATCATGCTGATGAAGCAGGCTAACTTGTCTGATCCCGTCCGTAATCTGGCCATCTTCCTTTCGGCCAATCCCACATGGGGCGTATATAGTCCAAGCTGGACCATTGGCGGACAGAAGTTCTGGAACACGATGACCTACGACGATCCACATAGCGCCACAGGCAAGACGGATGTGACCTTCACCAAGCCCATCTTCTTCTTCGACCTGAACAACACCTTCCGATTTAAGCACAGCTGGCAGTTGGAGGCCAACGCCAACATACAGACAAAGGGTGATGTACTGAACTACCGTATTCTCTCGCCCTCGTATAATGTCAGTTTTGTGGTACAGAAGTGCTGGCTGAAGAACGATGCCCTGTGCCTGCGTGCCAGCATCAGTGATGTGTTCCAGCGTAGCGTACAGGATATGGCCCACGATTGTGGTTTCTTCTACGCTCTGCAGAAAACACGAAGCCGTAGCCACCGTCTGGACATCTCTATCCGCTACACCTTCAACGCCCAGAAGAGCAAGTATAAGGGTACAGGTGCAGGTAAAGCCGAGCAGCAGCGCATGGGCAGTAATTAATTACACACGGTAAAAGACAGGAACGTTGTGTAACAGGGGCCCCTGTTACACAACGGAATCAGTTCACGTCGTGGCCGCCTCGCAGACCTCCATGAAGTCCAGCGTACCGTTTGGCACCGACACGGCATAGAAGCTATGCGAACCAAACCTTGTGTTCTCTTTGATCGTGTACTTAACCTTAGCCATAATACAATTGATTTTGAAAGTTAAACTTATTTTTTTAACACACACAATTTATATATTTGATATCCTCGCTCCACTGTCCTGAAATTCTGCCTCCGTACCCAGACTTTCGTAAATTAGTTACTTTACTTTCGTAAACTAGTTACTTTTCATTCGTAAAATAATTACTTTAGATTTCTGGCCCTACTGGCTGACGAACATAGTAGTTGGTGCCCTGAAGGTCGTTGATCGAACCGCTGCCGTAGAAGTTGTAGCCCCTAGCGCAGTCGCTCCCGGCATTGTCCTTGTCCTCCGTAGACGACTTTTTTCCGAACGAGCAAACGATTAATCCATTTTTCTACGCTATTATCGTTTGGTGGTATTGGGGTTTTGTCCATTGGCAATCGTCTTTGCCCTCGCTGTACCGTCCATTCGTCACAAATCTGTGTAGTTTATCCCAAATATTTGGCTGTTTCGGGAATTATGTGTACCTTCGCAGCGTTAAAACATTAGATTATGTATAAGACCCGCAATTTACCCAACACCCGAATCGATGTGGCCGATGCCCTGAGAGGTATCGCCGTGGCAGGTATCATCCTGTATCACTCCGTAGAGCACTTCAACATCTTCACGCAGGAGCCGATAGTCCATCCGCTGGCGTCAGACCAGACGGTGGCCGACGTGCTGGCCTGGCTGCTGTCGGGCAAGATGTACGGCATCTTCGCCATGCTCTTCGGACTGAGTTTCTTCATCATGAACGACAATCAGAAACAGAAAGGCAAATGCTTTTCAGGCCGCTTTGCCTGGCGCATGTGCCTGCTGTTCATGTTCGGCATCATCAACGTGGCCTTCTACGATGGCGACATCCTGATGCTCTATGCGTGCTACGGCCTGCTGCTCATCCCCATCAGTTATCTGCCGTCGAAGTGGGTGTGGGCCATCATCGCCCTGCTGGCCATCCAGCCCGTGGAGCTTTACTGTCTGCTGACGGGCACCACCGTCGACCACAGCACCATGTGGGAGTTGTATGGCAAAATCAACAGCGCTCACGAGCATGGTACGTTCTGGGAAAACGCCCTCACCAACCTGCGATACGGGTTTGAGGTGAACTTCCGGTTCAATGTCTTCAGCGGACGACTGACGCAGTTGCTCTGCCTCTTCATCCTCGGTATGCAGTTAGGCCGGCAGAGGCTCTTCTATAACGAGGGACGAAATCTGCAGATATGGCATAGCATCCTGATCTGCTCGGCCGTCATCGTCATCGCACTGAGTTTCGTGGATTTCGGCGAGTTGGAATCCTGGCTGAAGCCCATCTACAACTTCATCATCCTGCTGATGATTGTCTCGGCCGTCGTCTCAGCCTGGTATGCCTTCGAGGGCGTCCGCCGGGTGCTCCATCACCTGTGCATCTTCGGCCGCATGAGTCTCACCAACTATCTGCTCCAGTCCGTCATCGGCTGCGCCATCTTCTGTGGCTACGGCCTGGCCTGCTACCACATTTTAGGCATCACCTACGCCGTCATGGTCGGCTGCGGAATGGTTATTTGTCAGTATCTCTTCGCCCGCTATTGGTTCAGCAGCCATCCCCGCGGACCGTTAGAAGGCCTGTGGAGGAAACTGACCTGGATTTAACAAATGAGAACAGAAGCATGAAAAAGACTGTTACAACGATTCTGATGGTGCTCGCGGCCACAATGGTTGGGGCGCAGGACCTGACACATTACAAGCGGGTGATCAAGGAACTGAGCAGCGCCAAGTATCAGGGGCGCGGCTATGCCAAGGATGGCGCCAATAAGGCTGGGAAATTTCTTCAGCGAGAATTCGAGAAGGCTGGTGTGGACGAAGTGACGCTACAGCCCTTCAAGCTGGATATCAATACGTTCTGCGGCAAGATGAAGATGTGGGCCGATGGACGGAAGCTGAGGGCTGGTGTGGATTTCTCGATGCGGGAGTATTCGCCTGGCGTAAAGGGCGAGTTCCCCGTCTATCATGTCGATACGCTGAACTACGATGCCGACCGTATGTTTGCCGACTTGGCCAGGCCAGAATACGCCAACTGCCTCGTGGCTTGCGATTTCTGGTTCACCTACAAGCATCGCAAGGACTTCTCGAAATTACAAAAAGCAGGTGAGTGCCCGAATGCGGGACTCATCTACACGTGGGAGGCGCCTATTAAGTTTTTCAAGGCATACGGCGAGAAGGTGGTGGACAAGCCCATCATCTGGGTGACGCCAGAGGCCATCGAGGGTGTGCAGAGCGTAAAGGCAGATGTCGACAATAAGTTCCTGAAGGACTACGAGTGCAACGTCATTGCCAAGGTCGATGGAGAGCGCCACGACAGTTGCTACGTCTTCACGGCCCATTACGACCATTTGGGCAATCTGGGCAAGAAGGTATTCTATGCCGGTGCCAACGACAATGCCTCGGGCACCGCCGCCATCGTCACCCTCGCTGCCTACTACGCCAAACATCGCCCACCCTACGATATGTATTTCATTGCCTTCTCGGGCGAGGATGCCAACCTGCGCGGCTCCAATTACTACGTTGAGCATCCCATTGTGCCACTGAGCCAGATCAAATACCTTTTTAATATAGATATGATTGGCGACAACAACCCCGTGCAGTACTGCGAGGTCAGCGATGAGGGTATGCAAGGCTACAAGCTCTTTGAGAAGATCAATGCGGAGAAGCATCACTTCAAGGCCCTGCATCGCGGCGACCTGGCTGCCAATAGCGACCACTATCCATTCGCCACGCGCCATGTGCCCTGCATCTTCCTTGAGAATGAGAAAGGCGATGCCTTCCAGTACTACCACACCATCTTCGACACGTATCAGACCGTACGTTTCGACAGCTACGAACCTGTGTTCCGACTGGTGCGCGACTTTGTAGAACAGAACCCGATTGAGCGCTAACATCATAAACTATCCTAAATATGGGTGCAAAAAGCACTAAAAATTCATCAGTTTTTCGTAACTTTGCCGTCAGAATTAATATGATGTAATGATAATGAAGATGCAAGAGATTAGCTACAAAGCGGCTGCCTTCGCCGCCATCCTTTTTTTCGGCGCATGCGTTTTTACAGCTTGTTCGAAAGACGATGACAAAGAGGTTTTGGGAGTCGACACGACAAAACGCGTCGATAATTACAAGGAGATGGAGAATCTGGTGGTATCACAGCCTTTCTCCCAACTCCAGGGAGTAAGCGTCGGTAATGCGCAGGACAACGATGCCAAGACGGGCGTGACGGTGTTCTTTTTCCCCAAGGCTTCGATGGCCTCGGCGGTAGTCCTGGGTGGCGGACCAGCATCGCGCGAGGTGCCTCTTTTGGACCCTCAGCGCAACACACAGCCTCTCAACGCATTGGTTTTCAGCGGCGGTTCGGCATACGGTTTGGCGGCTTCCGACGGCGTGGCCTACTGTCTGGAAGAACATGGCAATGGCTATAACACGGGCTTCGGACTGGTTCCCATCGTATGTCAGAGTTGCATCTTCGACCTGTCATACGGCAAGGGTAACGTCCGCCCCGACCGCGAAATGGGCTATCAGGCATGCCAGAACGCCATCGCCGGCAACTCGCCACTCAGCGGTAATGTAGGTGCCGGCACGGGGGCCACCGTGGGTAAGCCCGGCGGCATGGCCACGGCCCAGAAGAGCGGTATTGGCTATGCCGCAGCACGTCTTGGACGACTGGAAGTGGGCGTGGCCGTCATCGTCAATGCCCCGGGCGACATCTTCCAGGACGGTGTGAAGATAGCAGGCATGACCACCGCCGACCGCAAGGGCTTCATGAGTGCCGAACAGGCATTGCTCATGAACCAATATTCCGACCTGATAGCAGGCAACACGACCATAGCAGCCGTGTTCACCAACGCCAGCCTGAGCGTGGCCGACCTGCAGAAAGTGGCAAACATCGCCTCAACAGGCATGGCGCGCTGCATACGTCCTGTGTTCACCATGGCCGATGGCGACACCGTCTATGCCATATCCCTCAGCGGCGGTGATGTCCAGTCGGATGTCAACACCATTGGTGTGCTGGCCTCGCTGGTGATGGAGAAGGCCATTGCCGATGCCATCCTCTCCAGCAAGATAACCGAAGAGGAGTATCTCGCCAATATTTAATATGGTTTCACCCCTGTATTCAGATATTAATCCACAAAAACTAAATGATTATGATGAAGTTCAAGAGATGGCATTTCAGTCTCATGGCAACGTTGGGCGTGCTGCCCCTTTCGGCACAAAGTAACGGAACTCGGCAAAGCCAAGGTATTGATATCGTTGCAGAGGGGGAAACCCCTGTGAGAATCTCTGATTCGTATAGCTTTACAGAAGGACCCGCGGCCGACGCCAGGGGTGATGTCTACTTCACTGACCAGCCCAACAACAGGATTTACCGTTGGAACTGCGAATCTGGAGAGATAACCCTGTTCACAGATGAGAGCGGTCGCTCTAACGGATTGTACTTCGATGCCCAAGGCAACTTGATAGCCTGCGCAGACATGGACAATCAGCTCTGGCGTTTCGATATGATAGGTCATTCCGAGATACTGATATCTGACTATCGCGGGAAATTGCTGAACGGTCCCAACGACGTATGGATCTCGAAGGACGGAAGCTATTATCTGACTGACCCTTATTTCAAGAGAGACTATTGGACGCGCGACCCAAAGCGCCAGCAGCCTGTAGAGGGTTTGTATTATCTGGCGCCTGGAGGCAAACAGCTGGTCATGCTTGACTCAACGCTTAACCAGCCTAATGGTCTTGTCGGAACGCCAGACGGAAAACATCTGTATGTGGCCGAGGCAAAGGCCAACAGAATCCTGAGATACGACATTCAGCCAGATGGTTCCCTCTCGAACCGCCAGGTGTTTGCCGACATGGGGTCTGACGGGATGACAATCGACGACCGTGGGAACATCTATCTGACAGGCGACGGTGTGACCGTATTCGACAAGAACGGCCAGAAGATTGCCCATTTCCCCATTCCCGAGGACTGGACAGCCAATGTTTGTTTTGGCGGAAAAGAGCGTAACGTCCTGTTTATTACCGCCTCAAAGTCCGTCTATACCTTGAACATGCTGGTTCATGGGGTCAGGTGATGATTTCTACTTCACGCCGTCACGATAGAAGAAATATCCCTTGCGCAACCTGATGGGACCTTCGTAGCCTTTGCTGGCCAGACGGTGGCTGATGGAACAGTCGCCCACCAGGTCGCCATTCTGGTCAAGATGGAGGAACAGACGGATCTGGTTCTCTGGAGCCAGCTCGTCGTCGGCAGCCTCGTTCGCCTCAGTCACAGTCAGGTGCTCGCCGTCGAAAGTGATCGTTGTCTTGTCGAAGCCATACATGCGATAGACATCACACTGCCTTGCCTTTAGTCCCTTGTCAGTCATCTCCAGATCCAGTAACAGCTCAGGACAGTTCTCCCCTACCCAACCCCAGTCGCCGGCAAGCGTCTTTGCCTTCTCATGAGCCTCCTTGCCTTGTTTGATGAAACGACGCAGAGAAGCCTTGTCGTCATTACCGCTGGGCGAAGGGTTGAAATCGTCGATATACCAGTCATCGCGTTCAAAACGCAAGGCAATAGTGTTTTCCGTATCGCTGAAATTGTGGATGATCATATCAACGAGCGCCGTAGAGTCTGTGACATGATAGACCTTCGCCACCTTGTAGCTCCAGTCATCAGAGATATCCTGCCCGCAGACCCAATAATCGTAGTCGTAAAGGATGTCACCCGTCTCGTCGCAGATTTCCAAGGCCTCCTGCATCAGGGCATAGTAACGCTCGGAACAGTAGGCGCTGTCGAGATTGAAAGGGCTATAATTATAATCCCGGTTTCCTTCGGCATCATAAGTAATCTTGCCTACGAACTTGTAGATGGTGTCGATGCGCTGACGGATATAGGCCTCCGAGTGCTTGTCTACAGCCTCATCATGAAGGGAGTCGACAGCCGGAGAGTCTGTAACACTTACTGTCTTTGCCGTCTTGTTGCCGCAAGCGACTACTAAGCAGGCAGCCACCATAGATAAAAGAAAACCGTATCGGAATCTCATACTCATATAAACTTTTGTTAATATTGAGGGCAAAGTTACATATTATTGGTTAGAAATGAGTAACTTTGGCCTCAGATTTAATAAGATTTAGTATGATTGACCAGATGAAAGAAGGCTTCATCATCGGAGGGGGCCTCATCGCTGCAGGATTGGCGTTGCAACTGAGCATTGGTCCGGTTGTATGGGAGACCTTTGCGTGGCCTGCCAACGGTATCGTGCTGGCGGCATTCCTGTCCCTCATCGCCGTCATGTTCATGCTGCAGAAACAGGTCTACGTCTTCAGGTTCATCGGCACGTATCAGGCAGCGATTCCGGCGATGGTATATGCCGTTGTGCTGACGATCATCATGGGACTCACGCGTCAGAAGGCAGGCGGCACGTGGCTGAACGACATGCTTTCGTTCTGGCCGTTCGTGCTCGTCTATGTGTATATCGCCGTGATTCTCGGCCTCACCATCCTCCGCAGGATACGCAACACTCGGTGCACCGTGCACCATCTGAAGCGTGACGTGCCTTTTATGCTGAATCACGTCGGCCTATTTCTCGCCCTCACTACAGCTACGCTCGGCAATGCCGACATGCAGCGGGTAAAGATGATCACCGCCGTCGGAGAGCCTGAGTGGCGGGCGCTGACGCAGGAGGGGACCGTTAAGGAGATGCCGCTGGCCATCGAACTGAAGCGTTTCATCATGGAGACCTACGACGACGGCTCGCCCAAGCGCTTTGCCTCAGAAATCCAGATCCTGACTAAGACGGGCAAGAACATCGCGACCACCGTCGACGTGAACAAGCCCTGCGAGGTGGACGGCTGGAAGATCTATCAGTACGGCTACGACACGCAGATGGGTGCCCAGAGCCAGATATCGATACTGGAACTGGTGAGCGACCCCTGGCTACCGCTGGTCTACACGGGAATCTACATGATGCTGGCGGGAGCCGTTTGCATGTTTATCTTTGGTGGAGTTAGAAGAAGATAGAGGAAGTTAGAAGAAGTTAAAGGACAATAGTTATGAGTTGGGAGTATTTCATATATTTCGCGATCACATCGGTGCTGCTGTGGGCAGTGGGAGCCTATGCCGCGTGGCGCAACAAGACGGGCTTCGCCTATACCACCACCGTGCTGGGACTGTTGGTATTCTTCGCCTTCATCCTCTTGATGTGGATATCACTTGAGCGTCCACCATTGCGCACGATGGGCGAGACGCGGCTCTGGTATTCGCTGTTCCTGCCATTAGCGGGACTTATCGTCTACTCGCGCTGGAAGTACAAGTGGATACTATCGTTCTCGGCCATCCTTGCCCTGGTGTTCATCTGCGTGAACCTCTTCAAGCCGGAGATCCACGACAAGACGCTGATGCCCGCCCTGCAGAGCCCTTGGTTCGCCCCTCATGTCATCGTCTACATGTTCGCCTACGCCGTACTTGGTGCCGCAGCGGTGATGGCCCTGTTTCTTTTGTTCAGGACGAATTCCCTCACCTTATACATCTCACCGCTTACCTCAGAAATGGACATTGCCGACAATCTCGTCTATGTAGGCCTTGCGTTCCTCACCATCGGCATGCTTTTCGGCGCCCTCTGGGCCAAGGAAGCCTGGGGGCACTACTGGTCGTGGGATCCCAAGGAAACGTGGGCTGCCATCACCTGGCTCGCCTACCTCATCTACGTCCACTACCGCCAGCTCCCCCGTCAGCGCGAGCGTCTGGCCCTTGGGATGCTCATCGTCGCCTTCATCCTGCTTCAGATGTGCTGGTGGGGCATCAATTATCTGCCCTCCGCACAAGGCTCAAGTGTCCACACCTACAGCACGAGCGGATAAATCGCCACACTACATGCAATATAGGCAATCATTCTGAAACCTGCAAGAATTTGCCAAATTATCTTTCGATATGGACAAGTTTTGAAGGGGTTTGCCTGATTTGTCGCCTTTAGGGGCGATTGTCGCTATAAGTTGGGGAAATAAAGGCTGAAATGTTTGCAATGACACGAAATATAATCTAACTTTGCATCAGAATTAAGATTCACGCAAAGATAGTTTAGTTTGTTTTGTTCATATTGCTTTTAGGTTTGTTATTGGTTTATGACTGCTTAGGACTCGCAGGGATGCGAGCCCTAAGTCTTTATGTAACGGCACGAAACAGTTAACCTTCTCGTTAAATCACAGAGAAGGCTACATCCATCATGTGAGTGAAGTTGTTCTGGCGTTCCTCAGCGGTAGTCACCTCTCCAGTCAGGATATGGTCGGAGATGGTGCAGATGCCCAGGGCGCGGTTGCCAGAGCGGGCCGCATTCATATAGAGGGCGGCAATCTCCATCTCCACGGCCAGCACACCCATCGAGATCCACTTGTCGTTGTGGGCATTCTCTGAATAGAACACATCCGAGGTGAAGACATTGCCCACCTTGTAGCGATAGCCGAAACGCTCGCACGACTCAGCGGCAGCTCTGACGAGACTGAAATCGGCTATGGGCGCAAAGGTGCCTGGGAGTTCGAACTGACTGGCGTAGTTGCTGTTGGTGCAGGCACCCATCGCGATGGCGAGGTCGCCGATGTGCAGGTCGTTGTTGATGGAACCTGCCGAACCCACGCGGATGATGGTCTTCACGCCATAGAAGTTGTACAGTTCATAGCTGTAGATGCCGATGGATGGCATACCCATACCGTGACCCATCACACTGACGCGCTTGCCCTTGTAAGTGCCCGTATAGCCAAGCATGCCTCGGACATTGTTGAACTGGACAGCATCGTCGAGGAACTTCTCGGCCATGAGTTTCACACGCAGCGGATCGCCCGCCATAATCACAGTCTCGGCGATGTCGCCATACTGAGCACTGATGTGGGGAGTTGGAGTATTGTTCATAATGGAAAATGGATAATTATTTAATGATCGCGTCTTCTTTCTTGATGTAGAGGTTGTCATGGGCCGTCTTCAGGAGATAGTAGCCCTGGTATTCTTCAAAGTGGTCGCCCAGGATAGTGCCCTTCTTGACAGTTGCAAAAAGGGGATAGTCATCTGCATCGGCATAGTTCTCGCCGTAGAGAGGCGTATGGTCCCGTGCGGCAACAAGTTTCTGGCCACCCTTGCCGTCGTACCACGTCTGGCTGCCCATATATTTCGTAAAGACCCAGCCTGTGACATCGCCCACGCTGACCTTGCTCCATTTCTCGCCTTTCTCGCGCAGCACGCCAGAACCCATGCCGTGAGACTGCATCCAGAGCTTAGCGAGGATTTCGCCATTGGTGGAGGGTTGGGAACGCACGTTCAGGAAACCATCATTGGAAGTGGCATAGACAACCGTGAGGACTTCAGGCTCAGCGCTGGCAGCAGCCGCCGGTTTCTTCACGCCACCGACAACGGTGTAGGCATAGAGGTTGTTGTTATAATCGACGACATAGAGGTATTCGCGACCGTTCTTCTCCTGCAACTCCATGTACTCCACCTTGTAGACCATCGGTATCTTGCTGTACATCTGCCCCGTCTGCTTGTCAAGCATGAAAAGGAACTTCTTCTCAGAAGTGAAGCCGTAGGAACAGAAGACAAAGTGACGGTCGAGGATGAAGATGTCGTTGCTCACCAAATAGTCCGTCTCCCAGACGATGCGACCGCTCTCCACGTTGTAGCTATAAAGCTTGCTGCCCTTGCCGTTGACGCCTGAAGCATACGACGGACAGGCCATATTGAAGAGCAGGTTGTGGTTGTCGGCATCCCAGCGCACGTCCTGCACCTCGCAGTAGCGGTTGTTGCTGACGTCACAGAGGTTGATGGTGGCCGTCGGCTGCTTGTCGTGATTATAGAGCACCACCACGAAGTTGTATTCATTGGCACTCGTCGGAAGACGGTAGAAGGCGAGCCATCCGATGTCGATGGGCTCGGAGATGAAGAGTTCAAGGCCTTGTGTCTCTGGGACTTGAGGAAGGTCGTCACACTTCTTATCCACTCTCAGACGATACATATAGCCGTTAGGCTTGTTCTTGGTTGACACATCGGTTGACGCCCAATTGGTGCCAAAACGGTTGAAGGCTACCAGACGCTGTGCTTGCACTGCGCCAAGCGACAGCAAGGAGGCCATAAAGCAGAACAGGATCTTTTTCATATGGTTTTAAGTTTAGGGATGAGCAGGGAGGAGTCGCCATAGCTGAGGAAACGGAAGTCGTGAGCCAGGGCGTAATCATAGATCTTGCGCCAGTCGCCTCCTACGAAGGCACTCACGAGGAGCAGAAGCGTGGACTGCGGCTGATGGAAGTTCGTAACGAGCATACGCACGATCTTGTAGTCATAGCCTGGACAGATGATGATTTGGGTGCTGCCATGAAGCACTTCGAGACCACGAGAATCCATCCAGTCGGCAAGAGCCTGCAAAGAGCGCTGGGTATCACACTGGGGACAGTCCCCCTGTAATTCGCTACGCTGCTCACAGAGGGGACTGTCCCCAGTGTGATACGGCTCCCATTGCGAGACGTGGAGCTGGTCTTCTGTGAGATCGGGATTGGTCATCACCTTGAGACCCATGTAGTAGAGGCTTTCGAGGGTGCGCACGCTGGTGGTACCGACGGCAATGGCCTGACAGTCGTGGTTGAGGAGTTTGGTGATAGTCTCACGACGCACGCTGATATATTCGGTATGCATCTCATGACCTTCCATCTCCTCACTCTTCACCGGCCTGAACGTGCCGGCGCCAACATGAAGGGTCAGCTCTTCACGCTCAATACCATGAGCATCCAGATCAGACAGAACCTCAGGGGTGAAGTGGAGTCCAGCCGTTGGGGCTGCCACACTGCCTTTGATCTTGGAATACACAGTCTGGTAGGTGGTCTTGTCGCTCTCTTGTGTCTCACGATTGAGATAGGGAGGAATCGGCAGTTCGCCCATCGTGTCGATGATGGTGGCAAAAGACAATGGACAATGGACAATAGACAATGGAGAATCATTTACAGGTTCCCAAAAGAAGTCAATGCGATGGGAAGTGCCGTGAATGGGCCCACGCACGGCCTTAATTATCCATTTTCCATTATCAATTATCAATTCTCTCGTAAGAGGCTCCTCCTTCCATTTCTTCAGATTGCCCACGAGACAATACCAGGCACAGTGGCCTGTGGTCTGGAACATCTGTTCGTAGTCGGCAGGCTCAGCAGGTTCCAGCAGGAACACCTCGATAAGGGCTCCTGTATGCTCGCCGTTGGCATCGGTCTTCCGGAAGTGCATACGGGCCTGGATCACCTTCGTATTGTTGAACACCATCAGCGCGCCCTTCGGCAGGTATTCGGGCAGATGGAAGAACACGTCCTCCCCTACTACACCTCTATTATATATAAGGAGCTTAGACTGGTCGCGACGCGTCATAGGGAACTTGGCAATTCTCTCGTCGGGCAGGTCATATTGATAGTCGCTGATATGGATATGTCGAGGATCGGTCATCAAAACTATAAAATTAAGAAATTAAATGCAGGCCCTTATCAAGGCGTGAAGAAGGGTGAAAACAAGCACTGCCACAGGGATGTTGCAGTCTTCACGTTCATAGCCCGTCGATGTGTATTTGGTGGAAATAAAATGTCGCTGAGATGTCATCCTGCGCGTGACACGATAAAAGACGTAATAGGCAAAGGAACCCACAATAAAGCCCCACGTCAGTCCGACAAGGATGTCACCAGGGAAGTGAACCCCCAGATACAGACGTGTCCAGCAGTTGGTAAGCGACCATATAATGAGCGCTATGGAAAGTAGTCTGCAGCGGATGAGCCAACAGAAGAAGACGGCAATGCTGAACGTGTTGGCCGCATGGGCAGAGAAGAAGCCGTATTTGCCACCACGATAGCCATCGACGATGTCGACCAACAGGCCTATCTCCGGATCGTGTGTAGGCCTCCATCGTGCCACTGTGGGCTTGACAATCAGATCATCCACCGAACCTGCCAACAACACACAGAGTCCTGCCCCTGCAAGCACACAGAGCACCTTACGGAAATTCTCATTGTTGCGTAGAACGATATAGAAGAGGCTGAGATATAGCGGCAGCCAGGTGAGTGCAGTAGTGAGCACGTGGGCCACACGGTCGAGGAAGAGCGAGTCGCTGCCATTGACGGCAAGCAGCCACTCCTTGTCGAGTGCAATGAGGTCTGTACCCATACTTTCTGCAGCCAAGAATATATCTGTCATCACTTTTTCACCTTTTTTACCTTTTTTCTTTTTTACCTTTAGATCACTCTAATGTGCCTACTCTCTATCCAGCCTTCTTTACCATCGGCCAAGCGGATCTCCTTCCACTCTTTCATCGAGCCGTCTGTGATGACCACCTTTGTGCCCTCGTGAAGGATGAAAAGATCGGTTCCGTTGGCGGCAGGCGTACTCTTCACCGTCACCGACGGGGCGAAGATGATAGCCCCCTTACGGTTGAGCAGGTCCGTCTTCTGCTGCCAAGCGAAGATGTTGGCTCCCACGAAGAGCAGAAGCAGCGCCACACCTCCAAAGAAACCGGCCTTACGCAGCCAGATCCTTTCGGAGAAGAGGTAGACCAACAACAGGATGATAGTGAGGGCAAGGGCAACAAGAGCTGTACGCGCCCAGCCGTCGACACTCATCATACTGACAAGCGAACGATACCAAGTTACAAAGAACATCTCAGACTCAGGCACAATCTTGTCGAAGGTCTTCGAACGGGCTATCTGCAGGTTGAAGCGGATGTCACGATCGCCAGGAGAAAGCAGCAGGGCACGCTCGTAGTTGAGCACGGCCTCTGGGATGTTCTCCGTACGATAGTAGGCATTGCCGAGATTGTAATAGAGGTCGGCGCTGGCCCCTTGTTTCAAAAGAGCCTCATACTGGGTGATAGCTTGCTGGTACTGTCCATGCACATAGGCACTGTCGGCCTCTGCCTTGGTCACTGCGTGGGCAGCCATAGGCAGCAGAAGCATCAGCAAGAAGACAGCCGTCGTCTTCGCTGAGCGCCGCTTGCGCATCGTTCCCTCAATCTGTTCGATGGCCGTCATAGCCTTCTCATATACCTTATTCATATTTCCCTTAGGATCACCTGGGGCATAACGTTCAAACTCACACTCGTCGATGGCACCGATGAACTGGGCTATGGTCTCCTCACCCACACCACGGGCACTCAGACGCTGACTGATATTATCGTGAGAGAGCTGTTCGACAGGGATGTTAAGTTTGTCGCCCACATACCCCCAGAGGGCACGCAGCACCTCGTCGTAGAACTCACCCGGCTTGTTGTCGGCCATCAGCATCGAGGCCTTCTTCAAACGCTTCGTAGCCACCTTGTTCGCCTTACCCGCACGACGCTTGGTGACATTGGCATTCTCAATAGCACGTTGACGGAAGATGACGAAGAGCGAGATGAACACGAGGGCCATAATGACCAGCGTGATCCAGTAGGCCGTTGAGCCAAAGAAGAACTCGTCAATGCCCTGTTGGCGTACGTCACCAGTCTTAATATATCGGATGTCACGACTCAGCTCCTGCAGATCCTGCTGACCAGAATAGTCACTCATCGCACCAGGACCGGAACCCTTCGCCACATCAAGCATCAGAGGCTCGCTGATGACGGTCTTATAAGACTTGGATGACGTGTCGAAATAGGTCAGGCTGACAGGAGGAATCTCATAGTGACCCTGATGACGAGGCACGATGAGGATATCGTAGATCATCGAACCCTCAATGCCTGCTGTAGTCAGTTTTGTCTTGTCAGTCACCTTCGGCTCGTATTTGTCGAAGTCCTTAGGCAGTTCTATCTGAGGCTGCTTGACGAGTTTCAAGTTACCTGTACCGCTGACAGTAATACGCACCGAGACAGGGTCGTTGGCCTTGGTTTCCGTCTTGTTCAGCGAGGCAGAGACAGTAAAATGACCTACGCCGCCAGAGAAACCTGCAGGTCGCTCAGGCAGAGGAACCACCTCTATATTTATACCAGGAGCGATGATTTTCTTCTTCACCTCGATATAGCCAGAGCCACCGTTGAAGAACGCCTCAAAGGGATCGATGTTACGATTCTGCTGTACGACGATGCCCTCGAAGGTGATGCTGGGTATCTGGAGCTTGCCCGTCATCTGGGGGAACATCACATACTGGCTCCACGTGGTGGTCCGATAAGGACGACCGTTGAAGGTCTCGATAGAGAAACTCTTCTGTGAGGGCAGGTTCACCTCCTGGGTGTAGAAGCTCTTCAAGTCGGGCATATCACCACGCAGACTGGTCAATCCGACAAGGGTATAGACCTTATAGGTAAGCAGGATGGGCTCCTGTTCATAGACACGTTTCTTGTTGGCACTGACCTTGATGAAGAGGTCGGAGCCAGATATCTGGCTGCCCGCATCACGGATTTCACCTTGCTCATCCTGACGGTGCTGACGGGAAGCTCCACTTGAACCGCCACCAGCCTGAGGCGACCCACTCACCTTGATATTCAATGCATTAGAGGCGATGGTCTTGCCACCCACCACAACGTGGGCAGGAGGAATGGTGAAGGAACCGTTCTTCGTGGCACAGACGATATAGGTATAGGTGATGGATGATGACGAACTGGTGTGCCCGTTGATCATCTGATAGCTCGACTGCATGGAACGGTTGGGACCTATGAGCACTTCCAACTCGCCAGGGATGTCACCAGCACGGAAGTCGGTGGCATTCTGCGTGTTGACAGTATAGGTCAGACGAAACTGCTCACCCACGGAAACATGGGAAGGAGCAGAGCCCGTCAATGTCTGCGAAAGCAAACTTAAAGGTAAAAAGGTAAAAAGGTAAAAGGGTAAAACCCATTTCACCAACCTTTGTACCTTATCGAATTTTCTGCTTATCATTTTTACTTCTTTCCCTTTTACTTTTTACCTTTTCACTTTTTTACCTTTTTACCTTTACGTCACCAGTTCTTCTGTATAGCACGACGCTGGGGCTGCTGCTGAGCCTTCTGCAACTTATCCTGCGTCTGCTTCTCGTTCTGAATGGCAGCATTCAACAGTTGCTCAGCGTTTTCCTTGCTCATCTGGGGTTTAGGCGGCTCCTGTTGCTTCTTGTCGTCTTGCTGCTCCTTCTGGTCTTTCTGCTGATCCTGCTTCTGCTGGTCTTTCTTGTCGTCCTTTTTCTTGTCGTCGTTGCCACCCTGCTGGTTCTGCTGATTCTGTTGCTGTTTCTGCTGCTGATGCTTGCAGAGCACGAGGTTATATCGCGTCTCATCGTCAGCGGGATTCAGACGAAGGGCATTCTTGTACGCCTCAATGGCCTCACCATACATCTTATGCGACTGGCATACCACACCCATATTATGAAAGGCCTTCGCCTTGCGCAACGGATTGGTCTCCAACTTCGTGGCATTTTCAAACTGCGCCACAGCCGCAGAGTCCTTCTTCTGCGCCATCAAGGCATTACCCAAGTTGTAGACAGCCTGCGGATTCTTGGGATTCTTCTCGATGGCCTTACGGTAAGACACCTCAGCGTTGGAATAGTCGCCACTACGGAAAAGCTTGTTGCCCTGACGGATATACTGACGGTCGGTCTGGGCTGATGCCGACATAGCCAGCATCACGAGCACGACCGCGACAACCTTCCGCTTTCCAAACAACGACACCCGCTTCAACAACGGATTACGACGGTCTAGGATGCAGATCTCAATGATCAGCAGGAGCAACACGAGGATGCCCACAGCCTGGAACTGTTCGTCGAACTCACTGTATACGGTCGTAGAGGTCTCTTTCTTGGCGAGCTTGTCGAGTTCACTATCCAACTGCTGCTGGGCGGCACTGTTATTCTCAACATGGATATATGCCCCTCCACCTGCCTGTGCCACCTGCTTACACATCTCTTCATTGAGGGCAGACATGACGGTGTTGCCCGCACGGTCCGTCATATAGTTGCCTGTGCCTGTAATGGGAATGGGCGCACCATTGGTAGACCCAACACCTAATACATAGACACGCATGCCTTCGTCCTTAGCTGCCTCTGCCGCCTCAAGCGCCCCACCCTCGTGGTCCTCACCATCGGTGATGACGATGATAGCCTTGCCAATGCCTTCTTCCTGAGTGAAGCTGTGGGTAGCCATCTCGATGGCACGGGCAATGTCCGTACCCTGTGTGGCCATCATGGAAGGATTGATGCTCGACAGGAACATCTTCGCAGACACATAGTCGCTGGTGATGGGCAACTGCACAAAAGCATCGCCCGCAAACACGATCAGTCCGATCTTGTCGTTGGTGAAGTGGTCGACTAAGTTTTCCACCATCATCTTACTACGATCCAGACGACTGGGAATGATATCCTCTGCCAACATGGAGTTACTGATGTCCAATGCGATGATCGTCTCTATGCCCACACGCTTCTCATGATTGATCTTCGTACCGAACTGCGGACGTGCCAGCATCACGATGAGCAGGGCAAGGGCACCCAGCAGCACCCAGAACTTCACAGAGGGGCGGAAACGCGACACATCGGGCATCAGCTCCTTCAACAGCGAGGGATCGCCAAACTTCCGAAGGCGTTTGCGCTGGTTCCTATAGGAAATGAATCTGACGAGTACCAATACAGGGATCAGCACCAGCAGCCAGAGATATATGGGGTCTTCAAATCTAAACATTATGGTATTCTTCTAAAAATAGTGATACGCAGGAGTATTTCGAGCAGCAGGGCGATAACAGCCACAAGGGCGAAGGGCTGGTAGGCCTCATAGCGCTTGCTGAACGTCTTCACGTTGAGTTTGCTCTTCTCCAATTGGTCAATCTCCTTATAGATGTTTCGCAGTTCCTTGGTGTTCGTGGCACGATAGAAGTCACCCTCCGTAGCAGCGGCAATCCCTGAGAGCGTCTTGGTGTCGATCTCCACAGGGATGTTCACATACTGCACCCCCCCGGCCACAGGCATCGGATAAGGAGCCACATTGTTCGTTCCCACGCCGATGGTATAGACGCGGATGCCCAGGCTCTTGGCAATCTCGGCAGCCGTCATCGGAGAGATGTCACCACGATTGTTCGAGCCGTCAGTCAGCAGGATGACCACCTTACTCTTCGCCTTTGACTCCTTCAGGCGGGAGACAGCGTTGGCCAGTCCCATTCCGATAGCCGTACCGTCTTCAATCAGTCCACGGGCAGCTATATCTGTACGGACATTCTGCAGCATATTCAACAGCGACGCGTGGTCTGTGGTCATCGGACATTGAGTAAAGGCCTCGCCGGCAAAGATGGAGAGACCGATGTTGTCATCCGGACGACCTGCAATAAACTCCGAAGCCACCTGCTTGGCTGCCTCGATACGATTGGGTTTCAGGTCTTCGGCCAACATACTGGTGGATACGTCCATCGCCAGCATGATGTCGATACCTTCAATGCTCTTATTGCTCCATGAATTATGTGTCTGAGGCCGGGCCAGCACCAGGACGGTCATCGTGAAAGCCAGGATACGCAACAGCATGGAGAGCGGCATCAGCGTCACTTTCCAACTGCGAGGCGCATAGCGGAAGGCATAGGTATCGCTCATCCGCATGGTGGGTTCTGCCTTCTTCCTGTACATCACGTACCAGATAAGGTACGGAATGATCAGCAGGAGCAACAGTAGATATTCTTTATTGGCAAATTCCATTTCTTAATTACCCTAATAACATATATAATGTATAGACCACATAGCCAAAGATCACCAGACTAAAGACAGCGATGGCGGTGATGACATACTTCAACACACGACGCGTCTTTTGCTGCCGCTGGTCTTCCTCGGAGAGCTGCGGCTTTACCGTCTCTTCCACTGGAACATTCTCCAACTTCGTCTGATTAATAAAGTCGATGGCATTAACCAGGTTCGCATCGTTCTCGTTGATCAGCGTCGAATACTTGGCGAACTTCACGAGGTCTGCCGTCGTAAAGAGCTGACGCAGTTCATCGAGTGCATTCTGGTCCTGAGAGGCCATCAGCTTCTCGATAATCTCGCTACTGGTCATCTCCATCGCATTAAAGCCATAGCGTTCCTCGATATATTTACGGAGGGTATCCGTCAGCTTCGTGTAGTACTCCTTCGAGTTCTCTGAGGATACCATCTTGTCGGCCTTGATCTGCTCAATCTCCTTCATCGCCTTCTGGTGAGGCAACAACCGCTTCACAATACGTATGTGACTGATTATCGGCTTGTTATCACGCAGGCGGAGATAGAGATAGTAGGCAATGGCCAACAAGACGAGCATCAGCACACTCAGCCAGAACGGCAGACTCCAGTCACTCCATTGAAAGGGGCTGTCCTGTACATCCTTGGGGCCAAAGAACTTCTCTGCATGGAGGGTATCTACCTCGATGGTCAGCACCTTCAGCGCCAGACTCTTACTCTTGTAGGGCTTGCCGTCAATCTTCACAGTCATCGGCGGGATATAATAGAGCGTATCATCGAACGAGGTCATCGTATAGACCGTCGAACGAGACACGAAGCCATTGTCCTGTGCCTTTTGGTCGAGTTCCTGCCTGTCGAGCACCTCCACACCAGGAGTGATGTACTCCATGGGCTTAAACTGCGGAAACTCCACCTTCGTATTCTCCTTGGCCGTAGCTGTCAGCGTCACATGTACCTGCTGTCCGACAAAGATCTGGATAGAGTCAATAACGGCTTCAACCGATACTTGTGCAGACACAGCCAGCACACTCGCTGTCAATATGATACATAACGAAAGTCTTCTCATCAGCTTCTCTGTTTAAACAACATCATAAGCGCCTTCACGAAGTCTTCGTTCGTAGCGACACTCACATGATCGACATTGCTCTTGTTAAATGTCTCCTCCAACTGCGACTGACGGCTGACCCAGTACTTATGATAGGCCTGACGCAAGGCTTTCGACCCCGTATCGACATACTGTTCGTGACCCGTCTCAGCATCGACCACCTTCATCAGTCCCACATCAGGCAACTCCCTGGCTCGCTGGTCATAGACCTGTATGGCCACCACGTCGTGCTTCCTGTTGCAGATCTGCAAAGACTGCTGGAATTCATCACGGACATAGAAGTCGCTGAGGATAAAGGCCGTCGTCCGACGCTTCTGCACACTGGAAAGGAACTCCACCGCCTGCTTCACGTCCGTACGCTTCGAATCCGGATGGAAGTCAAGCATCTCACGGATAATGTAGAGGATGTGCTTGCGTCCCTTCTTGGGAGGAATATATTTCTCAATCCGGTCTGAGAAAAACACCACGCCGATCTTATCATTGTTCTGGATGGCACTAAAGGCGATGGTGGCAGCAATCTCCGTCACCATATCTCGCTTTATCTGCTTCTGCGTACCAAAGTCGAGTGAGCCACTGACGTCTATCAGCAGCATCACCGTCAGTTCACGCTCCTCCTCAAACACCTTCACATAAGGACGGTGGAAGCGGGCGGTCACGTTCCAGTCGATATCGCGGACATCATCACCGAACTGATACTCACGCACCTCACTAAAGGCCATACCCCTGCCCTTGAAGGCAGAATGATACTGACCAGCGAAGATGTTTGAGCTCAGGCCACGGGTCTTAATCTCAATCTTCCTTACCTTCTTGATAATCTCAGAAGTCTCCATCTGTGTTAATCCGTGTTAATCCGTGGCTCAGGGCACTTCAACCTTATTGATGATCTTAGATACAATCTCCTCACTGGTGATGTTGGCTGCCTCAGCCTCATAGGTCAGACCGATACGATGACGAAGCACATCATGAGCCACAGCCCTCACATCCTCAGGCACCACATAGCCACGACGCTTGATGAACGCATAGGCACGGGCAGCCTTCGCCAGGTTGATGCTGGCACGTGGCGAACCACCAAAGCTGATCATATCCTTCAGGTCCTTCAAGCCATAACGGTCAGGATAACGGGTGGCGAACACGATGTCGGCGATGTACTGTTCAATCTTCTCGTCGAGATACACCTCACCGACGACGGCACGGGCCTTCAGGATTTCCTCTGCCGTCGTAACAGGTGTCACCTTCGGCATCTCACCAGCGATATTCTCGCGGATGATCTTCTTCTCCTCCTCAAGAGAAGGATAGTCGATGACCACCTTCAACATGAAACGGTCTACCTGTGCCTCAGGCAACGGATAGGTTCCCTCCTGTTCGATGGGGTTCTGAGTAGCCATCACCAAGAAGGGTTTCGGCAAGCTGAATGTCTGACTGCCTATGGTCACCTGCTTCTCCTGCATCGCCTCAAGAAGAGCACTCTGAACCTTGGCTGGGGCACGGTTGATTTCATCAGCCAGCACGAAGTTAGCAAACACCGGGCCTTGCTTCACCTGAAACTTCTCATCCTTCTGTGAATAAATCATCGTACCGATGACGTCGGCAGGGAGAAGGTCGGGGGTAAACTGGATACGACTATATTCTGAGTCGATCAACTGTGAGAGGGTCTTGATGGCCAGTGTTTTGGCCAAACCCGGTACACCTTCGAGCAGGATATGCCCATCACTCAACAGTCCGATGAGCAAGGAATCTACCAGATGTTTCTGTCCCACGATGACACGGTCCATACCCGTTGTCAGATTTGTCACAAATGCGCTTTGTTGTTCAATCCGAATGTTCAATTCACGGATGTCAATTGCTTCTGCCATAATGATATTCTTTTATTCTTTAATACTCAAATTTATGATCAATTTCAAATTTGACCGCAAAAGTAGTGATTTTAAAGGATTATCCATACATCTACGTGACTAAATAATATTAAAAAAGTTTCCCAAAACCTAAGTTTTAAGAAACTTTTTCATTATTTCCCAATTCTGTACTATTTTTGGACTTTCAATTTCTTCTTATACACCACTTTGGGAATCATGATTTCCTGTCCTTTTTTTAACTTGGAAGTAGTGGTCAGGCCATTAAAGACTTCAATATAGCACTCCATCCCTGGTCCTAATGTTCGATGGGTGATTCGCAGGATGTTGTCGCCTTCATTCGCCTCTACTTTATAGTCCAGGCCGACGATGCGATAGGCACCAGTCCTGACACGAGCGTCCATTGCCTCGTACTTGTCAAGCTTCACTTCTGCTGGAGCTGTAGCAACAGGCTGCGGCTTGGGGGCCTCTACGGGTTTCTGGGCTACAGGAGGTTGGGGAGCCTCAACCTTTGCCTCAGGCTGTTTAACGGGTTCAGCAATAGGCTTGGCATCTTTCTTCTTAGCAGGTGCTGCCTCCTTGACCTTCTCTGTCTTTAGAGCAGGGACTTCTGTTGGTTCAGTCTGACGACTCCAAGGGAGATAATTGCCCAGCAGATAGCCCACCAACAAAGATATCAGACAGGCCAGGAGGACCCTCGGCCATCTCATACCACCAGTAACTTCCTCTTCTTCCTCATCTTCTTCCTCCTCCATATATACATTCTTGAAAGAAGAATCCTTTACAGATGATTCAACTACAGATTGTTTTACTACAGATGGTTTGTCGTCAGGCTCTTCTGGCAATACAGGATTGTCTGCTTCCAGCTCTGTTGGAATTTCTGGAGTTTCTTGGATTTCTGGAGTATTCATGACTTCCGAGACTTCCGGGATTTCCGGAGTTTCCGGAACAACTGGAGTTCCTGGAATAACTGGGGTTTCCGCAACAACCGGGTTTATAGTCTTCTCAGGCTCTACTTTTTCCCCAAGATCTATTGGATCAGGAGCGATGAAATCCACAAGGGGCATCTCTGCCATACCATTCTCACCTTCATCCACTTCAGGTGTTTCCTCCACATCGGGCGTTTCCTCCTCATTAGATCCCTTAAAGTCAACCCCATCATTAAGCACGACGGTCTCAAACTGTGAGAAGGGTTTATTGACCAATTCCTTCATCAAAGCATCGGGTGTGAAGGTGATCTTGTTATGTCCCTCGATAAGTACACGCTCACCCGTATTGACATTCACACTCTCACGGGATTCGACGTCGATGATCTTGAAGGTACCAAGGCCTTTCACCTTAACTGTTTTATCCCGCTCCAAAGCCTCACGGACGGTCTCAAACATCATGTTGCCAAAGAGCGTAGCTTCTTTCTTGCTCAGACCGTTCTGGGCAATCAGCTTATTGGCAATTTCCTGAATCGTAATCTTTCCCATCACTCGTCTCCTCCATTCTTTATCTGTTCCTTCCAATTCGCATTGGGCTTGAAGGTCAGCACCAGCTTGGGCGGAACGAGCATCCGCTGACCTGTCGACGGATTCACCATCACGCGCTCCATCTTCTTCTTGACTTCAAAAGTCCCGAATGTAGGGACAACTACCATATTGTCCTCCTGGAAGTTGTCTCCCATCGTCTCTACGATCACATTGACCATTTTCTGCGTATCCTCGGGCGAATAGCCCGTCTGCTCCGCTAATTCTAAAATAAAATCCTTATTAGTCATAATCACAGAATGATTGTTGTTCCATATATATCAAATTCCTCCGAGTCGGTAATCAGCACATCATAGAACGCGCCGATAGTCAGTTCCCTTTCAACAACAGGTATCAGTACCTCCGGATCCACCTCAGGCGAACAGAACTCCGTACGTCCGATATAGTAGTCACCCTCCTGACGGTCAATGATCACCTTCAAGGTCTTACCTACTTTCTCGGCCTCCAGTTCCTCACTGATATGCTGCTGGATGCGCATCAACTGATCCAGCCGACGCTGCTTCACCTCCTCAGGCACATCATCGTCATAGTGCTGTTCTGAATAAGTGCCTTCCTCCTCGGAATAGGCAAAGGCTCCCATCCGTTCAAAGCGTGCCCACTTGACGAACGTCTTCAATTCCTCAAAGTCCTCCTCAGTCTCTCCAGGGAATCCTACCATCAGGGTGGTACGGATATGGATGCCAGGCACCTCCTTGCGCAGCCGCTCCACCAGTTCATAGGTTTCCGCCTTGGTCACATGACGCTGCATCCGGCTCAGCATATTGTCAGAGATATGCTGGAGAGCGATGTCAAGATACTTACACACGTTAGGCTTCTCCCGCATCACCCGCAACAGGTCCCAAGGGAAGTGCGTCGGATAGGCATAGTGCAGACGGATCCACGCCACACCAGGGATATCAGCCATCCGCTCAATCAGTTCGGGAATATGCTGACGACCATCGATGTCCACACCATAATAGGTCAGTTCCTGGGCAATGACATTGAATTCCTTCACGCCCTTCTTCACCAGTTGGCGCACCTCATCAAGGATCTCCTCCATCGGACGACTCTGATGACGACCCGTAATCAGGGGGATAGCACAATAGGCACAATGACGGTCACAGCCCTCACTGATTTTTATATAGGTATAATGGGACGGCGTGGTGATATGACGATGACCTTCGCACGCCACAAACTGTTCACCTTCCAAATCCTTCAACAAGTTCCGATAATTGAACTTCCCATACCAGCCGTCTACCTCAGGAATCTCCTTCTCAAGGTCGGCGAGGTAACGTTCTGAGAGACAGCCCATCACAAAGAGTTTCTCAATCCTGCCCTCCGTCTTGGCCTGGGCAAACTCAAGAATCGTGTTGATGCTCTCCTCCTTGGCATCGGCAATAAAGCCACAGGTATTCACGACGACGATTTCACCTTGTGGGTCATCACTATCGTGGGTACAATGATAGCCGTTGGCCTCCATCAGGCCCATCAGCCATTCGCTGTCCACAAGATTCTTGGAACAACCCAAAGAGATGATATCAATCGTCTTCTTTTTCATTGATCATTTAGCATTGAGCGAAGCGCCGAACAGCGAGTCCACAAACTGACGCTTGTTGAACAGCTGCAAGTCTTCCATCTTCTCGCCGAGGCCGATATACTTCACTGGCACCTTCAACTGGTCGGAGATGCCGATGACCACTCCACCCTTGGCAGTACCGTCGAGTTTGGTGATGGCCAATGATGTGATCTGGGTGACGGCAGCAAACTGTTTCGCCTGTTCAAAGGCGTTCTGTCCTGTCGAGCCGTCGAGCACGAGCATCACCTCGTCAGGAGCCTCGGGCAGCACCTTCTTCATCACTTCCTTGATCTTCTTCAACTCGTTCATCAGACCAACCTTGTTATGCAGACGGCCTGCCGTATCTATCAGCACGACGTCAGCGCCATTGGCTTTGGCACTTGAGAGGGTATCGAAAGCCACGCTGGCAGGGTCAGACCCCATCTGCTGCTTCACCACTGGCACGCCTACCCGCTCACCCCAGATGCAGAGCTGTTCCACAGCTGCGGCACGGAAGGTATCGGCAGCACCAAGATAGACCTTCTTGCCTGCCTGCTTGAACTGCCAGGCCAGCTTGCCGATGGTCGTGGTCTTGCCCACACCATTCACACCCACCACCAATATCACATAGGGCTTATGGTCGCTGGGCAGGTCCCAGTTGTCCTGATCCTCCGTATTGTTCTCTGCCAACAAAGCGGCAATCTCATCACGCAGGATGCCGTTCAGTTCCGATGTACTCACATACTTGTCACGGGCTACACGCTCCTCAATCCTTTCGATGATCTTCAGCGTTGTGTCCACACCCACGTCGGAGGTGATCAGCACTTCCTCGAGGTTATCCAGCACGTCGTCGTCGACCTTCGATTTTCCGGCCACGGCACGCGCCAACTTATCAAATACACTCGTTTTGGTCTTCTCCAGGCCCTTGTCGAGCGTCTCTTTCTTGTCCTTATTAAAAAAGCCGAATATTCCCATATTTCTCTAATTAGCGATGCAAAGTTAATATATTTTGGCGAGATGCACAAAAAAAGAGGCCGCAAATTGACTTGCGACCTCAATTTTTATGTAAAATGTAATGTTTAGTTCTTGAAGAAGTCCTTGACGGCCTCGTTGGGAACCATCTGCTCGTCGAAGATGTAAGCACCCGTCTTGGGGCTCTTCACCATCTTGATAACCTTTGTGTAAGCGCGACCATCCTTTGAGCCTTCGTGGAGGGTAGCAACGGTTTTCTTTGCCATAGTTCTTTACCTTTTAACTTTTTAACCTTTTCACCCTTACTTGATCTCCTTGTGAAGTGTCATCTTCTTCAGGATGGGATTGTACTTCATCAGTTCCATACGCTCAGGCGTATTCTTACGGTTCTTGGTGGTGATGTAACGGCTGGTACCGGGCAGACCACTGTTCTTCTGCTCAGTGCACTCCAGGATCACCTGAACGCGATTTCCTTTTGCTTTCTTGCTTGCCATTGTATTGTTCCTCCTTAATAATTAGTTCTCAACATTACCCCAGGCAATCACACTCTTCTCGAGCTCATTCCAATTCAGGAAGCCCTTGTCGACGGCCTGACGGATGGCTGCATCCAGTCCCACCTTGTTAATCATACGGAGACCGGCAGCACTGATCTTCAGTCTGATCCAGCAGTTCTCTTCTACCCAGTAGAACTTCTTGCTGAAGAGGTTGACATCAAAGCTTCTCTTCGTGTGGTGCTTTGAGTGAGACACATTGCAACCTATCTGTGCCTTCTTTCCTGTAATTTGACAAATCTTAGACATTTCTATCTACTTTTTACTTGTGATTTACACTTACTTATTCCAAACAGGGTGCAAAGGTACACAATTTAATTGAGATTCAAATCACTGTTTGATTGCAAAGGGCAAGAATTATATTTTTTTAACCTTCAAGCACAGGACGGGGCTCGTTTTCCTCCTTCAGGAAGTTCAAAAAGAGCTCCATGGCATGGTTTGTGGCGATGGCCAGATTGATGTCTCGTCCATGATCTTCCTGCACCATCATCGTCACCACACGATCGGGTCTGCCACAGGCCAGCCAGATGGTTCCGACGGGGATATCCTTCGTGCCACCCGTAGGACCGGCAAAGCCCGTAGCGGCGATGGCATAGTCCGTCTGCAAAGCCTTGCAGGCACCCTTCACCATTGCGATGGCCACCTCTTCACACACGGCGGTCTTCTCTTCCAGCAGCTGATGGTCCACACCGAGCAGCCGCTCCTTGACCTCATCGACGTATGAGATGATGCCACCCTTGAAATACTTTGAGGCACCAGGCACGGCAATCATGGCCTCGCCAATCCTGCCACCCGTGCAACTCTCTGCCGTACTTACTGTCTTCTCTGTCTCCCAGAGGATCTCACTGATATCCCTACTGGTAATCTTACTTTCAAAATCCATATCTTTTCAATTTTTCAATTTTTCACTTAAACGTCACTTTGCTGAACGCGGGGGCATCGATGGGACAGAACTCCTTGTCGAGATACTTATAGTACCCCACGATGCCGATCATCGCGGCATTGTCCGTCGTATAGCTGAACTTGGGGATATAGATGGTCCAGCCATAACGTTTTGCAGCATCGTGGAAGGCATTGCGGAGTCCGTTGTTCGCACTCACGCCGCCAGCCACAGCCACATGCTTGATACCCGTCTGCTTCACGGCCTTCTTGAGTTTCTTCATGAGGATGTCGACAATCGTCCACTCCAACGAGGCAGCGATGTCTTCCTTGTGCTTCTCGATGAAGTCGGGATCGTCCTTCACCCACTTTTGCAGCGAGTAGAGGAACGAGGTCTTCAGGCCGGAGAAGCTATAGTCGAGGTCAGGGATGTTGGGCTCAGCAAACTTAAACGCCTTCGGATTGCCCTGACGCGCCAGCTTGTCAATGATCGGCCCGCCAGGATATCCCAGTCCCATCACTTTGGAACACTTGTCTATCGCCTCGCCTGCCGCATCGTCGATGGTCTGTCCCAGCACCTCCATATCGTTATAGGCATTCACCTTCACAATCTGCGAATTGCCGCCACTCACCAATAGACACAAGAACGGCAACGGTGGTATCTTATTCCCCTCCTGAGCAGGAGGGGTGCCCGTCAGGGCGGGGTGGTCTGATCCGCCTCTATCCCCCTCTGGCTCCCTAATAAAGTGCGCCATCACATGCCCCTGCAGATGATTCACGTCTATCAAAGGAATCCCCAAGCTCCTTGCAAATCCCTTGGCAAAGCTGACGCCCACCAACAGCGATCCCATCAGTCCCGGCCCTCTGGTGAACGCCACAGCCGAGAGCTGTTCCTTCCTGATGCCGGCCTTCTTGATGGCCTGGTCCACCACAGGCACGACATTCTGCTGATGCGCCCTTGAAGCCAATTCCGGCACCACACCACCATACGCCTCATGCACAGCCTGCGAGGCCGTCACGTTCGACAGCAGCACCCCATCCTTGAGCACCGCCGCAGACGTATCGTCGCAACTCGACTCTATACCTAATATATATATATCACCCTCCTGAGTAATCATCTGTAAACTGTATACTGTAAACAAAAAACTAATACGTCAGCACTTCCACTCCGTGCTCCGTCATCAGCAGCGTATGCTCCCACTGGGCACTGGGCTTCTCGTCTTCCGTGATCACCTCCCAGCCATACGGGTCGTCGGCATCGATGAACACCTTCCACGTGCCCATATTGATCATCGGCTCTATCGTAAACACCATGCCTGGCACGAGCAGCATACCCGTCCCGCAATGGCCGTAGTGGTTCACGTCGGGTTCCTCATGGAAGGCATTCCCCACCCCATGACCAGCCAGATCCCTCACGATACCATAGCCGTATTTCTTGCAATGCTTCTCAATCGCATGACCTATGTCGCCCGTGAATCCATAAGGCTTGGCGGCCTCCATACCGATCTCCAGGCATTCCTTGGCCACACGCACCAGCTGTTCCTTCTCTGGCGAGGTCTTGCCGATGATAAACATACGGCTGGCATCGGCATAATAGCCGTCGAGGATGGTGGTGAAGTCCACGTTAATGATGTCGCCCTCTTCAAGCACATCCTCCTCCTTGGGCACACCATGACACACCACCTCGTTGATCGAAGTACAGACTGACATCGGGAACGGAGGCGTATCCTCGTCGCCGCCATAATTCAGGCAGGCAGGGATAGCATTGTGCTCCTCACAGTACTTACGGCATATCTGGTCGATCTCCAATGTGTTCATGCCCTCATGGATGGCAGCAGCCACAGCGTCGAGCACACCTGTATTCACCACACCCGCCCTGCGGATGCCCTCAATCTGTTCTGGCGTCTTGATCAGTTCACGCGTCGGAACCAACTTGCCCTTGTTCTCCCAATACATGATGGTCTTGTCCATCTCCGTAGGCTCCTGCCCACTCAGGCAATGCCATCTTCTCTTCCTCTTAAAAGCGTTCATACACCTTATTAATATATTACTTCTCTTCCTTGGGGACAAGGTATTTGTTGCCGGTTTGGTTCAAGAGTTCACGGAAGTAGGCATCGGGGAAACCTGGACGCACGACCTTCGCGCCACCACCAAACTTGTTGCGGATGAAACGGCCCTGCTCGTCTGTGGGCTTCACGACGATGTCGTTGTATTTCACGATGAGGAAGAAGGCAAGCTGCTGCCAGCGGCTGATCATCTCGTCACCCTTCTTGCAGCTGTAGTCCGTCAGACAGGCGATACGTTCCTCTGGAGTAGAGAGTGCCAGCGCCTTGGCCTCAATCTCCGGCTGGAGCTGGGCGTAAGAGGCATCGAGCGAGTCGCGCACCTCTTTTAATGACGGGAACATCATGGAGTAACGCGGATATACCATATTGCTGACCCAGTTGCACACCCAATAGGCATTGTCCATCGAGAAGGTCACATCGTCAGCACCCTCACCTGAGAAGCACTTCGGCACACGGGTGATACAGCTATACATCGGCGTATAGGCCACCATATTGCCGTCGTCGTTGCCAAACCAGAAGCAGGCTCCCACCTCACGGGGCAGCGACGAACGCATCTGGGATATAAACGACCAGGCCGTCTGCTGAGTGGAGATGGGACGCTCGTTGAAGTACTCCACGTCGTCAACCTTGAAGGACAGCGGCGACGGACGGTAAGGCATCTGGAAGATACCTCCGCCGATGTCGCCCTTCTGGTCGAGGGCAAACGGCGTTCCCTCATAGTGGTCGCGCATGGCAGCACGCAGATCCTCTAAAGTGACCTTCTTATTGGGGATGATCCAGAGCGGCATCTCCTTGGCGTCCTTCTCGATGCCGGCAGCGTAGGGCACATACTCAGAGAAGTCATCTGCAAAGCGGTTGAAGAAGCTCCACACACGGGCCTCACAATAGCGGCGGCCGGAGAAGTCGGGTTTAGCATAAGCGGCATTATAAGAGAAATCGGCATCCTTGCCCTCAAACCAACCCATCGTGCGGGCATAGCTCACGACATTATCCGAGAAGACGACGAAGCTTTGGGCATTGAGCTTCTGAGCGTTGCGCTCAGCCTTTGCCATCGCTTTGGGATTCAACAGGTCCTTCATCTTCACCTGCACATAGCGGCCGTCGAGGAACTGCGTGATGCGGCTCTGGTTAGCGTGGGCAGCGATAGCATCGTCAGGAATACGGACAGCCACCCAGACGGCGCGTCCCTGTTCCTTCGTGCGGTCAGGGCCACAACCCATCATCTCCAGCATCCACGCCTCGTCCTTATCAGCGACGGAGAACGTCTCACCCTCAGAGCAATAGCCGTACTCAGCCACGAGCGAGGTCATCACCTGCAGGGCCTCACGGGCCGTCTTGGAACGCTGGAGGGCGATATAGATGAGTGAGCCGTAGTCGATGATGCCCGTAGAATCGACCATCTCCTCACGGCCTCCAAAGGTTGTCTCGCCGATGGTCACCTGCCACTCGTTGGAGTTGCCGATGACATTCCACGTCTCTGCGGCCTCAGGGATCTCACCCAGATACTTATTGGTGTCCCACTCAAAGACCTTGCGCATCTCACCAGCCTCGTGCTTCGCAGCCGGATAGTGATACAGGGGCATGAAGGCACCATAACTATCAGCATTATAGGTCACAAACACAGAACCGTCGGCACTGGCCTTCTTGCCCACGATGAAGTTCGTGCAGGCAAAAGAAGTGAGAAGTGAGAAGTGAAAAGTGAAAAGTATAAGCAGAATCTTCTTCATATCATTTTTTACTTTCTTATTCATTAATTCATTAATCGCAGGCTTTGAATGACATGTCGAGACCTTTCACGGAGTGCGTCAGGGCTCCGACGCTGACAAAGTCGACACCCTGCTCGGCATAGTCGCGGATGGTATCGAAGGTGATACCCCCACTCGACTCCGTCTCATAACGATGGGCAATGAGGTCGACAGCCTTCTTCGTATCGGGCACGCTGAAGTTGTCGAGCATGATACGATCCACGCCGCCATGCTCCAGCACCTGGTTCAGTTCGTCGAACGAGCGCACTTCAATCTCTATCTTCAGCTTCAGGCCCTTCTCGTCCAGATACTTGTGGCAGCGGTCGATGGCGTTCACGATACCGCCGGCGAAATCCACATGGTTGTCCTTCAGCAGGATCATGTCGAAGAGTCCGATGCGATGGTTACAGCCTCCGCCGATCTTCACGGCCTGCTTCTCCAGCATACGCATGCCAGGGGTGGTCTTACGGGTGTCGAGCACCCGTGTGCCAGTACCTTTCAGCCGCTGCACATACTTATCGGTCATCGTGGCAATGCCGCTCATGCGCTGCATGATGTTCAGCATCAGGCGCTCCGTCTGCAACAGCGAGCGCACACGGCCTGTGACGATCATGGCGATGTCGCCCTTCTTCACACGACTGCCGTCGCCCATCAGCACCTCCACCTGCATCTCAGGGTCGAAACGGCGGAACACCTCCTTGGCGATCTCTACGCCGGCCAGGATACCGTCTTCCTTGATGAGCAGATGCGACTTGCCCATCGCGTCCTCAGGGATACAACACAAGGTGGTATGGTCGCCGTCACCTATATCTTCTGCAAACGACAGATCAATCAGTCTGTCAACGAGTTCTTCAACACTCAGCATACCTTTTTCCTTTTTACTTTTTTACTTTTTTACCTTTAAAAATAGACGCCGAGACCGATACGGACACCTAAGCCAGAGTAGTCGCTGTCCTTGAAGCTGTGCTCATAGTAAACCTCAGGATCCAAAGTTAGATGTTCTCCCAGGAAGAAGCAGTATCCCGCATGGATCTCAGGACGGAAGTCGCTGAAGCTGACATCAGACGACTTGACATGGGCATACTTGGCAATGGCACCCAGATAGATACCGCAGCTCTCAAAATAGTAACGTGCACCTGCACCGATCTGCGTCGTGAGGATGTCAAAATTGTTCTGGCCGACAAACTCAAAAACACCCAGCGCCATCACGTTGTCCAGGAACAGATAACCGGCCCTGGCGTTGAGACCAAGCTTGAAGTCGGTGTTCTTGCTGTAGGAAAACGATGCACTTGAGGCCGAGGCACTCACATAGAACTTACCTTCGGTGAACGGTGTCTCTGGATCATTCAGATACTGGGCGTTCACACTCACCGTCGCCATCATCAGGCCGATGGCTGCCATCATCAGTTTTTTCATATTACTCTTATCTCTTAATTCTAAATTCTCAATTCTTAACTCTCAACTCTTACTTCCCTCCGGTACCAGATGCAGAACCACACGACGGGCACCGAAGATGGACCCCGTACCCGCAATGTTCAGGAACTGGATCATGAAGATCTTCCAACTCGGGAGTACGACATAGTCCATACCGTCGGCCTTGGCCAAGGCTGGTGTCGCACGGTTGTCAGGCGCAAACACACGCTCCACAAAACGGCCGTAGAGCAGGTAGCCAATAACGAGCGCAATAAGGCTCAAACTAAATGAAATCATGTTCTAAACTACAATTAATCAATTTTTGCATGCAAAAGTACAAATAAATTGTGAATTATTTAGTAACTTTGCACCAAAATTTAAGATTTAAGGAATATTTTGAAAACAATTATAAGAATTTTTATCCTATTTACGCTGGCTCTGAACGTCTCTGCCCAGTCGCCGAAGCATGAGGTGAGGGCCGTCTGGCTCACCACTCTCTATGGTTTGGACTGGCCGAAGACCACCTCACCTGAAAAGCAGCGGTGCGACCTCATCCGCATCCTCGACCAGTATCAGCAGGCCAATATCAACACCGTTCTCTTCCAGGCCCGTGTCCGTGGCACCACCGTCTATTCCTCCGCCATCGAGCCCTGGGAGCCCTGTCTCACCAACACCCCAGGCGCGTCGCCAAGCTACGATCCCATGCAGTTCTGCATCGACGAGTGCCACAAGCGCGGCATGGAGTGTCACGCCTGGATCGTCACCATCCCCATCGGCAAGGCCAACAACTACGGCTGTCAGCAGCTCCGCAAGAAATATCCCAAGCGCATCGTCAAGATCGACGAGGAATACTATATGAACCCTGAGCTGCCGGAGACGGGCGACTACATCGCCGACATCTGCCGTGAGGTGACCCACCGCTACGACATCGACGGCGTCCACCTCGACTATATCCGCTACCCGGAGACGTGGAAGTTCAAGTACTCCCGCGAGGAGGCACGGCGCAACATCACCAGCATCGTCCGCAAGATCCACCACGCCGTGAAGGCCGAGAAGCCCTGGGTGAAGATATCTTGTTCGCCCGTGGGCAAGTTCGACGACCTGAGCCGGTTCAAGAGCAACGGCTGGAACGCCTACACTGCCGTCTGCCAGGATGCCCAGGGCTGGCTGCGCGAGGGACTCATGGACGAGCTCTACCCCATGATGTACTTCCAGGGCAACCAGTTCTTTCCCTTCCTGGCCGACTGGAAGGAGCACAGCTACGGCAAGATCATCGCTCCCGGACTGTCCATCTATATGCTCCACCCCTGCGAGCGCGACTGGGACCTCGGCATCATCCGCCGCGAGATGAACGTGCTCCGCCAGGAGGGCCTCGGCTACACCTTCTTCCGCTCGAAGTTCCTGACAGACAACGTCAAGGGCATCTTCACCTTCACCAAGGACTTCAACCGCACACCGGCCCTCATCCCCCCGATGACGTGGATGGGCAAGCACGCCCCTACCCCTGTCACCCTCCTGCAGATAGAACGCGGCAAGACCGAAGACCGGCTTGTCTGGTATGGTGCCAGAGACCTCTCCGGTGCCAACTACCTATTATATAATATATATGCCTCCAACACGTGGCCCGTCGACACCGACGATCCCCGCAACCTCGTGGCGTCACGCTACCGCTATCAGTCGCTCACCGTGCCCCACAAGGGCCGCGCCCTCTACTACGCCGTGACGGCCGCAGACCGCTATGGCAACGAGAGCACAGACAAGCAGGAGCCGGGAGTCAGGCGACAGAAGCCTACCAGGCATATCGACATCCGCAGCCTGATAGTCGGCCAATCAAAGAAATCAAAGAAATCAAAGAAGAAAACTAAAAAACAATCTCATTTTAAATAAAAAAAGTCTATATGGAAAGAACATGGAGATGGTTTGGCAAGAAAGACAAGATCACCCTTGCCCAGCTGAGACAAATCGGAGTTGAAGGCATCGTAACAGCCCTTCACGACGTACCTTTAGGCGAGGTCTGGACCCGTGAGAAGATCCGCGACCTGCGCGAGTACATTGAGAGCTATGGCATGCGATGGAGCGTCGTTGAGTCGCTGCCCGTCGTAGAGACCATCAAGTATGGCGGCCCTGACCGCGACCATCAGATCGAGGTCTACAAGGAGTCGCTGCGCAACCTCGCGGCAGAGGGCATCCATTGCATCTGCTACAATTTCATGCCCGTGCTCGACTGGGCCCGCACGGACCTGTTCCACGACAATCCCAACGGCGCGACGAACCTCTATTTCAACTATGCCGAGTTCGCCTATTTCGACATCTACATCCTCAAGCGCCAGGGAGCCCGCGAGGAGTGGGCCAAGTTCCAGTTCCCTGAGGGCTGGGGCGAGGGCCGCAACGTGCTGGCAGAGGCCGACGAGCTGGCCAAGACGATGACGCCCGAGAAGGATCACCAGCTCGTGGAGACCATCATCATCAAGACGCAGGGCTTCGTCTCCGGCAACTTCAGCGAGAACGACGAGGCGCCCGTACAGAAGTTCCGTGAGTTCCTCGAGCTCTACAAGGGCATCGACAAGGCGCAGCTGCGTGCCAACATGAAGTACTTCCTCGAGGCCATCATGCCCACGTGTGAGGAATACGGCATGAACATGTGCGTCCACCCCGACGATCCCCCCATCGAGATCCTCGGCCTGCCGCGCATCGTCCGCACCGAGGAGGATATCCAGTGGTTCCTCGATGCCGTGCCCAACAAGCACAACGGCCTGACCTTCTGCGCCGGCTCGCTCTCAGCAGGTGCCTACAACAACGTGGTGGACCTCGCACGCAAGTTCGCTTCGCGCACCCACTTCGTCCATCTGCGCTCCTGCCACATCTTCCCCAACGGCGACTTCACGGAGGCCTCCCACCTCGGCGGCCGTGCAGACCTCATCGAGCTCTGCCGCATCTTCGAGAAGGAGAACCCCGCACTGCCCATGCGTGTCGACCACGGCATGACGCTCACCGACCAGCCAGGCGGTGTCTTCGACGAGTCATCCCACGGCCATAACGCCGGCTACACCCTCCTCGGACGTATGTTCGCCCTCGGCCAGGTGCAGGGCATCCTCGCCACCGTCGACCGCGAGTTAGGAATCGAATACAAACAACCCGGATTCTTCGACTAATTAATTCGTGCCTATAATATATAACCTATGAAACTGAATGATATTATTTCCGGCAATTTCAACGCCGCAGAGTGGGAAGCCAAAGGCTATGAGCTTCCCAAGTTCGACATCAAGGCCATCCGCGAGAAGACCGCCAAGGAGCCCACATGGGTACACTTCGGCGGCGGCAACATCTTCCGCGCCTTCCCGGCTGCCATCCTCAACGACGCCTTGAACACGGGCCGTTACGACCGTGGCGTCATCGTCGCCGAGACCTTCGACTTCGAGGTCATCGACAAGGCCTACGCCCCCTACAACAACCTCTCGCTCTGCGTGAACCTCTGCTCCGACGGCTCCATCGAGAAGAAAGTCATCGCCAGCGTCACCGAGGCCCTCAAGGCCGATCCCCAGTTCCCCGACTGGCAGCGACTGGTCGAGATCTTCCGCAACCCCTCGCTGCAGATGATCTCCTTCACCATCACCGAGAAGGGCTACACCTACAACGATGCCGACCTCGCGCGCGGCCTGAAGCCCCTCTTTGCCATGGGAAAGGTCTGCGCCCTGCTCTATGAGCGCTGGCAGGCCGGACAGCGGCCCCTCACCGTCCAGTCGATGGACAACTGCTCGCACAACGGCGACAAGGTGCGCGCCGGCATCCTCGCCTACGCCGAGAAGTGGGCTACCGACGGCCTCGTGCCCGCCGCCTTCGTCGACTACCTGAAAGACGAGACCCACATCACCTTCCCCTGGTCGATGATCGACAAGATCACCCCCCGTCCCCACGAGAAGGTCAAGGAGATGCTCGCCGCCGACGGATTCGAGGACAACAACTACATCGAGACCGAGAAGCACACCTTCACCGCTCCCTTCGTGAACGCAGAGGAAGTGCAGTATCTCGTCATCGAGGACAACTACACCAACGGCCGTCCCCCGCTCGACCTCGGCGGTGCCCTCTACACCACCCGTGAGACCGTCGACAAGGTGGAGACCATGAAGGTGACCACCTGTCTGAATCCCCTGCATACCGCCATGTCCATCTATGGCTGCATGCTCGGCTACACGCTCATCTCTGCCGAGATGGCCGACGAAGACCTGCGCCCCTTCATCCAGAAGATCGGCTATATGGAGGCCATGCCCGTGGTCACCGATCCCGGCGTGCTGAACCCCTACGAGTTCATCGGCGCCGTCATCAACCGTCGTCTGCCGAATCCCTTCATGCCCGACGCTCCCCAGCGTATCGCCATGGACACCTCCCAGAAGCTGCCCATCCGCTTCGGTGAGACCATCAAGAAGTACCTCGCACGCGGCCTCGACAAGTCCAACCTCGTGCTCATCCCCCTCACCCTCGCCGGCTACGCCCGTTATCTGAAGGGCATCAAGGACGACGGCACGCCCTTTGAGCCCTCGCCCGATCCCATGCTGGCAGAGCTGCAGGCCATCGTCGCCCCCTTGGAGATCGGTAAGCCCGATCAGGACTGGAGCCCGCTCAAGCAGCTCTACTCCCGCAAGGACATCTTCGCTGTCGACCTCTATGAGGCAGGCCTCGGTGACCAGATCGAGGGCATGGTCAAGGAACTCTACGCCGGCCCTGGTGCCGTCCGCGCAACGCTCCACAAATACGTCGTTGCCAGATAAAAATAAATCCCAGCCGATGGCTGGGATTTATTTTATAGTCATTTTATCAATTACTCTTCAGTGATGGCGGAGAAGGTGAGCTTCTCGTAACCCTCAAAGTCGTCGAACTGCACCTGGAAGTTGGCATACAGGTAGTAGTTGCCACCAGTGTTGTGCGTGTCCTTGATGGATTTGCTCTTGGCCAGCGCGTTGAGGATCTGGTTGTAGACGACCTTATCGTTGTTGTCGTCAGCAATCTGGATGGCCATCGAAGTCACCACGCCGTTCTCGATCTTGTAGGTGTAGTCGCCAGCGGCATAGAGCTGGAAGTTGTCCGTCTCGAGGATGGTCTCCAGTTCACCCACAGCAGCCTCGAGTTCCTCCTTGGTGGAGTTGACGAAGTTGATGGGCTCCAGGTTCTCGTCGAGCTTGATATAAGTGGTGTCTACCTCGTTGGTGACGTTCGTCTCTTCTGCATACATCGCAGTAGCACCCACGAGCATCATCATGCCCATGAGCATCATTTTCTTCAGTGTCTTCATCTTTTTCATCTTGTTATCGTTATCTCAAAATCTCTTTCTGGGTGCAAAGGTAGCAAATATTAAGATACGCACCAACTCTTTTTGGCAAAAAAACTATAAAAACACCGTCTGCGGTGACGATTTTGACAAAAGTCAAGGGAAAATCGTGTCATAATGTAACTTTTTCTCCCCCTGAGTAGGGGGAGCCAGAGGGGGTCTGAACCGCCTTAGACAATACGCTTGTTCAGACCACCCCTGACCCCTCCTAACTCAGGAGGGGAAACAGATACCTTATTCCGATCGGAGGGGACGGATGACGAAGGTGAAGCTGCGCTCCTCACGGTTGACGAGGTAGTCAGGCAGCGGCCACGCTCCCCAGGAGTTGACACAGCCGAGTCCCATCTGGCGCTGCTGGAGGTGAACCTGTGTGAGCGGACGCTCGATGAGGTCGCCGGAGTGATGGCCGATCTTCTTGTCCTTGGTGGGACCGTCGTCGAGGTCGGAGAGGAGATACGGCAGGGCGCTGGCCTCCATGGGGGCGTCGGAGTAGAACTCCAGTCCCCTACCCTTCGCATCGACGACCTGGAACCAGCGCACGTCGGTATGGTTGCCGGACTCCTGCGGACGAACGTAGGGATAGTATTCGTCGGCCACCTTGTTGCGATACAGGCCGATGAACTCAGAGTTGTTGCGGTCGCAGTAGTTCTCCACCGGACCACGGCCGTAATAGCACACCTGGTCGTACTGCTTCGGCATCTGCAGCTGCATGCCATAGCGGAACATCGGCGGAATCCTCACGACATCTTTTCCTTCCTTGGGGGGATTAGGCACGAAGTGCTCGTTGACGACCACCTCGCCGTTCGGCTGGAGCGTATAGGTCATGGTGAGCATGGCCTGCACCTCTGGCATGTCGAAGGTGACGACGACGCTGTTGTCACCCACCTGACAGTCCTTGATTTTCATCTGGGGTGCCTTCCACACGCCGAAGCGCTGCTGCAGCCAGGCACCATAGTCGTTGTCGGTGGGAGCGCGCCAGAACTCAGGCGTGATGGACTCGCGGTCGATGAGCATAGTCTGGCCGTCGACATCGAGATAGTCGATCATGCCGCTCCACTTGCCGACGGTCAGCGTGGTGCCGGCGGCATCAAACTTCACGTAACTCTCAGCCTCCTCCTTCTGCACAGCGGCGGTCTCGGCTTTGATCTCCGGGAACTGGTAGGGATTGAGCACGAACTGCTGACGAGCGACGATCTGGCCCTTGTCGATGAGGGGCTGCGCCTCGCGCGACTTGAACTGGAAGATGACGAAGATTTCCTGATTGCCGTGATGGCCGAGCACGCGCTCGATGACCTGCTTCATGGCTTCGATGGTGACGACCTTACGCTGCTGGGGGGCAATGCCGTTGACAGCAATGGTGCCGCCGTGTCCGAAGGTCATGCCCTCAGGACGGTCGCCGTCGTGATGATGTGAGCCGGAAGCACCACCCACGAACCACTCGAGCTCCAGGTCGTCGATGGTCTTGAAGAAGTTCTCGTTGTAGATCTCGATCTTGCCGTCCTTGAGGCCCTTGTCAGTGATCCACACGTTCTGATAGTAGTAGCGCACCTCATAGGCATGGGGATTCAGACGACGGTCGGGGGCGATGATGCCATTGCAGTTGAAGTTGTAGTCGGAGGCAGGATAACGGCCGTAGTCACCGCCAAACGTAAATATCTCCTTGCCCGTGACCTTGCTCTTGTCGCGCAGGCCCTGATCGACGAAGTCCCAGATATAGCCGCCCTGGAACTTGGGATACTTGCGGATGAGGTCCCAGTACTCCTTGAAGCCGCCGATGGAGTTACCCATGGCGTGGGCATACTCGCACTCGATGAGCGGACGGGGATTGGCGGTCTTGACGTATTTCTCTGCATCGTTGTAGTCCATGTACATCGGACAGAAGATGTCAGTCTTGCCGGCATGACCTGCCTGTTCGTACTGCACAGGACGGGACTGGTCGTAGGCCTTGATCCAGTCGTAGGCTTTTTCGAAGTTAGGACCATAACCGGCCTCGTTGCCTAATGACCAAACGATGATGCTGGGATGGTTCTTGTGCGACATGACGTTGCCTTCCTGACGCTCGATATGCGCCTTGGCATAGTCGGCTCGCTTGGCCAGCGTTCCTTCGCCATAGCCCATGCCGTGACTCTCGAGGTTAGACTCAGCCGTGAGGTAGATGCCATACTCGTCGCAGAGGTCGTACCAGCGGGGATCGTCGGGATAGTGACAGGTACGTACGGCGTTGATATTCAGATACTTCATGATCTTGATGTCCTGAATCATCCGTTCCACCGAGACGATGTAGCCGCCGTCAGGGTCGAGCTCATGACGGTCGGCACCCTTTATTAATATGGGCTGGCCGTTGACGAGCAACTGGGCGTCCTTGATCTCGACATGGCGGAATCCGATGCGCTGGGGAATGACCTCGAGCACCTTGTCGCCCTGCTTCAGGGTGATGAGTAAGGTGTAGAGGTTGGGCGTCTCGGCCGTCCAAGGCTTAACGTTCTCCACTACGGTCTTCAGACCTTCAGCGACCTGATTGCCGGCGGCATCGTAGAGCTTCGCCTCCACCTGAGCTTTACCGGCCACTTTCACGTCGACATCAAGCAGGCCGTTGCCGTCCTGCCAGTCCTGACGCACGAAGATATCCTGAATGTGAGCCTTCGGCGTGGCATAGAGATACACCTCACGGGCGATGCCGGTGAAACGCCAGAAGTCCTGGTCCTCGAGATAGGAACCGTCGCACCAGCGCATGATCTGCATGGCGATGAGGTTCTGACCCTTCTTCAGGTATTTCGTGATGTTGAACTCGGCTGCCACCTTCGAGTCCTCGGAGTAGCCAACATACTTGCCGTTGACCCAGAGCGTGAGGTTGCTCGTGGCGGAACCGACGTGGAAGAACACCTCCTGACCGTTCCAGTCCTGCGGCAGTTCGAAGGTGCGGCGGTAGGAACCGGTATAGTTGTTCGTCTCGCCGATATACGGGGGATTACTCTTGAAGGTGGTGCTCCAGGCATAGCCCATGTTCTTGTAGATGGGGTCGCCATAGCCGTTGAGTTCGAAGAGTCCCGGCACGGGAAAGTCCGTCCACTGGGAGTCGTCGTACTTCAGGCCGAAGAAGCCATCGGGGGCATCCTGATGGTCTTTCACGAAGTTGAATTTCCACTTGCCCTCCATCGAGAGGAAACGGCTGGATTTCGCCTTGTCGGCCTGACGGGCAAGGTCTTCGTTCTCAAAGGCGAAGAAATGGGCGTGACGCGCCTCACGGTTCACCTGATTCACTTCCGGATCGAGCCACACGGGTGTCTTTTGGGCATGAACCGATACCATGGCCATGCAGGCCAAAGATAGAATTAGTTGTCTGATCATACGTCTATTAGAGTTGATTGATGAATATTTTCGGCAAAATTACAAATAAAAAATGAAAAATATGTATCTTTGCAACAAATTTTATCAAGAGATGAGAAAAGAAGAAAGATACAGACGGATTCTCGCCCATTTCCGCGAGCAGATGCCGGAGGTGAACACCGAACTGGAGTTCGGCAGTGTGTTTCAGTTATTGGTAGCAGTGGTGCTGAGTGCCCAGTGTACCGACAAACGGGTTAACCAAGTGACACCCGAGTTGTTTCTTCACTACCCTAACGCCCGTTCGATGGCTCAGGCAGAACCCGAGGACGTGCTGGAATACATCAGCAGCGTCTCCTACCCCAACGCCAAGGCAGACCACCTCGTGAAGATGGCCCGTCTACTGGTGGAGCGGCATGACGGTGAGGTGCCGTCGGACATGAACTTGCTGCTGGACTTGCCCGGTGTAGGCCGTAAGACGGCAAATGTGATTCAGAGTGTGGCCTTCGGGAAATCCACCCTCGCCGTCGACACCCATGTCTATCGTGTGGCACATCGCTTAGGTCTGGTCACACAGCGTGCCAACACCCCATACAAGGTGGAGATGGAACTGACGAAGTACATCCCTACGGAGGAGATTCCCCGTGCCCACCACTGGCTCCTGCTGCACGGCCGCTATGTCTGCACGTCGCGCAAGCCACACTGCGAGAAGTGCGACCTCTCCGGGATCTGTCCGAAGCTGATCGAGGGTTCGAAACTGGCATAAAAAAAGAGCATCATTTCTGATGCCCTTGTCTTTGTGGATGACCGTTGCCCTGTCCCCAGTTCCTGAATGTACGGCGATGGAAACGTTCCTCTGCCTGTATCACCTGAAGCACCTTCGAGGCAGGAAGCACATCGAAGAATTTCTCGTGGTAGGTCTTTTGTATCTTCTTCATTTCCAATTCCGTAGCATCACGGCGCTCAACCAGTTTACGGCAGGCGGCATCGTCGACGGGCTTAACAAAGCCTTCCTTTCTCACCTTCTCAAAGATGGCCCTCTGCTTCTGCTGCATCTCACGGTACAACGGGAAGAACTTCGCACTCTCGTCGGCAGTAAGCCCTGCCTCCTTAGTGATAAACTGCTCCATCTCTGCCTGGAACTTCTCCGGCGAGAACTTCCTGCCAGTTTCCTGAGCCGCTAACGGCGAAAAGGTGAAAAGGTGGAAGAGTGAAAGCCATACGGCCTTCATACAAACACTTTTTACCTGACACCTTATCATACAATATATCTTCATCTTTCTTTCACCTTGTCACCTTTTTACTTTTTTACCTCTTTACTTTTTTACCTTTACTTAATACTCAGATGCCAGACAGGCATAGATGTCCTGATTGTCGAGCATCATGTAGTCTGCAGCCTCATCGAAGAAGGCATCGTCAGGCTGCTGCTGCACCACCACCTCGGCCATCGGCCCCTGCGAGGGATCTGACGCCTGTGGCCATGCCAGCCAGGCAGCGGTAGACACGAACAATGCACAGACGGCAGCAGCAGCCCACCACACGGGCCGCATCCATACCGTCCGGGCTTTCTGACGGCGCTCCGGCAACTTGTCCATCACCTGAGCCGTCAGCTGCTCGAAATAGCCCTCAGGCACCGTGAAAGGATTCCTGCGGCCAAGCTTGTCTGATATGTACTTTTCTTCTTCCATCGAATGTTTGACGTATAAGTATGCAATTGGTTTAATCACGAAGCTTAAAAAATTCAGAGATTTTCTTCACGGCGATGTGATAGGAGGCTTTCAGCGCTCCCTCAGAGGTACCAAGCATGTGGCTGATATCGCTGTATTTCATCTCGTCGAAGTAGCGCAGTTGGAACACAGTACGCTGAACGTCAGGCAGTTGCGCGATGGCCTCCTGCAACAGCGCCTCGGTTTCCGTACCATCGAAATAGGGGTCTGCCAGCAGAGAGCTGGCCACAGAATATTCATCTTCACTGACTGTCAGACGATGCTTGTTCTTCCGCAACAGGTCGAGAGCCTCGTTGATGGCGATACGCGAGAGCCAGGTAAACACCTTCGAATCGCCTCCGAAGGTGTCGAGGGCGTTCCATGCTTTCAGGAACGCGTTCTGCACCACGTCGTCGGCATCGTCATGGGTGAGCACGATCTTTCTGACCTGCCAGTAGAGCTGTTCACCATACTGACGTACAGCAGCCTCAAAACCCTGGCGCTGGGTCTTGGGATCCAATAGCATCTGTCTGATCTGCTGGTCGTCCATCATAGGTTCTTGCGAATGACTTGATCGTAGCCATAGAGGTCCGGCCAAAAGCAGACCTCTCCGGTCTCAGGATAGGGATAAGCAGTATAATAAATAATGTACACGGGTACACGTGGAGTGACATCCCGGTAGGTGATGATCTTGAAAGGTCTGGGATCATCGGCATGCTCCGTCAGATACTCGCGTCCTCTGTCGGTCTCAGGCCTCATGTCCATTGCGATACGGATCTTATCGAGGGTCCACTCATCAGCACCCTGCAACAGGAAACAGGCCAGTTCAAACGGTTTCTGCACTCTCACGCAACCATGCGAGAGCGTTCTCTTTTCGCGGTTGAAGGCTTTTCTGTTGTTTGTGTCATGCAGATACACGCCGAAGTTGTTGGCAAAACGGAACACGATGCGTCCAAGGGAGTTGCCCGCCCCACCCCTCTGGCCGACGCGCAGTCCACCCGCCTGCAGCTGACTGGCGGAAACATTCTTGGGATCAAGGGTGTCGCCCTTCTGCCGGTCTATGATGTAATAGCGGTGCTTGGCGAAGTAGGCAGAGTCGCCACCATGCACGGACACTTCGCCCTTCACGATCGACGGGGGGATGATCCACTCGGGATTCACCTGCATATAACTGATCTCACTGCTCAGCAATGGGGTCTTCGTCGGCACGGCGCCACAGCATATCTTCATGGGCATCACACTGTCCGGACAGATGGCCCACAACTGCTGTGAGGGGATGTTCACTACCACCTGATGCGTCCTGCCCTCAGGTCTGAACATCTGCCAGCGGCAGCGTTCAAGGTTTACGATGAGCGTCTCTCGCCGAGCGCTGTCTGCGGTCTGCTCCAATTGTGTCCGTAAGGTCTTGTAGAGGCTGTTGGTGGGGACAGAGCCTTGCAGGTAGGCCATCCTGTCTGGCGACTTCAGTTTCTGAAAGGGTTCCTCATAGTCAGGGGCTTTCACCTCATAGTCGAAAAGTCTGGCATAGCCTGTGCCGTCAGTCTTATAATCCAGGTGATTGAATATCTTGTCTGGCCTGATGAAGCCATAACGCTGTCCGGCGGTATATTTCACATACGCTTTCGTCAGATGGTATTCCAGTCTTGGCAAGACCTCGTTGATGCTCTGTCCGACGGAGTCGAAGGAGAGTTTATGGACGATATCAAGGTCTGATTCGATCTCGGACAGGAAGAAGGTCTTCGGATCCAGTCCGTTTCCAGGCAGTTCCCGTTGCAGCAGCGACAACAGCGAGTCGGCCTGACTTGTCACTCCCGCCCTGGCATACCAGAGAGGCTCAAACGTCCGCTGTGTCTTCAGCTGTGCCACAGCGGCCTTATAATACGCTTGCACGGCCTTGTCTGCCTCCCTCTTCGACGAGTCGGCATCTAATAAATGCGTCAGATACTTCCCTTGCTCGGTGGTATCCAACGCATGTACAAATGCTCCAAAGGCGGAATGTTCGGCCTCGTCATACTCGCGGTTTCCGTTCACACAGGAAGCCAGGAGCACAAGGACCATCGCAAGACTCGTGGCTAACGGACGTAGACCCTGCGTACAACCTTGCCTACCTTGACGATGTAACAACCTTTCGGAATATTAAGTTCTATCTTCTGTTCCGGACTGTCGATCCGCTTGTGCAGAACGACATTGCCGGTGACGGTGACGATCTGCAGCACCAGGCCTTCAGCTCCTTTGACGGTCAGCGAGCCAGCACTGTAAACCACGTCCACCTCTTCCTCGTCCGACAGTTCCATGACCCCGGCAAAATAGGCAGGAGTGGCACTGGCAGTCACAGGAACCAGCCAGAGGGCAGCCAAGGAGAAGGTAAGAATGAGTAAACGTTTCATCATACGCATTTGAATATAGTTTGGTGCAAAGTTAGCATTTTTCTTTGAATCGGCAAAACTTTTTCGACGGAAAATGCATTTTTTACCTAAAATGGCGGGTATTTACACGTTGATGATGTCCATTTCGTTCGTCAGACGGGTGTTTTCAAACACTGCCTTCGCCTCTGCCAGCAGCACGTTCTCGTCGTCATACCGCGAACTGTAATGGCCCAGGAGCAACTGTCCCACGCCAGCATCCCTGGCCACCATCGCTGCCTGTCTGGCAGTGGAGTGACAGTATTTCTCAGCCGACTGGATCTTATCCTCGCCGTAGGTGCTCTCGTGGTACAATGTGTTCACCCCCTTCAAATGTTCATGCAGCGTAGGGATATAGCGGGTATCACTGCAATAGGCGTAGCTTCTGGGCGCATCGGCAGGCGTGACCAGACGTTCGTTGGGAATGACATCGCCATCCTCTGTTGTCCAGTCTGCCCCCATCTTGATATTGTTGATCTGACTGCGCGGCACGCCGTAGGCTTCCAGCATCTCCGGCCGGATATGGGGCAGCAGGGCTTTCTCACGGATGAGATAGCCGCAGGTGGGCATGCGGTGTTCCAGGGGGATGGTCTCCACGATGATGCTGTTGTCCTCATAGGCGATGGTGCGCTGTGAGGTATCCACGGCATGGAACACCACCTCGAAGCCCAGGTCATGGGTAAAGAAGGTAATCTGACTGTCCAACATGGGTCCCAATGCCTCTGGGGCATGGATATGGAGGGGAGCAGTACGCCCCAACAGTCCGAAGGTGGAGATCATGCCGATCAAACCGAAGCAGTGGTCACCATGCAGATGGGAGATGAAGACCCTGCTGAGCTTCGCGAAGTGCAGATGGCATTTCCGCATCTGCGTCTGTGTCCCTTCGGCGCAGTCGAGCATCAACAGCCTCTCCCTCACCTCTACGAGTTGTGAGGAACCATTGTGACGAAGGGTGGGAAGCGCACTTCCACACCCTAAGATATGTATCCGGAAAGGTTCCACGCTGATTTAGATCTTATTGAACTCGTCGTTGGTCTCTTCCAGTTCCAGTCCGTGCAGGTCCACCTTGGGCTTCGGCTTCCAACGGGAATACTCGAAGGTCTCTGTCTCGTCATGGGGTTTGCCTAATGTCCTGAATGCCAGCGAATCAGGACCGAGGGTCAGGATCTCGTAACGGTTGGTCTCTTCCTCGTCGCCGCCACCTTCACGCATGAGTTCAATCTCCAGCTCACCGTTGAAGATCTTCCAGGTGCGATAGACGATCACCGACTGGTCGATGCTCTCTGCCACGCCGCCCTCTTTGATGCGGATGCCTATCTCAGCACTGCCGTCGATGGGGTCTGGCATCACCCAGTCACCCATCAGCGTATTGAGGTTGATCACGAGCAGGGCATTCTGCTTGAGAGAGTCTGCCAGCACTGCGAGACGGTCTGACACCTGGAGGCCGCCAAACACCTTCCCTGCGTCCTGGGCCCTGGTCAGACTCAGCGTCAGCGTGTCACCATTGTCGGTGGTCATCTCCAACGTGTTCATTGCCGTTCCGTCCGTACAGATGCCATAGATGGTCTGGTCTCTGAAAATAGACATATCCGGTTTTTCAGCATCCTGCGACTCATCGACCTGTGCCTGTTGTTTACCACCACAGCTGCCCAACACCATTGCCGCAGCCATCATTCCAATCAATACACTTTTCTTCATAATTGTTCGTCTGTTATTTTGTCTTTTCTTGTTATTCTGCCTTCTTAGCTTCCTGCCACAGCGCCTCCATCTCGTCAAGGGTCATCTCCGTCAGGGGCTTCCCGATCCTGATGCTGTGTTCCTCAATATAATTAAACCGTTCAATAAACTTCCGGTTCGTCATCTCCAGGGCATTATCAGGGTTCAGCTTATACAGTCTGGCGGCATTGATGACGGCGAAGAGGAAATCTCCCAATTCCTCCGTCGAGCGGGCTTTATCATCCTTGTTCAACTCGGCCTCCAACTCATCCAGTTCCTCACGCACCTTCTGCCACACATCCTCTCGTTTCTCCCAGTCGAAGCCCACATTCCGGACCTTGTCCTGGATTCGGTACGCCTTGATGACACTGGGCAGGGCGGCAGGCACCCCAGACAACACACGCTCATTCCCGTCCTTCTCCTTCAGTTTGATCTGCTCCCAGTTCTGCAGCACCTGACTCACCGTCGTCACCTTTCCGGTAATACCGGTTTCTCCGGATGGTCCGGTTTCTTCCGGCACGTATGGCAGCGGTTTCGGTTTCTCTGCATCGATCTGCGAAGGATGATACACGTGCGGATGACGGGTAATCATCTTCTTCGTCAGAGCGTCACACACGTCGGCCATATCAAACTGTCCCTGTTCCTCTGCGATCTTCGCATAGAAACAGATATGCAACAGCACATCACCCAGTTCCTTGCAGATGTCGTGGATGTCGTTCTTGATCAGGGCATCGCAGAGCTCGTAGGTCTCTTCGATCGTATTGGGCCTCAGACTCTCGTTCGTCTGCTTCTTGTCCCACGGACAATTCGCCCTCAACGCGTCGAGCACGTCGAGGAAACGACCGAAAGCCTTCATTTTTTCCTCTTTTGTATGCATAATACATTAATAATTGGGGCAAAGATACAAAATAATTGAGAATTGAGAATTGAAAATTAGAATTTTTATGTAATTTTGCACCGATTTTTGAAAATAATTAAACATATAGCATGGAACTTGCAAGTAAATACGACCCAAAAGAGGTCGAATCGAAATGGTATCAGTACTGGCTTGACCACAAACTTTTCGCCAGCAAACCCGACGGACGTGAACCCTATACGATAGTTATCCCCCCGCCCAATGTGACGGGTGTGCTCCACATGGGACATATGCTCAACAACACCATTCAGGACATTTTGGTACGCCGTGCCCGTATGGAGGGCAAGAACGCCCTGTGGGTGCCTGGCACCGACCATGCCTCTATCGCCACCGAGGCAAAGGTGGTGAAGAAGCTCGCCGGCGAAGGTATCAAGAAACATGACCTCACCCGTGAGCAGTTCCTCGAGCATGCCTGGGACTGGACCCATGAGCACGGAGGCATCATCCTCAAACAGCTGCGTCGCTTAGGTGCCAGCTGCGACTGGGATCGCACAGCCTTCACTATGGATGAGAAGCGCTCCGAGAGCGTCATCAAGGTCTTCGTCGACCTCTATAACAAAGGTCTCATCTACCGTGGTCTGCGTATGGTGAACTGGGATCCCAAGGCCCTCACCGCCCTCTCCACCGAGGAGGTGATCTATAAGGAAGAGCAGAGTCACCTGTTCCACCTGAAATACTATGTGGATGGACTCTCAGCACTCGACAACGAGGAAGCTCTGAAGGCTGAGGGCAACGTCATCCACAAGGACGCCAAGGGCTACTACGCTGTCGTGGCCACCACCCGTCCTGAGACCATCATGGGCGATACCGCCATGTGTATCAACCCCAAGGATCCGAAGAACCAGTGGCTCAAGGGCCGCAAGGTCATCGTGCCTCTGGTGAACCGTGTCATCCCCGTCATCGAGGACCGTTATGTCGACATCGAGTTCGGTACAGGCTGTCTGAAGGTCACACCAGCCCACGACACCAACGACTATATGCTGGGCAAGACCCACAACCTCGAGACTATCGACATCTTCAATCCCGACGGCACCATCTCCGACCAGAGCCCCATCTACGTGGGTATGGATCGTATGGACTGCCGCAAGCAGATTGCCAAGGATCTCCAGGAGGCTGGTCTGATGGAGAAGATCGAGGACTACACCAACAAGGTGGGCTACTCTGAGCGCAACCCCGATACCGCCATCGAGCCGCGCCTCTCCATGCAGTGGTTCCTCTCGATGAAGCACTTCGCCGACATCGCCCTGCCGCCTGTGATGAACGACGAACTGAAGTTCTATCCTGCGAAATATAAGAACACATATAAGAACTGGCTCGAGAACATCCAGGATTGGTGTATCTCCCGTCAGCTTTGGTGGGGTCATCGCATCCCGGCGTACTACTACAACGAAAATGACGACTATGTCGTAGCCACCACTCGCGAGGAGGCCCTGAAACTGGCCCAGCAGAAGGATCCGAAGGTCACCGATGCAGACCTCCGTCAGGACGAGGATGCCCTCGACACCTGGTTCTCCTCTTGGCTCTGGCCCATCTCCCTCTTCGACGGCATTAACACCCCTGGCAACGAGGAGATCAAATACTATTACCCCACCAGCGACCTCGTGACAGGTCCTGACATCATCTTCTTCTGGGTGGCCCGTATGATTATGGCCGGCTATGAGTTCGTGGGCGACATGCCTTTCAAGAATGTCTACTTTACAGGTATCGTTCGCGACAAGCTCGGTCGTAAGATGTCGAAGTCACTCGGAAACAGCCCCGATCCCATCGAGCTTATCGAGAAGTTCGGTGCCGACGGTGTACGCATGGGTATGATGCTCTCAGCTCCCGCAGGCAATGACATCCTCTTCGACGAGGCCCTCTGCGAACAGGGACGAAACTTCAACAATAAGATCTGGAATGCCTTCCGCCTCGTGAAGAGTTGGAAGGTGGCTGATGCCGGACAGACGGAGGTTGGTAAGACTGCCACCACCTGGTTCGAGGCGAAACTCCGCGAGACCAATGCCGAGGTCGACGACCTCTTCAAGAAATACCGTATCTCCGAGGCCCTCATGGCGGTCTATAAGCTCTTCTGGGACGAGTTCTCTTCCTGGTACCTGGAGATGGTGAAGCCCGCCTATGTCAACGGTGAGGCCCAGCCTGTAGACCGTGAGACCTACGACAAGACCCTCCACTTCTTCGAGCAGTTGCTGAAAATGCTGCACCCCTTCATGCCCTTCATCACCGAAGAGCTCTGGCAGCACCTCTACGACCGTCAGGACGGTGAGAGCATCATGCGCGACAAGCTGGAGATTCCCGCTCCCACTGCAGCTGACAGTCAGCTCATCGCCCAGATTGAGAGCGTGAAGCAGATTGTCTCCGGTGTACGTATGGTTCGTTCTTCTAAGAACATCGCCCCGAAGGAACAGCTCGAACTTCAGGTGGTAGGACAGAACGACTTCGAAGCCTTCAACGACGTTATCACGAAGATGGCCAACCTCAACGGCATCAACGTCGTCGCCGAGAAGGATCCTACGGCATCCGCCTTCATGGTAGGCACGGACGAGTTTGCAGTGCCCTTAGGTAACATGATTGACGTCGAGGCAGAGATCCAGAAGATGGAGGCTCAGTTGCAGCACCTCGAAGGATTCCTCGCTGGTGTGAAGAAAAAGCTCTCCAACGAGCGCTTCGTCGCCAACGCCCCTGAGGCAGTCGTTGCCCTTGAACGTAAGAAGCAGTCCGACGCCGAAGAGAAGATAGCCTCTCTCCAGGCCTCCATTGCAGCCCTCAAGAAGTCGTAACCGAAGATGAGGAAGCATTATACCGTTGCAGGGCACGGCTTCATCGTAGATGCGGAAGAGACCTTATTCCCAGAGATGAAGCAGTATGAGCCATTCATGGACGAAGAGGACGGCAACACCCTCTTTACCCTTCGTGTCCAGAAGTCTGTTGCGCCTATTTTGTATAGGGAACTTCATAGACAGGAAGATGAAGGCACTTCGATCATCTGCGGTGAAACACCCGAGGGGAAGACTGTCCTCGAGTTTCAAGTAAGCGACGAGGTCATGGGCAGACTGGTGTGTAGCCAGGACTTCACGGTAGGAGATGTCTATTATATGGGACAAAGGCTTTATGTGGTCAACAACTCCCTGATGATGATGTACACCTTCGCCTCTTCCGAAAAGTTGACGACCCTCTTCCATTCCTCCGTGGTCAGCCACCAGGGCAAGGCCTACATGTTCCTCGGCAAGAGCGGAACCGGCAAGAGTACCCACTCGCAACTCTGGCTTAAGCATATCGAAGGGACGGAACTGGTCAATGACGACAATCCCGTTGTCCGCCTCATCGATGGCGAGGCCAGGGTCTACGGATCACCCTGGAGTGGCAAGACCCCCTGCTACAGGAATGTCGACTACCCCATCGGCGGCATCGTCAAACTGAAGCAGGCACCACACAACGAAATCCGCCGTATGAAACCCGTTGAAGCCTACGTTGCCCTTGCCATGAGCATCTCAGGCATGCGCTGGAAAAAACAAATGGGCGACGGCCTGCATCAGACAGAGAATCTGCTGACGGCAACCGTTCCTGTATGGCATCTGTCTTGTCTGCCAGACCAGGAGGCGGCAGAACTATGTTGTAAGACTATCGCAAACAAAGACTAATAGAATTTGATAATATGAGACAAAAGAAAGGACTTGTACTTCGCGACGTATGTGGCGAGAAAGTAATCATTGGAGAAGGATTGGAAGCCGTCGACTTCGGCCGTTTGATGTGTTTGAACGATACCGCAGCCTGGCTCTGGGAGAAAGCATCCGAGATAGGAGATTTCTCCGTTGAAGAGCTTGCCGAAGCCCTCTTCGAGGAATTTGAGGTAACAAAGGAACAGGCTCTTCAAGATGTGAAAGACATCGTAGCCAAATGGGAAGAGACCGGTATCTTAGAATAAAAAATGTCTGCGGCACGTGCTGCAGACATTTTTTATGAATTATGAGCTGTATGTATGCTTAAGTCGCCAGAAAAAGTGCCAAGTGCGGAATATGGGTTCACATAGCGCTTCTGCTGGATATTCACGAGCAAAATGGAGATTCCTCCATACTTTTGCAAAGAATTTCCCTCCAGTAGAATGCGCTCTCAACCCAGAATAATGCCCAAAGTTCCCTCCCCTCAGAATTTCTGTAAGCAAAGTCCTGCCCCGTCTTTCATCCACAGGCGCAATTAAAAATTCGTCCTCAAGCCTAAATATCTCCTTCATGACAAACATAACTGCCCCAGCAAATTTGTACATTCCCAGATTGCGCAAAGTACTCTGTACTGCTAGAAGTCCCTGATCGTCATCACCTATATCCTTCTTAAACAGCCTTAGTACATAGAAATAATCTAATAGTTGCCGAAGTCCTATACCCTCGTCAAAAAAATGCCGCATAATATGTGCCAATTGAAAAATGACATTAAATTCCGCTGTCGGGATGGGAATACGACCTAGGTTATCCGGGAGTTCCACGTAATGATTACATTGTTTTTCTATATTACAAGAAAAGAAATACTGTAATCGCCTATTATAAAATGGATTGTTCATAATGCAAGGGTATGGATGAAGCTCTATATTCACCTTATCCTCTTTGTATGTTATCTCATCATAACGAACCGTAGCTTTGGGGTATCTGTTTCTTGCATATTCTATCAGTTTTGCCCTTGCCCCCTTGACCCAAACATCTATATCACCAGATGTCCGGACATAAGGATCTGAATACATCATAGCATTTCCCTGCCCTTTCAGAATGCAACATGTGAAGCCATCGTTTTGACATTTTGCTGCGACATCGGCAGACTTTCGGAAAAGTAGTTCATTTCTCTTACGCACCTTTTCCGAAAACAAAAACATTTTCATAAGAATAGGGCGTGGAATCTTCACATTCTTCAACTTACTTACGCCAAACATTAGCACACCTGCCATAGACTGCTTTCGCATGAATAACAACAAGCTCTCCCAGTCAATATCTTCAACAGAGTCTGGTTGAACAACGTCCTCGTTAACACAGAACTGCAGAAACCTTATCCAATCTTCATTCATCACGATTATCATTTATCAGCACATCATAGTAAGTACCATGATATAGAGCCTTACGATTCAGCCTATAGGTTAACTTATGGAAACTTGTATAGGAACATAAATGCTCATACCATAACGCATCATATTGTTCTGCCAATCTACTCCCTAAAGTCAGCGGATAGCTATTACTCTGTTTCGGCATATTGTCAATCTCATCCCAATGGTACTCCGCTATCATGCAAAAAAAGAGATGAAATATAAAATAATTCAAACTACATTCATATTTTTTCCAGTACTCATAAAGCATGTCCCTGAGTATCATCAGTATCACATTGTTCGTACAAGAAGTAATAAACCAATTTGACAGCCCTCCAAAAACCTTTGTCCCCTTTCTAAACCGCTGAAATACGAACAAGTCTGTGTCCATCAATTCACAGGGATAATGAGCACCTGAGCAAAATACGGTCGAATCAATCCAAGTTCCTCCATACTTTATCAAAAGTTCCAGCCTCAACAAGTCAGAATAATGAGTATGGGAGATAATACCTTTTTCATGCTTGGCATTAATATAATCCGGCAAATCCACATACTCACGGATATTGGAACTATCGAGAACAACAATCTCCCTGTCCGCCAAGTTCTTTTTAAGTGATTCCAGACATACTTTTACAACATTTGGCGCCTCTTCTATACCTTGCATCCAAAAAAACCATACTTTATTTGAACGCATGTGAGAGAGACTTTGAGTCGAGTATTGCTTATCCAAGCGATGCATGACGGGAAAGAACTCCTCCCTTAACATAGGACTGATATGCCTCCGTAAGACAGCATACGCCTGACTTAAAGATTTTCTGTGGAATAATACCATAAGGAATTGCCATATCGCAACAGATAGCAATCCCTTATCATAATATGCCTTCACCAGACTAAGACCACCGAATTGTTTGAATTTCCTATAGAAGTGTCGCATGTCCCGATAAACTTTTGCAGTTTAATAGCATCGTATAAGACTATTTGGCTCCTTTTTGTCTGAATACAGCTATAAACGTTTTGAACAAACACAACATATCAAGAGAAAATGAAGCGTTATCTACATAATAATACTCCAGCTCAAGACGCTCTGAATAATCAAGGTTAGACCTTCCATGACATGCCCACCAACCTGTAATCCCTGGTTTAACTTTCCAGTATTTCTTATTTCCTCCATGAGCTTCCAATTCTCCTTCCACTAACGGACGGGGGCCAACTAATGACATATTACCAATTAAAACATTAATTGCCTGCGGCAGCTCGTCAAGCGAAGATTCTCTAAGAAATTTACCTATTATTGTAATACGCGGATCATTTTCTATTTTTTGATTTGCCTCCCATTCTTGCTTATAACGGTCTTCTTTTAATAGTTCATCTAATTGTTCCTCCGCATCTCGTACCATGGTACGGAATTTATAGATTTGAAAGATTTTTCCATCCTTACCTATACGACTTTGTTTATAGAGTATATTACCCCCATCTCTATAGGAAATGTATATGAGTTTAATAATGATACTAACAGGAATAAAAAATAATATCCCGCAAGTACTCAAAACTATGTCTAAAAATCTTTTAAAAAAGAAATACATTGTTATTACTTTTAAACCTCTTGTTTTGTTCTTCAACAGCTCTCTCAAAAAACACTGTTAATCTCTCGGCCTCTGACACGGCATCAAAACCTGCATTCATCAAATCTTTTTCTCTTCCTCTACGAAGTGGCATTGCCTTTCTTGTTTCAGAGATAATGATATTGGCCCATTCTGCTGCACTTTTCTTCAGGCTGATAAAATGTCCTAATTCTGCAATACCAGCCTCTCTGGTAATCTCTTCAGAGAAAAACACAGGCAGACCTGTTGACTGAGACTCTATTCCTACGACAGGCAGACCTTCATAAAGACTTGGCAATAGGAATGCGTCAAAAGCATTATAGAACTGTTTGATATCCTCCCTTCTACCCAACCAGCTCATTTTCTCGTCAAGGCCATACTTAGCAATTTTATTTTTTATCTGCTGTTCCATACTGCCTGCACCAATAATCACGAAGTGCGCATTATCTTGCTTTTGAGCTATTTCATTCATAATGTCTACTAAAAACAGTGGATTCTTCTGTTTCTCAAATCTGGCGATATAACCATATACTACCATATTGCCCCATCCGAACTTCTGTCTGGTATCTTCTCTCAGGATAGGATCAAAGGTATATTTCTTAGCATCAACAGGTGTAAGGAAGATATTAATAGTCCCATCTTCGTATGCTTTCTTGCCAAACTGATAAATACCACAGTCCTTACCATTAGCCATATAATAATTACAAAAAAGATGGGAGAAACGCTTCAATACATTCTTCATCATTGTCTTTTTCTTCTCTAATGGTGAAGCCATCGTCAGACTCTCACTCACTCTCACCTTAATGCCATTAAAATATGCAATACCCAACGGAAATAGGTTCATTGTATTGTTCAGCGCATACAAAGCATCATAATGTTTTTCCCTAAGCAATTTCCTTAACGCATTCAGATGCGCTAAAATATGCTGATAAGGAGGAATTACATATATTCCTCCTCCCAATTCATTTACTTCATCAAATGGAATGCTATTCGAATCCTTATCCACTATCAAATCAAAATAAATCCTCTTTGGGTCAAAATTCCTCAAATAAGTCATTATTAAGCTCTTCTGACCTCCAGAATCACACTTGTTGACAGAAATGGCAATCTTTATCATACGACACCCTTGGTGACTTCCTCATAAAACTTACGTACACCATCTATAAATGGGGTCAACTCATAGTTGATAACCTCCTTTAACTTGGTCGTATCAAGAACCATGTATGACACATCCACAGGTCTTGGATTCTGATATACAATCTTTAATTCCTTACCGCTTACAATCTTAAGGGAAGCCAGCACGTCATTCACAGAGTAGCCCTGTCCACTTCCTACATTCAATGTCGTATGGTGTATGTCCCCTTCGATCAACTTCACAAAGATAGTTGCCAAATCATCCACATAGATATAATCCCTGACTGCGGAGCCATCCCCCCACACTTCTATCTCCTCATTCTTCAGAAGCTTACCTATAGCCTGTGCTACCAACCCTTGCTTCCCGTACAGATTCTGTCCATGTCCGAAAGAGTTTGATGGTCTTAAAATCAAATAATCCAACCCAACGGTTCTATTCATGAATTGGATACTATTTTCCATCATCTGTTTCGACCAGCCATAATAAGAAATAGGGTTCATGGCATCTGTTTCTTTATATGGCAGCGCAATGGACCTATTACCATACACAGTACCTCCAGACGAGAAAAACACGAATCTGATTTTCTGTTTTGCGCATAATTTCATCAGTTCAATACTGGGAAATATCACGTTTTTATATTCCTCTTTGTAATCCTCGTATGTACTTCCTGGTATCAGGGTCGACACCAAATGCACAACCATCTCAATATTATTCTCATGAATGATTTTGCTGAGGCGTTCTATATCAGATAGCAATGCGTGATGAACCTTCGCTTCAAGTCCATTCAGCCTTTGCATATTAGCGCCAACAGGCTCACAAACATGAATCTCATAATCACCATGTTGTAGCTTTCTAATAATATTGGAACCAATGAACCCTGCCCCACCTATAAATAATATTTTCTTCATATCATCTCATTCTACCGTGTTACCTATCAATCTATTCTTTAAATCAGAATTTATCTTATTCAGAAGGTTCCTTGTCCATGTTCACAGATTTGTTCATTCATTGTTGGCACATCCCTTTTCTTATGGGTGAAGTATCTCATGATTTAAACAACCTCCTATACAATAGGGCTATAATAAGGTTCATTCTCTTTGTAAAGAGTTTATAGAACAAAGTATTGTTAGACTTTCCACCAGAAGGAGAGGTGTTATTTCCATGACGTCGATAACTAATAAGCACATCCTGCATAAAGCAATAACTGAATTTCAACATCCCAGACATCCCTATCCAATAGTCATGGGCTACTATGTGTGATGGAAGAGGAAGACAATAATCAAGAACTTCTTTTCTAAAAGCCATACAACAGCCTAACCATCGTGTCTTCCACATGTTTGCTAAAAAGCCTGTTTTCCTATGATTCGTAGAATAATAAGTTCCCCCGAATGATTTTCCGTCACCATCAATAAGTTTAGCATCATGCACAACAAGTGAATACGTCTTCAACACCTGAAGAACACATGCGACTTTATTGCTCTCCCATATATCGTCTTGATCTGACAAGAAAATAGAATCACCTTTAGCGGCCCTCAATGCATTCTCAAAGTTCCAAGTAAAGCCATGACGGTCTTGGTTATGCAGAACTATTATTCTATCGTCATGATAAGATGCAATTATGTCTAAAGTGCTGTCGCTACTACCGTCATCAGATACGATAAGTTCATCGCTATCATCCAATTGAGGGAGAATGGAGTCTATTTGTTCTTGAATAAACTTTTCTCCATTATAGGTTGCCATACAAACACTAACCATTCTATGACAATAGTGAATTAATTACATTTTCGTATTTAATGATATTGGCATCTTCATCTATCATTTCTTCAACGGACTTACGAGCATTGTGCTTCATGATATTGAGAAGATCATGATTTTTATATAACTTTAGCAAAGACTTCCCTAATCCATCCACATCATTAACATCATAAATTATTCCATTGACACCATTATGTATTATCTCTGGCAAGCCACCTGAATTGGAACATATAACAGGAACATTGTTAGCACAAGCTTCAAAAGCAACAGTCGGGAACGTATCAGGCCATAAAGAAGGAATCACAATTAAATCGACATTTTTATAGAAATCCAATGAATTAACAAATCCCAGGAACTCAACATCCTTACTATTACCTGATATTTTTCTTAACTCAAATAGAAATTCTGGAGGATTACATTTACCGGCTAATACCAAAGTTGCATTTATTTGTATTTTTAGAAATGTATTAAGTAACACATCTACACCCTTATGATGCGATAATTGACCAATATACCCAATTTTCAATCTCCTTTTTCCATCCCACTCATTAATAGTCCTGACCTCCGGAATGTTTATGGCATTATGAATAACATATTTTTTGCTAGTCTTAAAATAACCATTTGCGATATGAGTTTGCATAACATAGTTGCTCACCCCGACAACTGCATCTACCTTACTGCTTGCTCGCTTATGAAACAATCTCAGAAGTTTGCATTCGATGCATGGTTTCATGCACACCTTGTTATTCCGAAACGTATTTGTCTTGGGACATCTTAAATATTGATCATGAAGTATCTGTATCAACGGAATATGATGAGCTTTAATTTCATCCCAAACAGAAATAGAAAAGCCTACTAAGGCATGGCAAATTGCAACATCCGGATGTGTGAGTTCGATTACTTGTTTTACGTATCCACGCATACCATAATTATAACTATCGCGTAAATGCCAAAATAAGTGTTTAATCTTTCCTTGGGGTCTGTGTAGTCCTAAATAAAAATTTTTAATTCCACATCTATATATAATAAGGTTATCTTTCTCCTCTTTCTTTAGTCCTGTATTCGGGTCATCTGCAGAAAGAACAAAAACTTTGTGCCCACGCAATAATAGTTGCTCAGCTTGCCGTGCACAAATAACCTCCGCACCTCCAGAAATTAATGGCGGGAAAAGTTGATTAATAATAAGTATTCTCATCCCTTAGTTTAAAATGAAGAGACTACGCTCAACATCTCTCAATGCTTTACTTTGTTATATTCTTCAATAAACAAAACCTTTGGAGTCACCTTTCTTATATAAGACTTTAATACCTGTTTATATATATACAAATAATCAGTAACGTGAGTCGTACAATGAAAGATCCTAAGAATCTCAAATACTATAACTTTAAACATCCATAGCATCAATATAATGCTACGCCTAATCGTGTTGGTTCCAAAATAATAAGAATCTCCTAAATACGCAGCAGATGTTGTCGCATATAACAAGTCTGTTTTATGGGAGGATACGCCCTCATAATGTATAATCTTAACAGAAGAATCAACGTAACAATGGAATCCTTTTTTATTCAACAATGTAGACATTGCGATATCTTCTGGACAGAAAAAATACTTTTCATCAAAGAAACCTACTTTCTCAAATATATCTGAATATATTAGGAATGCCGCACCAGAGACATTATATGTTTTAAAAATTCCAGACTTACTTTCATATTTTGACGGGAATGGAATTCTTATCCCCATATGATGTAAGAGGAAAGTCGGAAATGTATATTTTCTTCTTCCATGAAATTGAACGGAACCATCTCCTCTATATAGTACCGGGCTCATTACCGTTGCATCTTTCGTCTTTTCCAAAGAATGCAAAAGGTTATCCAAAACCGGCTCCGTGAATTCTGTATCATCATTCAAAACGAAAGTATATGGGGTCGTGACCTTTGTCAAAGCCAAATTGTTATTTTCAGCAAAACCTCTTATTTCGTTACTTTTAATAATTTGAACATACGGATACCCAAGTCGTAGTTTCTCAAGATTCTCGTCTGAAAACAGATATGCTACTACATATATTCGATGTGGTATTGTTGTGTATTTTTCTATGCTTGGCAGACATCTCTCAAGATTAGCCAACCTATTCATACAGACAATTACTATTGATACCGTTTCTTTCATCTTCTAACCGACGAGTTCTTCTGTTCAAGTTTCGCTATTTCATAGTATAAAACTATCATGTTTCTGTAGATTCATAATTATCTACTTCAGCAAACAAAAGAAAAACTGACAATAAGATAGCCCACACAAAATGAATAAAACCATTTTCATATATAAAATAGGTTGTACCGAAAAGCAAAATGTTGGCATAAAGAGAAATTATAATTAGGATTCCTATATTTACCTCTTTATCTAGCTTGCTGATCAAAATATAAAAGAGTAAAGCTACTAATGATAAAAAAATAAAAGTAAAGATCAAGCCGAAATCCATCACAAAAGCACCGATATAAGTATAAAAGTTATTTGAAACAATACCAAGTAATGAAGATCGGTCTTCTATTGATGTATTGTCAATCCCCAAATAAGAATAAAACCCTTTTAAAGATTGCTCTCCTCCGACGTAATCAGTAATCCAATAGCAGTCTGTATTAAAATTATACATAGATTCTCCCATATATCTAACGAATCCATATGCAGCGCCAAGTTCTTCGGTACCATCAGTAGTCCTATTCAAAGAAATTGAAACAAACAATAGTCCCATGATTCCTCCTATAATAAGTGCCAATTGTCCCAAGAACTTTCTTTGCTGCTCATCAATCATTTTATAAAACAGCAAATAATTATATAATATCATATAGACAAATACAACTGCATAATAGCGTTGTCCATTAGCTAAATTGTTAAAGAGTGGATTTAACAATGCGACTACTAATCCTATTACTATCCACATTTTTTTTTCTTTAAACATTGTCACATACACGAAAAAAAATGTAGGTGTTAGGAATTCAAAGTAATCTTCGACAGAATAGAAGATTCTACCTATAAAAGAAAAATAAGCACGAGTATCGAAGTCATCAGGCCTTTCCTCATAAATTGACGCCAAATTATCAAGTCCAGAAAAAGCTATTTGGATTAAGCTCTCTAAAAGAGGAATAAATGAACAAACTGCAAGTACAACAACAATACCATATACAATTCCCTCGTTATATACAACTTTTAATTCTTTTCCATCTATTGGCCTTAACATAGAAATAGGCAAAAGCCCTATCATGATAAGAACAAATAAATATAAATATGGAGCAAATGTTATATCATTATTAGTCTGTGTAAAAGGTATTAATGAATATATAATACCTATAACAGCACAAAGCAACCATATAGCAGAAATCATAATAAGTATGCCATGTCTCCTCATAATAGCATATGCCAAGAGAAAGACATATAACATAGCATTTATGCAAGGTAGAATAAATTCTTCATTACTATACATCAAACAACATTTTTTATAAAATGTATCTTTTTCCTATTTCATCATTTTAAGGCAAGAGTGAACAAACCCCACAAACTCTTCATTCCGTTTAACATAAATGTTACTAATAACGAAATAAACAGCTGTAAAGATGCATGAAAGTAAGAAAGAAGTGAATCCTGTAAAGAAGATTTTACACATTATAATACCAAAACTTAAAGGTAGATACATCATCATATACGTAAGAAGGTTTCGCCAAGGAAATGAAATCGAGATATACTTGATGACATAATACTGAGCACTACATAAAACAACGATTTCAGAACAAAACCATACAATTGCCGTCCCAATACTCGCATATTTGGGAATCAATATCGTACTCAAAATAATGCAAGTTAAAGCTCCCAATATTGAATTCCATAGGACAACATTGTCCTTTTTTAATGGCATTAACATCTGCATTATAAGTATCTGTTCATATCCAATTACAAGTATCAGCGGCATCATAATGCGCATAGGAATTATTGCTCCCTCATAACCTGGACCTGCAATAATAGAGATAATTGTAGGCGCATTGACAATTGTAAGTAGGATGAGAGGTATAGAAAAGGAAAACAACACATTATATACTTTTATCACCTTATTTTTAAATTCATCCACTTTCCCTTCTGCCAGTAAAGAACTCATACGTGGGAGCATTACAGCTGTAAAAGCAGTAAACAAGGCAATTAAGATCTCAAACAGTTTTGATGCCGTCGTATAATAACCCACCTCTTTCTCCCCAGAAACGAAGCCAAGCCAAGATACATTTACCAACAGGTACATAGAGGTAAATAGACTATATATACCAAGAATAAAATAGGGCTTGAAATGATAAAATACGTCCACATGACGCCATTTCATTGAGACATACTTACGAGAATAAGCAAGATTGATAACAGAATTAACGACAATCATCATAACAGAAAGGAAGTAATAGATATGGTAATCTTCAGAACATCTCACAAAAACGAATACTGATACAACATAACACATCTTTACTATTATTGTCCTAACAGTGATATACTTAAACTCTTCCAAACCTTTATACAGCCATTCAATTAATAAGAAGTTCATTATTAATTTTAATGCACCTATAAGCATTAAGTGCCAATAACCGAGTAACTTATCAATACTCAAGGTTACAATTATAAGAACAACTAAGGCAATAGCTGTAGTGATAGAATTCAGAAGAAAAAGCCCACTGAACGTCTGATTGAGTTTATCCTTGTTCCATTTACTTTTTGCGATTTCCCTTATACCAACAATATTTATTCCCATCATTGAAACCAGGATAAAATAGTTGATACAAGAGTCAACAAAATTAACAATGCCAATATTTGTGACTCCGAGTACGCGTGACACATACGGGAATGTGAGCAAAGGAAACAAATAATTAGCAGTTGTCAAAATTCCGCTATAGAAGAAATTCTTTTTTATACTTGGCATAAACTTAAAGTATTACCTTCAATTAATCTATATGATAAAAATGAAGATAACAGTCAATAATGCTGGGAAAAAGAAAGATTAATTTCATTGATTCAATACAATACAGCAAGAAGACAAATGATTCTCTTTCTTCAATTTTTCAAGACTCTGGATAGCAGCTTTGGGAGTCTTTCCTGGACGGCAGACGAAACACGTCATGTCGGCCAGTCCCCCAATAAGCGCTTCGTTGTATTGGTCAATCTCCAGACCATCAAGGATAATGACGTCGTATGCTTCCCGCAGGCTGGCCAACTTCTGATGAAGGCCCTTATGAGCCAACAAGTCATCTGGATGAATCGATTCGTTGACTCCTGGAGGAAGAATTTCCTGCAGATTACAGACAAATGTATTCTCCCCCGTCCTGGTGAACGCTTCTGCCAGATGGGTAGCGCAGAAGGTCTTACCATCTCCTTGATTGGCAGAAGTAACCAATATGGTTTTCTGTCCCTTACCCAACAGATTCAGGATATTATTACGGATAAGCCTGAACGCATCGTCACACATTCCTTGGTCAGGAGTGGGTATCGTTCCTGCTAACGGCAGTTTCGTTGTCACCTTCAAATCTACCTCCGTCTCAATATTCTTCTTCATACTTCTGCGAGAGAAGAAGAAAACGTATGGAAATATCAGGCCGAGAATCGGAGCCAAAAGCAAGGCATACAATGTCTTGGGCTTCGTCTTCTTGAACATTTGTGTTTCGTCTATCAGTCTACTTTTGTCTACGGTATTGGCCAATTCCATAATGACTTGTTCACGTGTCTGTAGCAATGAGGCGAATACTGTCTGCTTAACAGTTCTCTGGCGGTTCACTTCAGTCATGTTACGCTCTTGCTCAGGAGCATTCTCCACCCGGCTCATATAGCGGTTATACTCCCGTTCTGCCACCCGCTTTCTCAGAAGTAATGACTCACGGTCCCGCTTAAATGCAGTCTGAATGACAGGATGCAACTCATCAATCAGCTGAGTCGTCAGTTTCACTTGTGTGGACTGCTCGGTGACACTCTTCAGTAACATCTTTCTCTCATTGACCAACTGGTTATGACGAGTGATCATCGACACCGCATCACCGGAATAGACGCCAACATTTACAGGAATCAGCTCATACCTATTGGCCGGGTCATCCACATATTCACTCAGATAGTCAAGCAACTGCTGCTGGACACCAAAGTTCACAATCTGAGTCTCATAGGTGCTTTTCTTTCCTATCACCTCCTCAGCATCCACCTTCGGCTCAACAACCTGATACTGCTTTTTAACCTTTTCCCAGTCGGCATCCGTCAGCCCCAACTCCTGGTCGATCTTGGCAATACGTCCGTTGATGAACTCTTCGTTCTTGGCTGCTTCTTCCTGCCGTTCCTGATTGGAGCGGTCGTTATAATGAGCCACCAGACGGTTCACGAAGTCAATGCCTCGCAGAATACTCTCATCCTGCAAATTGATATGAATAACCGATGCAGCCTTTTTCGACGCAGAAGCGACAGTCAAGCGCTTGACAAATGTCTTGGCTACCATCATGGGCGGAGCAATCGTGACCTTCAGCCGATAATCCTTCTTGAAGGGCTTCATGTCCTCTTCCATCAGCAATTGATGCTCAGTAAAGGTTAGATCGCCAATCTCGGTATGCAATACGGCTGGCAGTTTGGCAAAAGTCTGCTCCTCGATATCCACCTTTTTCTTGCCTTTCTTCAGCTTTCCTTCAACGGTATAGCCGTCATCGCTTTTGTCGATGGTCAGCCTGATGCTATAAACCATCAGAGGCAGGTTCTCATTCATGGTCTGTAGAATCTCCGGACTAACTGTTACATCAATAGGCTGGTTCTTATAAAGCAGACGGCTTTTCAGGAGCTTCTGATGGCGGATTTCCGTGTATAGCCCCAGATCCTCCACGACATCCTTCGACAATTGTTTGGTCTTCAGGATTTGTATCTCATTATCTGCATTTGTGGATCGGTTCAAATTCATACTGCTACTGATGCTCGACGGCAACTGGTTCAGCAGGGCGGAACTGACATTAAGGTAATTGGTGTTACTCTGTCTCCGGTCAATCAGTATCATCTTACCCAGAATGTTGTATGACGGACGACTTAGATAGACATAAGCCCCCGCCAAGAACAGACACAAGACAACAGACAGGGCAAACCATTTCTTATGACTGGTGAAGAGTTGCCACATATAGTTCACGTCAGCGATGGTATATCGCTTCCTTTCACGGATTTTCGAAGGACTTAACTGTGTTTTATTATTCATTTCTCAAATCATTATTATTTGAAAATAGACACCAATAATGTGGCCACAGATATTAGGATACCTGTTGCCGAAAGCCACAAACTCGTAGATGTTCCGATAGTAGAGCTTTTTGCTCTAACTTTATTAGGCTCCACGTAGAGGATATCATTCTGCTGAAGGTAATAGTAGGGCGAATTCACAATGTTTGCATCGTTCAGGTCTAACGAATGATAGCTCTTGTTCCCTTCATTGTCTTCACGAATGAGGGTTACATTGTTGCGAACACCGTAGATAGTCAGGTCGCCGGCCCTTGACAACGCTTCAAGCACATTGATCTTCTCGCGGGCCACCGTAAAAGTGCCTGGCTGGTTCACCTCCCCCAGTACCGAGATGGAGAAACTCGACATGCGAACTGTCACAACAGGGTTTTCCGACTCAGCCAGATAAGGACTGATGGCCTGACGGATCATCTGTTCTGCCTCGTTCTTTGTCAGTCCGCCAACCTTCAACTCACCTACCACTGGAAACTGAATCTTCCCGTCATTATCCACTAAGTAGGTCTGAATCTGTGTCTGGGTAGTCGGTGTCACCAGATTGAACTGAGAGGCAGCACTGGGCGTGGTAGTGTTGACTACGATAGACAGCACATCCTTCGGCATAATTCGGGCATCTACCAGATAGCCCTTGACGGCCTTGTCCAATGCCTCGCGATTCTGAAAATACGTCACGTTCTTGTAGGAGCCGCATGATGTCAGCAGACATACTGCCGCAAATACCAAGAATAGTAGGATTTGGTTCTTTTTCATATGTGATGATGATTTGTTTACGAATGAAGACAAAAAGAGAGGGTCACCCTGTTTTCGCAGGATGGCTGACATATACAGTTCAATGTCCTTTACCCTCATAATGCACTGATACCCAGCCACATTACGCATTCCAAACATTGATATGGCATATAATTGGGTGCAAAGTTAATAAAAAAAAAGGATAACGGATAATGGATAACGGATAATTTTAGACGGCGGAAACAGATTTTTCACTTTTCACTTTTCACTTTTCACTTTTTTATGTACCTTTGTCCCCGAAATGGAAAGTAACGAAGTCATCAGATGGTACCCCATGCGGGTCACCTACCACCGTGAACTGAAGATCAAACAGCAACTTGATACCTTGGGCATAGACAGTTTTGTGCCCATGCACTACGACTTGGCCGACGCTTCCGACGGTCCCCGCAAGACGCTTGTTCCAGCCATCCACAACCTCATCTTCGTCCACGCCTCCCAAGAGGTCCTGACACGCCTGAAAATGCATCGGAAAGAATTTGACCCCATGAGATACATGACGAAGACCTGTCCCGATGGACACAAAGAGCTGCTTTACGTTCCAGACCGTCAGATGGAGAACTTCATAAAGGTCGCCTCCGCACAAGACGAATCTGTCATTTTTCTTGACGTCAGAGACTCCGCCAACATGGGCCGTCGTGTCCGCATCACCGCAGGCCGTTTCAAGGGTGTCGAGGGGGTCATCAAACGCATCAAGAAGAACAAATTCTTCCTCATACAGATCGACGGCGTAGCTGCCGTCGCCATCACCTACGTCCCCGCCGACTGTCTGGAACCTGCTACCTCACTATAGCCTTCTTGCCATTCATGATGTAGAGGCCCTTCTTCGTCGGAGCGCTGACACGCTGACCGTTCAGGTTGTACCAGGCATCGTTGCCGGCAGCTTCTGCTGCAACACGGCTGATACCAGTTGGATCATCATCATCCTTGATGCCATCAGTAATCGTGATACTGGCAACAATTCCATCTTCTTGCGTAGAAGTGATGGCAAAATCGTTATCATCCTTAACAAGCAAAATCTCACTACCTGCAATTGCCACATCACCTATAGTAGCATCTTCAGCGGCTTCTAAGGTAATAATGACCTTAGTGTCATCATTCAAGTTAGCATTATCGTCATCGTATGACAGGAAACGAACCTTACCATCAACATCATCATTCGACGTCTGACGGGTCGCGGGATAATCGCCATTCAGTTCCACAGACTTGACGGTAACGCCGGCAGGCAACGCCAGATCGAACTGGAATGCCGTATTGTCTTTAGCATTGTTAATCGTAACCTCCATCTGACTTGTACCGCCCTTGTTGATGGTCACACTATTCACACTAATCAGTTCAGTCTGGGCAAAAGCCATAGTACCACAGATAGAAGCAACCAACGTTGTAAACAATTTCCTCATTTTCATATATTTTAGTCTAATTTATTTTCAAAATCTACAAATTCGGCTGCAAAATTACGCATAATTCCCGAAACGGCCAAGCGTTTCGGGAATTAATTTGTTTTTTTGTCCAAGAATAGACCTACTCGACCATATTGATGAGCAGCACGAGGTCGGCAGCATCCACCTTGTCATCTTTTTGCAGGTTGGCATTATCGAAATTGAAGCCGTCGAAGTCACCCTCCATGATGTACCGGACGACGGCATCAATGTCGTCAGCATTGACAACACCATTGTCGTCAGCATCACCAGGCGTGACCTGAGGCTCCATCTCTGTGATAGTCTGGAAGTCCTTCCAGCCAGCGGCAGAACTATACTTGGTTTGGGTACCGTATGGCACTGTCAAGGTAGCTGTAGGAACCAATATACTACCACCATCTTCGATACCAAAGACATTGTCAGCAATGTCAAACGGATTTGAGATATAAGACACTACAGAGGTCAAACGATTTTTGATTCCATAATTATTATTGGTTACAAATGCATACTCGCCTATATTGGTCAATGAAGCTGGAAGTTCCAGGGATCTGAGCCAGAAACAATATGCAAAAGCATATTCGCCAATATGCTTGACACCTTCTGGCACAGTCAGTTCTGACAGTCTGTAACAATTATAGAATGCGCCATCACCGATCGCCTCCACCGTCGAAGGAATCGTTACAGCAGACAACTCACCGAAACCAGCAAAAGCACCGTCTGCGATTTCATTCACGGTATACTGGCCGTCATCGATTGTAGACGGGATATTCACCTCTACAGTAGAGCCCGAGCCATAAGTATGTCCGACAAGCTTGGCCTTCTTTGTTCCAGTATGACAAACAAATTTCAGATTACCGACAGTCTTATCGATGGTAGCATATACCGTGACCGTCGTTGTCTTCAAGGCATCTACTGAAACAGCATTGGTTATCTTCAAAGTATAATTACCAGCCACAGTCGGAGTATATGACATGACGACATCCTCAGATTTCCCGGGATCGATCTTTCTTATAGCATTAGCAACAAGAGTCCATGTTGCTTCACCTTCCTTCAGAACCCAAAGATACATCTTCTGTTCGAAAGTTTCACCGTCATTGGTGACATTAAGTGTCACTTCCAAAGAACTACCCGTAGAAGGATACTCCGTGGTCGTGATGGTGTTCACTTTGAACGAGGGAACAGACTGACGGACAGTCAAAGTAGTCTCCGTCACATCTGCCACAAGAAATGCAGTATGAGGGTATGGAGAGGGGTTCCAATAATAGTCACAAAAACTCCACGCATCATCTTCGGTGAATCTGTAGACCTGACAGACATCATACTTTCCCAATGCCAGTCCTGCTCCAAGAGTAGCCTTAGTATTTGTATCTAGACCATTACCTGCATATATTTGACCTGCAGAAAGTGTAATTTTCTTACTGGGGACTGCCAGTTTCACTTGTCCATTTTGACAGAGCGCCCACCCTAACTGGACCTCCTTATCCGTCGTATATGGTGTATTCAATGTGATATAGACTATACCATTAAATACCACATTGGTGAAATCTACATCGGCACTGGCTCGTGTATATTCTGCAGTCTCCATAGAACTGATATCACTTTCCATATTCGGCATCAATGCCTCTTCGTCACTACCTGGCATCACACCAAACAGCGCACTCTGATCAAATTGGAAAGCGCCATTCGTCGCGCTTCCTCCAGCACCCTGAGCCTTAGGATCAGCAAGCGATAATACAAAATAGTTGTCACTCATGCCACCCCAGCCCCAGTTCATGTGAAAGAGGCCATTGCCGTCGTAGCCATCGATAATAAACTCATGACCACCACCATTCGACTGTCCGGAATAAAGCACAGGACGCCCGGCAGCCAACTCCGCATAAACCATTTCCTCCCATTGACTGGTAGTATAAGGATCACGGTATAGCTCACGGCTGTTTTTGCTATAACCGAACACTCCTGCCATGACCTCGGCAGATGCATGGGCAGATGATCCGCCCGTGCTATAATTCATATGTACAGCCTGACCACAATAACGGAACAATTTGGCGACGGCATCTGCACTGGCACCAGTTGCGTTAGACGGGTATGTCAAAGCCATACTGTCCCAATCGAACGTAGTGGCGTCAAGGCCATGGAATGAGTGATCCACCTCTATTTGCCAATCGGGATTCACATCTGTACCTTTATTAACACATCTTCCTATGTCATATTTATCTATCGCATCACAGCCATTCGGCCATCTCCAATAATACATGAGCTGCGCCATCGCCGTTGCCACGCAACCCGTAACACAGCGATTCTCCGCATCGTAGCCATCTTCATCAAAATCCACATTGTTGCCATCAGGGCACATCAGATTGTACGGTTCATACTGGTTCCATTTCGTCTGAATCATTGGAGCGATAGCCGCCCAACTGTCAGTCCCACGGACCTTGGCCCTTTGCACAGGCTGAGTAGATGTGCCCAAGGCCTCGATCTGGCGGGCATAGCCGTCAAGCCAGCCCTTCAAGTTCTCAGGCAGCCGGTTCATGTCGAGGCTGCCGGTCGAGGAATAGCCCAGGATCTCCGTGGTACGGTCGTCGCCCGACACGATGACAAAGCCCTGATTGCCTTTGGCATTGAACACATAGAACGGCTCTCCCTCAGAGGGATTGTCGGAACGGGCGAAACTTCTGGCCTCGCCGAACTGCTTTCCGGGCATGAACTGCTGCGCCTTCTGCAGCGCCTGATGTCTTGAAACTTGCCCTGCATTCACGGCCACCGTCGCCATGAAAGCCAGTAAAGTTAATAGGATCTTCTTCATATTTCTTCCTTTTTTAGTTATTATTTCCACTTTGCGGCTACAAAGATAGTACAATTCCGTCAAAACACCAAATTTAATTTGATTTTTTTCGTCTCAAGAGCGTATTGGGCAGTTTTCTTAGCCACTTTGTCTCATACCACAACGAACTGTTTTAAAATTCCTTAAAATAGACAATATTCATTGACGAACTCATTGTTTTATCGATAAAAAGTTGTAACTTTGCAGACAATCAATATATGTTTAATTACAGATAATAACAAGATGAAACATACAGATTATCACTAGTGTCTCTTAAAATATTTTAAAATCAAAAATAAGTATCTCATGCACAACGTTTTAACTCTCCAATACCCTGTCCGGGTTTTGAAATGCGTATCTTTGCATACGATTTCAAATCCGAATAAATATGCATATTGGAA
>JAFVGS010000017.1 GCA_017474845.1 Prevotella sp.
AGCGTAGAGAAAGAGGAACTGTCCGCTTTTGACTTCGCACTATACGAGCAGGAACTGAAGAAGAGTGAACGCTACGGGGAGGCACAGGAATACTTTGACAAACTGCTGGAAGGCACAGAGGCTGTGAGTTATCCGCACTCTTCACATACAGATGACACAGACAGGAAATCCGATTCCCTTACTCTGGAGATAATAGAAGGAGAGCAGATCCTGTCAGCCTGCCGAAGCATGGGTATCACCGAGAACGCCTATTTCCAAACCGTGCTCACACAGGTGCTGCACCGCATCACCCGTGAGGAAAGTATCATGCTGGCCAACATCACGTCAGGACGTCAGCTCAGCGGCATGGAACGCATGGTGGGCATGTTCGTCAAAACCATCCCGCTGGTTTCAAAATATAGTACTGGAGAAACAGATCCTATACAACAGACCTTCGCTGAGGCAGCGAGAGCCATGCACCGCCAGAGCATTGAGAGCGTATCGAGAGACTTCTACCCGCTTACGGAAGTAGTGGAACGTCACGTACTGAGACCACAGATACTCTATGCCTATCAGGGCGGTCTCTATGACGGTGTGAACCTCAATGAGGACGACAGCGTGAGCGACATGCCTCTGACGCTTGACACACCGAAATTTCCCATTGAGTTAACAGTCTGGCCAAATGGCAAGGATGGATACACCATAGATGTGTCCTACGACACGGCACTATACAGCCGTCAGGACATGGAGATATTTGTCCATACACTTGCCAACTATGCTGTTCATGCAACGAAGGAAGGTGCAAGACTGTCGGATATCGATCTGACAAGTGAAGACGAGCAGACTGAACTCATCAAGTTAGGTACGGGTGAAAGGATGGAATATGACTCCTATGAGACCTTTGTCAGCCTGTTCAGGAAGCAGGCAAGGCTTTACCCTGAAGCCACGGCAGTAGTGGATGAGGACAGCTCTATTACCTACGCTGAACTTGACAGGAGGTCGGATATTCTGGCTACGGCTCTGATTGAGGCTGGCGTAAAGCAGGACAGCTTCGTTGCCGTCATGCTACCAAGGAGGAAGGAGTTCATGCTGGCGGTCATTGCCATCTTCAAGGCTGGCGGAGCATACCTGCCGTTGGACGACGAGTATCCTAAAGAGCGCCTGCAGTATATGATGGATGATGCAGAAGCCAAAGTACTGATTACGACCGGCTTCCTTGACCGGATTGATTTCAACCGTGACTGTCCTGCCGTGGATAACAGCAAGCCAGAGTCGCTGGCATACATGCTTTACACCTCCGGTTCAACGGGCAAACCCAAGGGTGTGATGGCTGAGCACCGAAACCTGAGAACATTGGTGGGATGGCTTGCTAATATGCTTCGACTCTCTCATACCGACCGGTGTGCCGAGCATGCAAGCTTCTGCTTTGACGCTTCGCTGTTTGACTTGATGACACCGCTGACGGTAGGAGCAGAGGTACATATCCTCTCGGAGACTCTCCGACATGATTTGGAGGGCATGAACAGGTATATCCATGAGAAGAGTATCACGGGCATGACTCTCAGCACACAGCTTGGCATGGAGCTGATAAATACCTTCGACGACTTACCTTTGAGGTATATCGTGGCAGGCGGTGAAGCCTTGCAGCCAACAAGACGGACATCAGTCAGGATCATCAACGGCTATGGTCCTACGGAATTTACCGTCTGTGCTTCTTATCATGTTGTAGACCAGGAGAGACAATATGAGACGATCCCTATCGGACAGCCAGTTCCTGGCAGTCACCTGTTCATCGTTGATCCTAAAGGAAGGCTTGTACCAAAGGGTATGGCCGGTGAACTCTGTCTGTCAGGAAGGCAGATGGCCCGAGGCTACTGGAAACAGGAGGAACTTACAAGAGAGAAGTTTACCGACTGTCCATTCATAAAGGGAGAACGTATGTACCGTACAGGCGACCTATGTAGATGGAACGAGCAGGGAGAGCTAGAGTATCTCGGCCGTATTGATACTCAGGTTAAACTACGTGGATACAGAATAGAGCTTGGCGAGATAGAAAGCCAGGCTTTGAAGTATGACGGCATACGTCAGGCCGTGGCAACCGTACATGACGGACAGCTGCTGTGCCTGTACTATACTGCAGACAACAATATTGATGAAGGAGCCCTGAAGGAGTTCCTTGCACAGTCGCTGCCCGATTACATGGTACCAGCAGCTTACATTCATTTGGAAGAGCTGCCGCTCACGCCCAACGGCAAGGTTGACAGGAAGAAGTTGCCCGCTCCAGACATAACCAGTGATACGGAATACATAGTTCCTGAAGGAGAGACCGAGGAAAAGGTTGCAGCCGTCTTTGCGGAGGTGCTGAACCTCACATCTCCAGTCGGTGCACTCGATGATTTCTTCTATTTGGGAGGCGACTCCATCAAGTCCATCCGTCTGGTGAGCCGTCTGAGAAGCATGGGTCTTGTCACGCAGGTAAGCGACGTGATGCGGTTAAAGACCGTGAGGGCGATTGCTGAGGCAGCTAAGTATGAGGATGAGATGGCCGTCCCGCAGGAAGCCGTCAGTGGAGAGATCCGTCCCAATGCCATCCAGCAGGCATTCTTATGCCGGAACCTTTCCAAGCCTGAGCACTTCAACCAGGCCATAGCACTGAGAATCCTGAGACCTGTCAATGCCGTGCTGCTCAGACAGGCCCTTGAGGCACTGTCCGTTCACCATGACATGCTCCGTGCCGTCGTTCGTGACGGTAGGATCATCGTCAGGGACAGCGGCGACGGGGCGCTGATGGGCTTCTGCGAACCCGATGAGCTGAACGCCATCGACCTGGAGAACGGCCCTCTGTTCAAGGCATCCCTGTGCCATGCCGGCGACGGGGACATCCTCCTGCTGGCCTGCCACCACATCAGTTGCGACGGTGTCTCCTGGCGCATCCTCACCGAAGACCTCAACACCGCATACAGACAGCTGCTTGATGGAAAGCCAGTAAAGCTGCCTCCCAAGACGCACTCCTTCGCCCACTACACGCAGCTCCTGCGTGACTACCGCGACAGCTACCTGCTCATGAGGGAGAAGCCCTACTGGCAGAAGGTTCAGGAAAATCTGGAGCATCTGCCGCTTACAGGCATGCCTGCCCAAAGGGGAAAGCGTCAGACGCTGGATGTCAGCCTGAGCGGAGAACCCCTCCGTCAATTGCTCACTACTGCCAGTCATGCCTACAACACGGACGTCAACGACCTGCTCGTCACGGCTCTGTGCCAGGCCTACAGGCAGGTGACAGGCCAGGCCGATGTAGCCATCCAGATGGAAGGGCACGGTCGTGAGCCCATGCATGAGCCGCTCATGACAGACCGCACCGTAGGCTGGTTCACCTCCGTCTATCCTGTAGTGGCAGAGGGCATCACCGGGGACATACGTCATGACATACGTCTGGTGAAGGAGGCGTTCAGATCCATCCCGAACAAGGGAATGGGCTATGGCATTCTGCAATATATTGAATCGAATAAAGGTGATGAGCCGCTACGTACTGACCTGATGCCACTGATAGGCTTCAACTACCTGGGTCAGATGGAGGAGAACCGTAGCGACGACCTCCTTGTCCCGACTTCAGACATGTCCCCAGGTCAAACCGTAGCCACAGAGAATGCCTCCTTTGCACCGTCGATGGACATCAACTGCATCGTGGAGGAAGGAACCTTCCACGCAGACATGACCTATGACACGGCCGTATGGACAGACAGCCAGGCACAGGCATTGGCCGATGCATTCATCATCCAGTTGCAGACGATAGCAGAACATACTGCAAAAGTCACAAGGACAGAGCCCACTGCCTCTGACTTCGGTGCAGAAGGCTGGACGGACAAACAATATCAAGCCATCATGGACCGTTTTGCCGCAAGGAGAGAGGCCATAGAGCGAGTCTATCCACTTACGCCGATGCAGGAGGCGATGCTACTGGAATTCCTCAAGGACAACAGCACCACCGTCTATAGGGAGGTGTTCAGGTACGCTATCGACGTTCTACCCACTGAGCAGGCGCTGCGCCATACCATGGACTGGCTGGCAGACAGGCATGAGACGCTTCGGACGGCCATCCTTTACGAAGGCGTACCGGAGCCCTGTCAGGCAATCGTGAGCAGAAGCCTGCCTGTAGCGTTCATCGACTTAACCGATAAGCAGGACATTGATAAGGCTGCCGGCCGGATACACCGTGAGCTGCTTCACCAGCCGCTCAACCTGCAGGAAGACCCGCTCTTCGGGCTGGTTTGTCTCAAGACCTCAGATTCCTCCTGTCAGCTGATCTTCCACGAGCACCATATCATCACCGACGGATGGAGCCTGCCCATATATATGGGTGACTTCCTCTCCAAGTTGGTTTCAGAGATGCAGGGCAGACAACTGTCAGCATATCCCATAGAGCATGGGCGGCACGAACGGTTCGTACGCAGCCTGTATAACAAGGACATGACTGCAGGTCTGGCCTACTGGAAGGGCCTGCTGCAGGGATATGAGACGCAGGCGGCTATTCCGGCCTACCGCAAGCCTACGGAAGCGGAAGTGAAGAATGCCGTCCCAAGGATATCTTCCGTACTTGATGCCGGTATGACAGACTCACTGCAAAGTCTGGCAGCAAAGGCCCACTGCACACTGAATACCGTGATGGAACTGGCCTGGGGTCTGACGCTACATGCCTGCTGCCGCACCAATGACGCCGTGTTCGCAAAGGTCGTTTCCGGCAGAGGCGGTACGGACATGAAGACAGACGGCATCGTAGGGCTGTTCATCAACTCCGTGCCCGTGCGTGTCAGGACAGGGGAAAACGATACTGTCACCCAAGCACTCAAGAATCTGCAGGCTCAGGCGGCAGAGAGCGCTACATGGGATTTCTGTCCACTCGCTCAGATACAGGCACAGACAGACCTGGGACAGGCACTCTTCCAGTCGACGATGGTCTTCGAGAACTATCCCGTTCCGCAGGGCATGGATGAGACACTGGAGGAATGGAACTTCAGACCCGTACAGACAGAGGAGGAACCGTTTAACGA
>JAFVGS010000018.1 GCA_017474845.1 Prevotella sp.
AACGTGCTTGCAAATGCAAATAAGATAGACATCAAGACTATCATGGAAAGAAGGACGGTCAAGGAGGTGAAAATCTGGAAGAAGGAATCTCTCAAACCAAATCCGATGACGAAACGCCTGAACCTACTTACTGCATAAAACGGGTACATCAAATTGGACAACCTATCCCGCAAGTTCCAGAAATGCCGTAAAGCCGAAGATGTTAAGCAACGTGGACCATAGCGAGGCTAGCGATTTCGAGCTCACCATGTCCTGCACCTGCATCTGGTTGTAGATGCTCATGTTCCCCATGAAGAAGAGGGCGAAAAAACTGGTGATGGTCATCACACCCAGTCCGCCCACCTGAATCAGCATCATGATCACCAGTTGTCCGAAACCGGTAAACGTGCTGGGCACGTCAATGGTCGTAAGTCCCGTCACGCAAACTGCACTGGTCGCCGTGAACAGCGAGTCTATCCAAGAGAGGTGGACACCCTGTTGAATGCAACGGGGCATCAGCAGCATACCAGAGCCAACCATGATGATGAACATGAAACTGACGGCCATCATCAGGGCAGGATTAGACTTTCTGCCTAAAGAGGTAATGACAGCATCGGACAGTTCAATAAAAGAGATCAGGAACAATATCAGCAGGTGAAGCACCCTGTTGTCCAATATCTTCATCACGCCCATACTATCGTCTATGCCGAGGAAATTGACCAGAATAGGAATCAGAGTAAGCGTCAGCAGCCCGTTGATGGTCCATCCTAAAAAACTATATGCCGATTTTCTCTTTCCACGTTTCGTCAGCAACAGACGACCGATACGCTCAATCAGAAACATGTTCCAAGCCCAGAAATAGACCAGGCCAAACTCGCTTTTCAATCGGTCTGACAAGGCAAATCCAAATTCCAGGACGGCACCTACGATCACACACAGGGCAGCAACATGAGCCATAAAGGCAAAGACCTTAAACGCCATGTTGACACACGGTTTCACATATTTATTATAGTAGAGCGTTCTTGGCAGCATAATCTTACAGAAGATTCAGGAAGAGGGTGATGATTCCTGTATTGATCAGATCAGCAAACATGGCGCCGATGATGGGGACGATGAGGAAAGGCTTGACTGTATAGCGGTATTTATAACACACAGCACTCATATTGGCCATAGCATTGGGGGTTGCACCAAGTCCGAAGCCACACATGCCTGCACACAGGACGGCAGCATCATAATTGCGTCCTAACAGCGGGAATGCTGCAAAGTATGCAAACAGGGCCATCATCAGCACTTGAGATGCCAGGATGACTATCAATGGAAGAGCCAGGCTCTGAAGTTCCCAAAGCTTAAGGGAAATCATGGCCATCCCGAGGAACATAGACAGGCAGATGTTACCCACACTGATAATCCGCTCCATATCCAGCAACTTTTCAGCTTTCTCCCATTTACCGTCTTCTTTATAACTGACAAATCCAATGGTGTTGCGAACAATGGCAGCCAAGATCAAGGCTCCGAAATAGGTTGGGAACGTGATGCCTGTCTTGGCGAACAGCCAACTCAATATGGTGCCACCACCCATGACAAGGATAATGCAATAAGTAGCTTTCGCGTACTGTTGGAACTCCTGCTCATTCGTGCTGACACGCTTAGCACGGCCAGTGGGCGAAGCCTCGTCACTCTCGATACCAGCCATTGCAGGATCAATCTCTTCATCTTGTGGCTGCACTTGTTCATGTGTCAGTTTCGTGCGGATAATCCGCTCTGCCAACGGGCCGCCTATCATCGAACCTGCAATCAGGCCAAAGGTGGCAGCAGCCATACCGATTGTCCCTGCGCCGTGCAGTCCCATGCCTTCGAGAACACTTGCAAATCCGCCTGCCGTACCGTGTCCACCTGTCATGGATATACTACCCGCAGCCATACCTATCAAAGGGTCAACACCCATAAGCCGGGTAATTCCCATCGGCATTAAGTTCTGCAAAGCAATAATGACGACCAACAAGGCAAGCATAATCACCAAAAGTTTGCCACCTTGCTTTAATACTTTAAGGTCACTTTGGAAACCAACACTGGTAAAGAAAGTCAGCATAAAGACATCCTTCAGGGTACCATCGAACGACACCTCAACATCGAACCAGCCATAGATTATTAAGGTAATCAATGAAAAGATGATACCCCCGCTTACTGGCGACGGCACACAGAATTTCTGGAGAAAAGCAACCTTTCGCGTTAAGATCATACCGACGATGAGGGCAAAGGCACCAATGCCGGCAGTTTGGATCATGTCTAGTTCGATAAGTGTCATAAAAAACTAAAAAACTAAGAAACTAAAAAACTAAGAAACTAAAACTATAGAATTAAAATCTATACTGCAACTTTATATTGGCAGCATGTCTGTTGACTGCCACATCACTACAGACGGCATCAAACATATCATGCCAATCCAAGCCCAAATTCCATCTCTTGCCTAATTGTTTGTTCACAGATAGACATCCATACACAGGCGTACTATATATATTACGTATTGGTGATTTCTTGGTATAATATACTACCTGCATCCCAATCTGCCAGTCGTAAGGAAGATAGGCAGTCGGAGCAAATCTGAATGAAGCATAGGTGCCACTCTTTGCTGTATAGAGATTAGAACCGCCCGTCAGAGTCAACCCCTTCGTTTTCCAATAAGCCGACACACCCAGCGTAGCAAAATTCTCGCCATCTTCAACGGCATAATAGCTCGCCTCAGTCTGCACAGTCAAATTCTGCTTACTATAGGCATAAGCCAGCTTCATTTGGTGAATAGTCCATTCTTCCAACAATCCCTCAGCCATCGCCCACTCCTCATCAATAAGCGTATTGGCATCCATAAAGAGAACTATGTAGGAAGGATTATAGTATTTGCGATAATATCCCAACTGGATCTGATTGCGGTTATCAGGCACATAGACGACACAGGCATTCGCATTGTTACGGGTGTCGGAATGCTTTTGAGTGGTACCAGAATCCATCAATTTATAGTTATAGAACATCACACGATCGCCAACTGTCATCTTCCACTTAGGCAGGGAATAGGTGAACTGCAGATAGACATCATGGTTGAATACATCCCAACTCCTGTCCGCATCCTTTTGCCTGGTCATCAAGTAATCACCCTCGACACCCAACATCATGGACAGCCGTTTGGTCAGCAAAGGCGTATTCAGTTCTGCGATAAACAGCGGCAGTTTGTTGGATAAGGAAAGATCACTGGCATACTGATAGCTGCCCACGATGAGCAGTTCTGTTCCCAGGTCATTAAAAGTGTGGAAGTATCTCGCCCTGCCCATCACCTTCCGCGACGTACTGTAAGGATGGTCAAGATATTGCTGGGTGAAATAAGTCAGCAGCCTATTTCTCTCATCAAACCGGTTCGTCATGTGAAGCGTCAGATACTCCTCATTCCCGTTCTGATGACGATAAGACGCATTGGCATAGAGATCGGTACTTCTACCGCCGTATAACGCATTCACAGAGCCGATACCTGCCACGTCCTTCCCGAAGCCTCCCTGCCCTTCCACGAAACCGTCCAACCTTTCAGGCATCTTCATGTTGATATCCAGCACCCTGCCCATTCCGATGGTTCCCTTCGCGACACCCGTATTATCACAAACCTGGATCTTGGCGATGTCCTTGGCTTTCATCTGGCTAAGAATCAGCCTGACGTCACCGTTCATCGGACTGTTGTCGATGCGGAGGTTATAGCTGGAGATGACATCCTCATAGCCCCCAATCATCAGCTCTGGCATCATTTGGAGGACATCCATCAGCGTTTCCTCCCCCGTCAGTTCCATTCTTTGGGGATAGATCATCGTCCTGTCTGCCTTGATTTCTATAACAGGCAAGCCACTTTCCGCGAACATCGAGACAGATGAGAGCAAAAAGCTGATCAATATGGCAGTATGTCGATGCATTATTTGCAAAAATACGCATTTTTTCTGGAATCTGTTAGATATTAATCCTTTTTAACCATATCGTTTGTTCCACAAGACCTTTTTCATAAGAATTGTACCGATTAATGACATTTTTTCGTAACTTTAGAAGAATTAGCAAAATTATCCTTTGTGTATTTTTATAGGTTTGTCTATATGCATATTAAAAACAGTTCTCACAGTTTTAAAATCTTTTAGAATTACCCATAGGAGCAAGAAACAAGGCTGCCATGATGCTGAATTACCCAAAATCAGACCCAAAATCAGGCAGAATGATATAAAATGATGTGTAACAATAATAGAGTTGAGCGGCTCTTAAAGCAAATAAAAACGGAGAGTTACGGTATGATACGGCATAATAGTCTCCATACCTCTCTCTCCGCAACGTAAAAGCGCAATCGTTTGGTAAACAAATGGTTGCGTTTTTCGTTTATAGGTCTACACCCATTTTTACACCCACTTTTTCACGACTCGGCAAAGTCCAAATGCATTTGGCTCTGCTCTCGCTGCTCAATCAATTCTCGTTTTGCCATAAATCCTAAACGATCCTAATTCTTGGAGCAGCGAGAGCCAAATTGAGCTTGCTCAGACTTGGCCGAGTCGCGTCAAGAATTAACTTTTGTTAATATTCGGTGCAAGGGTACGAAAAATACGGGATTATTAACTATCTTTGCAAAGTTATTTGCGAGAACGGGCGGCGCTCCATACGTAACAATCAGCATGACCAGACCCGATGGGACACCATACGGATTACCTTTGTCACTGGCGCGTATAGATGAGAAAACCTTCTATTTCCATTGTGCTTTGGAGGGTGTGGTACGCATCACTCTGACAGAACCTCCCGTTGGTAAACGTAAACAGTATGATAAACAGGGAGAAGAAATGAAATTTTCAGACCCGATAAAATAATGAGATTATGAAGATAATAGACGATAACTTAATGAACGGATTGGCCGAGGAAGCCAAAAAGTCACCGAGACTGAGGAAGAACTACAACTTCCATCAGAGTTTGCAGGACAAGTGCCACCGATTCCTCAATGCGTTGGAACTTGGCACATTCATCCCTGTGCATCACCATCCTGACAAGGACGAGACCTTTGTGATACTGAAGGGGAAGGTTCGGGTGACAACCTACAATGACGAGGGCGAGATTGTGGAATCCTGTGTCATCAGTCAGGAAAGTGGCCGCTATGGTGTGGACATCCCCAAGAACGTCTGGCATGGACTTGAGTGCCTGGAGCCGAGTGTCCTGCTGGAGTGCAAGGCCGGTCCCTTCGTAGAGCACGAAGTGGACGGGATTCTGGAAACGAAACCCACAAAGGATATCTACTTTGCCGGGGGCTGTTTCTGGGGAACGGAGCATTATTTCAAGCAGATTGAAGGAGTGGCCATAACGGAGGTGGGCTTCGCCAACGGACACACGGAGAACCCAACTTATAAAGAGGTATATACAGACCAGACAGGATTTGCAGAGACCGTCTTTGTGCGATTCTATCCCGATGTGGTCAGTCTTGAATTCCTATTGCAGATGTTCTTCAAGGCTATTGATCCGACAAGTCTCAATAAGCAGGGACACGACGAGGGAACACGCTATCGTACTGGTGTCTATTATACTGACCCAGCGGATTTGCCCGTCATCGAGAAGGTATTTGCTGAAGAGCAGAAGAACTACGAGCAGCCATTGGCCGTGGAGAAACTGCCTCTGCAGAACTTCTATACGGCAGAAGAGTATCACCAGGACTACCTCGACAAGAATCCCGATGGTTATTGCCACCTGCCTCTGTCACTGTTTGAGTTTGCAAGACAAGCCAAGGCAGCGAGGACTCCGAACTTGTTCGTCTGAGCACCTACGGAGCGCAAGAAGTGAGTGAATGGTCAAGCTTGCTTGGACTCTTCCGAGCGTGAGCAGGCCATTCATATCTTATTCCGATGTAATCACTGGCATATTCGCCTCTTTCCATGCGAGGATGCCACCTTTAAGGTTCACGCACTTATAGCCGACATCTGCCAACTTACCGGCAGCATTGGCAGAGCGGCGACCACTGCGGCAGTAGATGGCAATAGTCTTTTCTTTCAGCAGCTTTGCCTTGACCTCTTCCACGAAGTCGCTCTGGAACTGGTCGATAAGAACGGCTCCCTTAATATGTCCTTCGGCAAACTCATCGGCCTTACGCACGTCGAGGATTACCACGTTAGAGTCTGCAATCAGTTCGGCAAACTCCTTCACATCATAGTTCTCAAAATTCTGTTGGCCACAGGCTGTAGTGAGCCCAAGTGCGGCGAACAAGCAAGTCAAAATCTTCTTCATTTCCTAATAATTCTTAAGTCTCGGAGCAGCGAGCGCCAACATGCTTGCATGATTGGCTGAGTCGTGACGAGATTCAACTTTTGTTAAAATCGGCTACAAAGGTAGCAATTATTCATTTATTTTTCGTATATTTGCAAAGAAATTTGCGAGAATGGACAGAAGAGATTTTATCAAGAAAGCTACGATGGCTGCTGCGGGGGCGGCGGTTGTTTCACCTGTGTCGGCGATGATAAGTAACGCGACTGGCGGCGACTCTCCCAAGGCTGCGAGTGAGCGAGGGCAGGACCAGGTGGGCTTGAGTCCTGCCGAGCGTGAGCAGGCTCGACCGAGGGTCAAAGTGTTACTGATTAACGGCAGCCCGCGTACCGACGGCAACACGTTCTGCTGCCTGAAGGAGATTGAGGCAACGCTGCAGAAGCACCGTGTGGAATCGGAGATCGTTCAGATAGGCCGCAAGCCTGTCCGCATGTGCATCAACTGCGGCGGTTGCCGACAGAACAACGGTGCTGGCTCTGCAAGGACAATCTCGGAAATATAGCAGATGCCTTCGTCTATCTCGTTGAGCTTTTCCTCAACACTACGTTTACCTCTGAGCAGGAAAATGCAGGTACTTGTATCGAGTAGGTATCCGTTCATAGTTCTACATCAAAAGTGTTTGCAGTTCTTGCTGCGCGGATATCTTCAACGATTTCTTCTGCCGAACGGCTGTCTTTCCATACACCCGCAAAACGGCTTGCCCAACCTTTGCGAGGCTCGGCGGCTGGTTCTTCAGGATGTGTCATGGAACTGCTTAACAAGGTGATGAGTTCCAACTTTACGTTGTCACTTAAATCCTTCAATTCCGACCAGTACTTGGCACTGGCGGGTGATGGAGTTGCCAATACATCTGTATTCATCTGTTCCTATTTCTATATGTTAGACGCTGCAAATTTACATAAAACAAACGAAACGACAAAATAAAAAAAACAAAAATTTTCTCATCGTTTACAACTTTCGTTGATCACCAGAACTGTGATTCTAAGGCGTTTTTGTCTAAGGATCTTAAGGATTTTAAGGATTTTCCTGCGGCGCGCTGCGCCGACTATCCTTTTGATCCTTTAAATCCTTAGACATAATCTCTTCCTTAGGGCACAACCACCTTGAGCTAAAGCCCGTTGTCACCACCTGTCCTGTATTCGCTGACGCCACCATCGCCGCTACTAAGCCGATGGCAGTCACCAGCAACGACGGCAAGGTGCAGTTCGTGGGTCAGTTCTCGCCATTGACCATCGACTTGTTCAATAAGAACGAGATTCTCTTCCTGAGCGACGGCAACCGGATAGGCTACGCCTCGACTGACGCCTCGCTACCTCGCGAGCTGAGGAACTTCCGCGCCCACTTCTGGGTGAAGCCCACGACAAAGGGTGTCTACATTAACAATGGACGTTCGATCATCATCAAGTAAATACAGAAAGATACTCAACCTACACTTTTGTATATAATTCATTAAACATCAGTGTGTTAATATGAGTGTAAGATTGTTATGATCTTACACTTTTTGATGTAAAAATGCGAGATTTCTTGTAAAAGTCTTGCATTTTTGCCAAAAAAGTTGTATCTTTGTAGGCAGTTATAACCCAACAAGGAAATGAAGATAACAATCATCAACAACGAAAGAAATGAAAAGCGGTACACGCGCGAAGAACTCGACGAGTTTGTTGTGCAACTGAAGGACGGCACGTTTCGTCACCATTATGTACGGGACTACAACAAAGAAGTGTGCTTCGCAGCAGAATGGATGAAGCAGAGCGGCGAATTAAAGGCCAAAAGCCTCAACGCCCTTGTGCTGCTGTCATTAGAGAACCTGCGCGACCTGGCCACCGTCCAGGAATACAAGCGCCTCGCCATTCATCTGCCCTATACCCAGCTCTGTTTCCTCGGTCACGACGGTCACACTCTCCACATCGTTTGCCCTTACGCTGTCTCTGACGGTAAACTGTCTGAAACAACGCTCCTCAATGCCTTCCGTAAACTGCACTATATCTATTCTTCGCAGTTGGGCACACCGTTAGCGGAGTATGAGCCCAGCTTCATGAGCTGTTGTATGACCAGTTTCGACCCGCAGCCATTTTATACCCCCTCGGCCATTGCCATTACCGTGTCCAACGAACCCGAGGAGTCGCCAGAGTTCCATCCCATGCAGGAGGATATCAGCGACTACAACTATCCGGAGGAGATCCCGGGATTGTCTGTTCACGACAGTCGAATGCGCCGTTTCCATGATTGTCTCAATGCCGCTCAGGAAGCACATCGCGACTTGTGGGAAATCGACGGCGGGTACAAGACGTCCGAGTTATTCAGGGATGCCGTGCTGGAACAGTTGGCTGACGGCTGTCGTCAGATGGGTTTGCCTCAGGCCTGGTGTGCCCGTATGTGTACCTTCATTCCGTTGCTCGGCGGCCTGCAGAACCAGGAGACCATTGAGACCGTTTTCAAGACCGCCTACCTGCGCGAGACGCTGAAGACCATTCCCCTGAAGTTCACCCGCCCTTCTGCCCTGCTTGCCTATAAGACGGAAGCCTACATGAAGGAGCACTACACGCTGCGCCTCAATGTGATGACCGGTACCCCCGAGTATCGCATGAATGCTGTCGGCTACGGTTTCATGCCTCTGGATCAGGCTGCCCGTAACACGATGGCCATCAAGGCCCTGAAGGCTGGCGTCGATTCGTGGGACAAGGACTTGAACCGCTACATCGACTCAAACCTCATCCCCAAGTACTATCCGATGGAAGACTATATCAAGCACCTGCCCAAGTGGAACGGCAAGACCGACTATGTAGGTGAACTGGCCCGTCGCGTGAAGACCGACAACCCGTACTGGGAAAGCGACTTCCACACGTGGATGCTCTCAATGGTGGCGCAGTGGCTTGGCAAGGACCGCCAGCACGGCAATGCCATCGTACCCCTGCTCATCGGGCCTCAGGGTAGTGGCAAGACCACTTTCTGCAAGCGTCTGCTGCCCGGATACCTGCAGATATACTTCAACGACCGTCTGTCGATGAAGAACGACAACGACATCTTCATCGCCATGTCATCGTATGCCCTCATCAACATCGATGAGTTCGATGCCATGTCGAAGTCGCAGCAGCCCATCCTGAAGTACCTGCTCTCGAAGCACGACGTGAAGTTCCGTCCGCCCTACGGCAAGACGATGGAGGAACGTCAGCGCTTTGCCTCGTTCATCGCCACTACCAACAACCGACGTCCGCTGGTGGACCCTACGGGCTCTCGCCGTTTCATCTGCGTCTATGCTGAAGAAATCGGCAACGACGGCATCATCTATTACGACAAACTGTATTCCCAGCTCTATGCCGAGTTGCAGCAGGGACGTCGGTACTGGTTCGAGGACGAGGACAACGCCCGTATCATTCAGCAGAACGAACAGTTCCAGCAGGTAAACAGCTACGAACAGATGATAGCTCTCACCTATCTGTCACCCGAAGATACCTCCGAGGATGCAGCGTTCGTTCCCCTCCAGCTGATTATGAAACGACTTGAGAAGATATTTCCTACCTTTACCATTAAGAAAGGAACGGATGTTGAACTCGGCAAACGGCTGTCTAAGATGGGTTATGAACGCAAGCGTAACAACAAAGGATCAGTGTTTAAGGTGGAAGGGATATGATATCTAAAAGTAAAACAACTTGTTTTACCGTCGTTAAGATGGCTTCAAAGAATGAATAACCTGCCTTTAAGAAGATAAAACAACTTGTTTTACTTTAGGTAACAGTAGTGTAAGATTTGTAAAAAGAGTAATATAAAGAAGATGGCAGTACATATCAAATTAATCAAGAACAATATTAAGCGTAGCGGTTCCTACGGGAAATATTTTGCCAAGACCGTGAGCCAGGGCGAGGTAACACTCGACGAAATCGCCGAAGAGGCCTGTCGTAATTGTGGTTTTTCAAAGGGTACCATGGTAGGTGTCGTGACGGAACTTCAGGACATTCTGAAGGAGAAATTGCGGGAAGGCCAGACGGTGGTGCTCCCCGGCATTGGCCGTTTCAGTCTCCGTGTGGAGAGCATCGGCGTGGATGAACCCAAGGACTTCAACATCCGACAGCACATCACCCGCATTGTCTGCGGTTTCCTGCCTGCCGGTCGTCGTATCCAGGGCCGCCATATCCTCTATGACCTCTGCGATGGCGTCAAGACCGTCTGGCAAAAAGGCTTCAAACCATGATGATACAAACAACCTTTGCAAATAGACAGTCCCCCGTTTAGCGGGGGACTTCTTGGATGTACGCTCAGTTGGCCGAGAGAAGCGTGACTTTGGAGTTGAGGCCGCTGGGCATTGGGGACCATTCGGCATAAGTGGTTTTCTTATAGTCGATGTCCACCACGTTAATCTCATTGAACTTGCGCCATTTGACGCCTTTGCGGTCTAAGTCGGCAATGCGGTTGGCTGGGAGATTGGTCACCTCTATGCGCAACTCGTTCTTACCCTTTCGCGTGGCATCGCCGCAGTCGAGTATGAATGGTACAGCCCAGGCGCATCCCAGGAACTGTCCGTTCAGCCAGACGCGTGCCGACTCGCGGACATCGCCGAGGTCGATCTTCCAGTGCTTCTTGGCTTGTTCGGCTGAGAGCTTGAAGGTCGTGGTGTAGATGCCGGTGCCCATCGAGACAGTCGCAGAGTCGGAGAGGGTTTCCCAGGTCTGGAGGGAATCGAGGCGGAAGGTGCCTGGCACGCGGGGACTCTCATCGGCGAAGGTGAGAGACCAAGGGCCGGAGAGGGGGAGAGTTTGAGGCGGATCAGACCACCCCTGGCCCCTCCTACTCAGGAGGGGAACTTCGGCGGAAGAGGGCTGCGAGGAGGTTTGGAGGATCATGCTCTCGCCAGACTTGAGGGCGATGTACAAGAGTCCGTCGCTGGCGTAGGCGGGTGTGATGTCACCATTCATCGGATCGAACCACGTGGCGCTGACGAAGGGGACTGCCAAGGGCGTGAGGCCTTCGATGTCTTTGGGCGTCAGGTTGGCGATGAAATAGTGCCAACCGTTGGTGGTCTTTCTGCGGATGGCGCGGAGGCCGTAGATAGCCTTCATTGGCTCGGCCTTGGCGAATTTCTCCAGATCCTCAGCCGACTCGCCATGGATGACGTAATCGCTGATGGGCGACAGAAGCGCCTGCAAACGGCTGTCGATGGTTGTGTTGCTGGGGATGATGAGGGAACGGTAGCGTGTGCCGCCTTCCGTGACGAGCATGCCGTCTTCGATGTGAACCTTGGCCAATTGGCGGTCGCTGATATAGTCGCAGTCGTAGCCGAGGCTGTCGATGGTGAGGATGCTGCGGATAAACTGCGGCGCCTTCTCATCCATAGTATGGATGTCGAACTGCATCAGCAGGTCTTCGCCGCCACGACGGTCTTTGCTCTCCCATTTCGCATCGTCGTTGCGCGGGCCTCGCTGGTGCCACATGTCGCGGACGGGCAGATAGACGAGGAAATCGTTGTCGGGCTGTCCCAACTGCAGGAAACTCTGACAACGACGGATGTATTCCATCAGATAAGGTGCGTCGCGCCAGATGGAGTTCGTAGGACTCATGTCGATAGAAGCATAGAATCGCCAGCCCGGCCAAGGGTCGTTCTTGGGTGAGTAGCACGTGCCGTGGAAGTAGACGTGGTTGACGCCACAGGTGAACATCAGGTCGAGGTCAGGCTTCATCTGCGACAGACTGGTGCGGAAGTGCTCTGTCAGCCAAGTGAAGGTTTCACTCGATGTGAACGGCTTGCCTGTGACATGGGCTGCCGACGAGGCATATTTCAGCATTGATACGTCACTGAAGTTCTTTCTTGTCTTGCCTGGGTCGGTACGCAGTCCCTTGATGCCAAACTCGGACAGTCCGAAGCCTTCAATCTCAGGGATATCGACGGCCGCATAGAGATCCAACAGGTTGGCGGGAGAGCCGTGGGCCTGGTTGCGCACCTTGACGCCGTGAGAGTGTGCCCACGATGCCCATTGCTGCGTGAAATTCTCCAATAGCAGGTCAGAGAGCGTCTCACGATAGTCGCAGAGCACCTGGTTGCCGTCGTCGACATCACCCAGAAGTTCTGGCAGTTTGGTACGCAGGTCATAGCCGCGGCGCTTTTGGAATTCCTCAAACAGCGTGGGTGTCCAGTTGGCTTTATACACTTCGTAGGAGTCGTTGAAGAAGGAATGAGGGTAGGGGACGCCAGAGGTGGCAAAGGCCTGCTCAAAACGGTCGAGGTAATGATGCACGGCTTCACGATCGAAATGATCCACCACCCAGCCTTCACCGCCAGGGGCAGCACGCTTCACCTTCTGCTGTGTGCGTCCTATCTTGACGTCGTAGGTGCGGACGCCATCAATAATGGTATCATTGAAGATGGCTTTGCAGGCAGCCTGATCCAACGAGATATGCGGCCCGCCGAATGGCCAGCCGGTGCCACAGTTCATATCCACCTCGATGCCTAATGGCTGGGCGATGTCCTGAACGGTCTTCAGGGCTTGCATCCATTGGGGCGACAGAAATGGGATGTTGTTCGCATCATTCCCCTGGACACCATAGAGCGGCGTGATCTCCACAGCTCCGATGCCCACACGGGCATACTCAGCGAGGTTCCACTCAAGGTTCTCCTTGTCGACGGCCGAGCCTAACCACCACCAGCGGGTGCCAGGCTTGGCTTCAGGGAGCGGCGTGGGCCAGGACTGGGCGGATAAAGGTAAAACGGTAAAAAGGTAAAAAGGTAAAAAGACAAATACCCTTTTCCATAATATGTTTAATGTCCCTTTCATATGCAAATCTTTTATTTATTACCTTTTTACTTTTTTACTTTTAAAAGTTTGTAGTATTCGGTCAGGCCGAGGAGATAGCAGCCGGTGCCGTAGTCTTCAAAGTCGGGCACGCGGGTGAAGGTGACGGGTTGACCAGCTGAGGGGTCTTTGCCTGTGCCTTGGTTCCAGCCGAGGAAACCGTCATTATGCAAACATGACTCCAGCGCTTTCCACGCTTTGTCGCAAGCTGGGCGATAGAGGCTTTCCTTGAGCAGTCCTTTCCGGATGCCCCATGACATACCGTAGAGGAACAGGGCTGTGCCCGTCATCTCTGGAGTGGGGTAGTCCACATCCGACACCAGACTGGCGTGCCAGAATCCGTCCTCGTGCTGACACTTCAGCAGACCGTCGCTCATCAGCAGGAAATCCTTTTTGAGTTGCTTGTATGCCTTATCTTTGGGTGACAGCACGTCCATACAACGTACCAGTGCAGCATACACCCATCCGTTGCCACGACTCCAATAACAGTTCTTTCCGTCTTTCTCCTTGTAAGGAGGCACATAGTCCTTGTCTCTCCACCACAAGCCCTCTTTGACGTTGAAGAGTCCGCCTCCGCAGGTGTTGCGACTCCACAGATAACTCTTCATGGCGTAGTCCAGATACTGTTTGTCGCCCGTAATGGCATACATCTTGACGTATACAGGCATGGCCATCTGTATTGCGTCGATCCACGTCCAGTAGTCTGTGCGGCCAGAGACCATCTGCTTGGCAAGGTTCTCTTTGGTGGGCTCCAACGTGCCTTTGCCCGTCAGTTGGTGATACTCGATAAACGTCTGGGCGCAGCATTGGTCGTCGGCGTCAGTGGTCTTGACACCGTTACGGGGCGTCCATTGGTGGAAGTCTGCCCAGCGGAAAGTGTAATCGAGATACGCGTCGTTGGGCGCGATGGCGTTCAGGGCCATCAGACCTTCGTAATAGACGGCACGTGTCCAGAGCGACGAAGGGCGGATCTTCTTCACGTTTGTAGGAATGGTTGGGTCGGCGTACTTCGCCATGAAATAGTCGTTGGCCTTTTGGGCCGTCTGGAGCACCTCTTGAGGGGACTGGGCGGATAAAGGTAAAAAGGTAAAAAGGTAAAAAAGTAGAATACTGATTACCCTTCCTTTTTGCATTGCGGTTTTAACTCTTTCTTCCATAGTAACGTTATGTCTTTACTTTTTTGCTATTTAATGAGTTTCGAGTTTGGTGATGATGGGCTTGTAATGGTCAGAGAGGGTCTTCAGGGTCACGTTTGAGGGCTTGGTGCCGGCACGGAGGATGACCATGGCAGAGCCTTTCCACAGGCGTCGGTGATCGGTGACATTCAGTTCCTCGCTGGCGATGTCGCCATTGGTGACGGCTACGATCCGTGCGTCGCCTTCCACCTCGAAGCGCAGGTCGTCGGCAGCAGACAACACTCTTCTGCCTTTGCTGTCGACAGCATGGATGCGCAGGTGTTGCAGGTCTTCGCCATCAGCCTTCCAACTGCTGTTGTCGGGAGTGACGATGAGTTTGACGGCCTTACCCGTGGTCTCCAAGGTGTGACGGGCTACGGCCTTGCCCTGTCGGTAGGCTATAGCCTCAAGACGTCCTGCTTTATACGGTACATCATTCCAGCGCAGCTGGTTGCGCAGCTTCGGGTCGCGAGGGTTCTCACGGCGTCCCAGGCTCTTGCCGTTGAGCCGCAGTTCCACCTCGTCGGCATTGTTATAGATAATCAGGTTGACTTTCGAACCTTCAGGACGGTTCCAATTCTCTGAGAGTGAGGCATTGCCAGTCTGGATACCGTTCCACATGATGTCTTCGCCTGCCTTTTCGGTGACGGCGATATGTACTACGGGTTCATCGGCCATAAAGCTCTTCATGAGATAGGCTTTGGGCTTGGGTTCCAGCGAGATGTCGAAGACCCCCTGTGCCCAGCCTTTCTCCGGCCAGCCCTGACTCTCGCCCAGATAGTCGATGGCTCCCCAGTAGGCTGCACCTATGACCTTCGAGAGGTCCATCTCGAACCAGTTGGGTCCCATCATGGTCATATTGGCCTCACTCTGATAGAATGTCATCCAGGGGAATCGTCTGCCGTCGCCGGGGAAATACATATACCTATAGTTATACGCCTGAATGTCTGTCTGCATGGCGAGGTCGCAGGGTAGGGAGTCGGTCTCCCAGTTGCGATAGCGCGGGTGCATGGCCACCGTGACCTTTCGGGTAGAGTCGTAACGCTCCAGCACGGGCTTCATCATCTTATAGCACGTCACGCCCCAGTCGTTGAACGGCAGGTTGGGATCCTGCTGCAGTTCATTGCCCAGACTCCACATCACCACACTGGGTGAATTGCGGTCGCGCTTGATCCATTCCGTCACATCCTGTGCCCAGTGGTTCAGGAACGGCACGCGCCCACCCGTATGCTGCTGGGTCCATTTGTCGTAGAGTTCATCCACGACCAGGATGCCATATTTGTCACACAACTTGATGAAGTCGCGGCTATAGGGATTATGCGACGTGCGGATGTGGTTGATGCCGAACTGCTTCATGAGCTGTATGCGCTTCTCGATGGCCCGTGGATAGGCGGCAGCACCCAAGGCTCCCAAGGTATGGTGGTTGGCATAGCCTTTCAGGAGTACTTTCCTGCCGTTGAGTTTCATGCCGAACTGCGGCCCATACTCAATGGTGCGGATGCCGAACTGCTCACTCACCTCATCGGCCACCGTGCCATCCTCCCGTAACAACTGGGCGACAGCCTTGTATAGTTGTGGCGAATCCACGTCCCATAGTTGTGGCGAAGGAATCTCCGTCTCTGGCATCTGGATGGTCAGTGTACGTGTCTGCCGATGGCTGCCACGTTGAACGGATTTCTCTACGACCAGTTGTCCTGACGGATCGTAGATGCTCACCTTCATCGTTGTCTGTTTTGCCTTGGTACGGTTGGTGTAGTCAGCGGAAACCGTCACATATCGGTTGTCACGGGTGGTGATGTAGAGCGGATGGCGTTCAAAATACAAGTCGGCAGGTGTACTGACGAGGCTGACATTCCGGAACAATCCCCCACCGGTGTACCACCGTGAGTTCTTCTCTGTCATCGTATGGGCCTTCACTTTGATCTCATTGGGCTGTCCGTAGCGCAACATCTTTGTCACATCAACCTCAAATCCCACGTAACCATAGTCAGTTCCTCCGAGATGTTGTCCGTTCAGCCATACGTCGCCTACGTACATGATTCCCTCGAAGTCCAGCAACACCCGCCGGCCTTCCATAGAGGCATCGGGGGTGATGGTCTTGCGGTACCAGCCAGCCCCCATCTCCTTGAAGCCCCTGGCCGACAGACGGCTCTTGATGTTCGCAGCCACATCTGTGTTGTCTGCCTGTTCATCGGCAGCAGGAGCCACCCAGGGCTGTTCAATCTGGAAGTCATGGGGCACGTCTATCACCTTTGATGCATTAAAGAGAGAATCGTGGGAGAACTCCCAACTGAAATTCAGGTTGACGGTCTCCCTTGGCTGTGCCCAAAGTCCAGTTGACAGGCTCAGCAAGCCGACCAGTGTCATGATGCGATTTGTTTTCATTTCTGCGTTCGTTTGGTTTTGTGTGCAAAATTAAGGTAAAAGATTGATTGTTTCCATATTTATCTGTTCTGAATTTATGAAATTTGTACAACTTTGATAGATTTCGCACGATTCTCGGTGGCACAAGCGTTACAAAAGGCTTACCTTTGCATCGTCAATCAAAAATACAACTATGCGTAAGATTTTCATCTTCACAATCGCCATTGCCACCAGTCTGCTTGTCAGGGCCCAGAAGGTCGACACCTTATTAAATATATATAGTGACCGTCCGATCGATTTCTCCGTGAAGGTTCCCGACGGCAATTACCGTGTCACCGTCACGCTCGGCTCAAAGAAGCGGGCTGCCCAAACCGTTGTACGTGCTGAGTCGCGCCGGCACTATTCTGATCTGGTAACCACGAATAAAGGCCAGTTCCAGACGGTTACCTTTACCGTCAACAAACATGAACCGACGATTGATGCCTCCACCAGCGTCAAACTCAAACCTCGTGAGCTGAGTTATAAGAATTGGGACGAGACACTCAATCTGCAGTTCTGTGGTCCGGCTCCTGCCGTGCAGCGTATCACCGTCGAGCCAGACAGTCTGGCTGTCACCGTCTTCCTTTGTGGCAACAGCACCGTTGTGGATCAGGAACAGGAACCCTGGGCGTCCTGGGGCCAGATGATTACCCGTTGGTTTGACGAGCGGGTGGTCATTGCCAACTATGCCGAAAGCGGACTTTCTGCCACCACTTTCCTTGCCCAGTTGCGACTGGATAAGATCCTCTCTCAACTACGGAAGGGGGATTACGTCATCTGTGAGTTCGGCCATAACGACGAGAAAGAGAAGCGGGCTGGCGATGGCGCCTGGTACAGTTACTCCCGCAACCTGAAGATCTTCGCCGACCGTGTCCGTGAGAAGGGCGGCAACATCATCTTCGTCACGCCCACCGCCCGACGGTTCTTCAACGATGACCAGAAGACCCTCCGTAATACCCACGGCGACTATCCCGAAGCCATGCGCACCGTGGCCCGTCGTGAAGACGTCCCTCTCATCGAACTCAACGGCATGACACATACCTTCTATGAGACGTTGGGCTTCGAGGGTTCCAAGCGGGCCTTGGTTCACTATCCTGCCAACACCTTCCCTGATCAGCCTAAGGCTCTTGCCGACAACACCCACTTCAATCCCTTCGGAGCCTGGGAGGTAGCCAAGATGATAGTGATGGGTCTCAAGCAGATGGGTTCTCCTTTGGTTCAGTACCTTAGGGCGGACTGGGAGGACTTCGACCCCGCTCATCCCGACTCTCCCGATGCATTTGTCTGGTATCCCTCGGGAAACACGGACTTCGTCAAGCCCGACGGCAACTGATTATTTCTTCTGCTTGCCGTACTTACTCGGCGGGACACCGTATTTCTCCTTGAAGCACTTGTAGAAATAGGTGGGTGACTGGAAACCGACCTTATAGCTGACCTCCGTCACATTGAGGTCGCCCTCTATCAGCAGTTCGGCAGCTTTCTTCAGACGCTCTGTCTGAAGGTAAGTGTTAGGCGACATTCCCGTAAACTCCTTCATCTTGCCGTAGAACTTGGTGCGTCCCATCTTCAGCTGGGCGGCGAGGGTATCGACATTGAAGTCCGGATCACCCATGCGGAGGGCAACGATTGCCTCCATCTTTTCCCTGAAGCGCTGGTCGGCCTCGTCAGTGATGATGGGTGTTGATGGTTGAACAGTTGCCGTTGACGCCTCGGCATCTGGCTGCATGCGGCCGTACCATTGTATGAGTTGGGTGATGCGAAGGATGAGCAACTCATAGTTACAGGGCTTCACCATATAGTCGTCTGCACCTGCTTTGTAGCCGCGCAACAGCTGGTCGTCGCCATCGAGGGCGGTCAGCATGATGACGGGAATATTCCGCAGCGCCTCGTCTGTCCGCAGCTCCTTCACAATCTCAAAGCCGTTGATGTCTGGCAGCATCACATCGCAGAGGATGAGGTGAGGCTGCTGCTCCTTGATGCCGCTGATGGCCGACTGGCCGTCGGTGTAGCTGACCGTCTTGAAGAAGCGTCCGATGCTGTCACGTATCTGGTCGAGCATATCCGGATCATCCTCTATGATGGCAATGGTCAGGTCGTTGAAGGCCTCCGGTACTAATTCCCGTATCTCTGCGACACTCTTCTCTTCCTTCTGCATCGTATTGACGGCTGTGGTGCCCTTATAGTCCTCCGGGCTATAGGCAGACTCATCAGCGGGTATCGACACGATGAACCGTGCACCGCCTTCGGGTGAGATGCGTTCGTAGGTAAGGCTGCCTTTGTGCAGACGGGCATTCTGATAGGCCGTATAGAGACCGATGCCCATGCCGCCCTGCGACACATAGCCGTGCATGAAGGGCTGGAAAAGTTGTGACTCCTGCTGAGGACTGATGCCAGGACCACTGTCTTCGACGATCAGTAGAATCCGATTCCCTTCCTCTGAATTCCTGATCTTCAGGCTGATGCTGCCGCCGGTAGGCGTATATTTCACGGCATTGCTGAGGAGATTGTAGAGGATAGCTTCCAGCAGGTGGGGATCGAACACCATCTCATGCTTATGGGCAAAGGGGGTGAACGTGAGTGTCTGCTCCTTTCGTGAGAGGAGATCGCGGAACTCGTCGCTGGTCGTGCGGGCCAGTTTGACGATGTCTGCCCGCATGACTCCCAACCGCAGGTTTCCCGTGTTGATGCGACGGAACTCCATCAGCTGGTTGACGAGCTTGGTCAGCCGGTGGGTGCCGCGACGCACCGTCTGTACCGCTGCGCGCGACACCTGGGCATCGCCTTTCTCGGTGAGCTTGTCGGCAGCGCCTGAGATGATGGCCAGTGGGGTACGGAACTCATGGGCGATATGGGTGAAGAAGTTCAGACGGAAGGTGGTCAGTTCCTTTTCCACACGTATCTGCTGGTGCAGTTCGAAGTTGCGCCGCCAGACGCGGTAGAAGTGATAGGCAACGAAGGCGATGATGGCAAGGTAGATGAGCCAGGCCCACCAGGTGTTGTACCAGGGGTAGTGGATGGTGATAGGGAAGACGCACTCTTCGCTCCACTGGTTGTTCTTGTTCAGAGAACTCAGGTGGAAGATGTATTTCCCCGGCGGAAGACCGTTATATCGGGCCGTATTGTCGCTGGTCAGCTGCCGCCAGCCGTGTTCGAGCCCCTCTAAGTAGTAGCGGTATTGGGTGGAGGCGATGCCGGCAAAGTCGAGGTTCGAGAATCCCAGTTCGATGCTGTTCTGGTCGTGGCTCAGGTCGAGCTTCAGGTCGGTGGTAGAGAGATAGCGGTCGTCGCCGTTGATGCTGACCATGGTTATCAGGGGCGCGGCTGCATTGTCATGCCTGCTGTCGCTGACGTGTTCCGGCTCAAGGATCATCAGTCCGTAGGCAGTGCCGAAGAGCAGACGGCCATCGGGCAATATCGCGGTGCTGTTCTCAGAATAGATATTGCTTTCCAGCGTATGTCCGAACCGGTATGAACTCACCTTCCCATCCTTCCTGATACACGTCAGACCGTTGTCTGTTCCTGCCCATATATGACCCTGACGGTCGGAAGCTATCGAGAAGACATTGTTGGTCATCAGACCTTCGTGAATGGAGTAGCCTTTCACAATCTCAAACTTTCCCTTGTCGCTGTCATAACGGCATTTCTGCAGTCCTCCTCCGCGGACACCGACCCAGATGTTCCCGACGCTGTCAGGCATCAGACAGGTGATCTCATCGAAGGGGAACTCGCCGTTCTGGGTGTTGACACGCTTCAGGTCCTTGTCACTTGGCGCCTGGCTGTGCATGTCGATATGGTACACACCGTTATTGGAAGCTATCCAAAGCCGTTCTTTCTTGTCTTGTCTTATACAATGCAGGCAACTCTCGTTGTGGGTCTGCTTCATCAGTTGGGTATAGGCCAGTTCTCCATCGTCTTTCACACTGACTACAAACAGCCCGTCACCCCAGGTGGCAATCCAGATTCTGCCTTGGGAATCTTCCGTGAAGTCGCAAATCTGCCGTGAGGGGAACTCCACGTTTTTACGGTTAAAGTACAGCCCCCCGCCGCGCGTTCCCATCCACTCGTGTCCCTGTCTGTCCTTGAAGAAAGCGTAGGCCGTAGCAGGAAGTGTCACGGGAGCGACTTTCGGGTTGTCCCAGGCATCGGGCAGCAGTTCGTAAAGGCGGTTGTCCTTCGTGCTGAGCAATACTTCATGGCCGTTGTATGTGACCATCCTGACGTAGTTGCTCCAGTCTCCCTTCCGATCAGGCTGAGGATAGTAATAGTCGGCATTTGTCCTGTCGGGCGGCAAGATGCATGTCACGCCTGTCGATTCCTCACTCAGCCAGATGCAGCCGCTGCGGTCTATGAGAATGTTGTTCAGATAGCTGTTGCCCACGATGGGCCATGGCGATGTGGCGGCATAGTGTTGCAGACGGTCCTTTTCGAGGTCATAGACGAAGAGTCCGTTGCCATAGCTGGCAATGTAGTACAGGCCGTCGGGACCTTTGCGGATATTGTAGCGGCGGAAGCGTTCTGTTGTGGACTGCACACCTTCCATCAGCCTGAGAACGCGCATGTCTCCTTCGGCAGGGAAGATCCAGAGCGTACCGGTGCTGTTGCTCACGAAATAATTGTCGTCGCCGCTCAGACCCTCCATGATGGTTCCCCTGAGCACATGATATTTTTCCGTGACTTTTGCCACATTGTCATCGGGCGAAACCATCAGGGTCTTACCCTTGGTCATGATCATCCACTTGCCCTGCCACACAAAACTGGCAGTCACTGACGAGATGTCATCAGCATCGGCTGCGACGGGGATACGACGCACCTCGTGCCCATTCTCGTCATAGGTGATAATCTCCTTGTCTGCCGTGTATGCCAGTACATGACGGCCTAACTGTATGCCCCTGCGGTAATTGATACCAGTGCTGAGCGTACGTGATTTTCCTTCAGCGTCGATCATCACCAGACCCTCGAGCGTCATCGCCCACAGACGGCCCTTGTCGTCTTCAAAGGCATCGCGCACATGGCTGACTGGAAGGCTGCCGTTCTCCTTGGTGTAGTCGGTACATGTGATCTCGCCATTGTCGCTGCACTTCACTCGCCTTATGCCTGACTCGTCGTCGAACATCCACAGGATGCCCTGGCGGCCCTTCAGGAACCGGCGATAGGTGCGGGCATAGTCGTTGCGCCCGGTAAAGTCGACGAACCTCCCCGTACGCAGGTCGTAACAGCAATAGACGTATGTAGAGGTGCGCAGCCACAGATGGCGCTTGTCATCATCCGTGAAGACATAGCCTACCACTCCCTGTACAGGATCCGGCCCGGGACCGAGATTGTAAATGTTATAGAAACTGTAGCCGTCGTATCTGCACAAGCCGTTGGCTGCGGCCATCCAGATATAGCCGTCGGCATCCTGGGTCAAGTCGTATATCTGGTTACTGGGCAGTCCGTCGGCAGAGCTGATGTGACGGCTGTTGGTCAGTCGTTCGACTTTTGGTCGCTCGCCTGCCGGAAATTTGTCCTGTGCCGTCAGCAAAATGCAGAAAGCAAGCAGGCAAAGAAGGCTGCTAAGTCTTAATCTCATTTCTTTGGTTAGTTTGTTATTGGGGGCAAAATTACACATTATTTTTTAATAACAGCCCAAATGAATGGATTATTTTTTGAATTTCCGTACAAAAAGGATGCTTTAAAGCGAATATTTGCCGTATATTTGCACCAGAATTGCAAACTAAACTTCTTCGATAATGAAACGAACTCTGCTAAGTCTGATTCTTGTGAGTTGTCTTTTCCCCGTAGCCTCTCAGGCGCAGCCCCGTTATGACAGGGCGCAGATGAACCTTGAGCGCCTGAACCGTGGCGTGGTGGCCATTCGGAGTGGTGAGAAAGTGGTCGTCAGTTGGCGCACGCTCTCTACCGATGCCGTCGGAGAACCGTTTGATGTCTATCGCGACGGTCAGAAGCTGAACAGCCAGCCGCTCCGTCAGGGAGGCACGTTCTTCATTGATGAGACGTGGCCCCATACCGATGCCGTCTATGAGGTTCGCGGTGGCGGCAAGAACGGCACCTTCACCCTCCGCAGCGACGCCCCTGACGGTTATATCCCTGTGGCGCTGCAGAAGCCCGAGGGCGGCACCACTCCTGACGGTCGGACTTACGAATACACCGCCAACGATGCCTCTGTGGCCGATGTCGACGGCGACGGGGAGTATGAGATCCTGTTGAAGTGGGATCCCACCAACGCCCACGATAATGCCCACGACGGTTATACCGGCCCGACCATCTTCGACTGCTACAAAATTGTCAATCGTCAATTGTCAGATGGTCAATTGTCAAATGGTACATTACTTTGGCGTATCAATATGGGCATCAATATTCGTAGCGGCGCCCATTACGTCCCCTTCATCTTCTACGACCTCGATGGTGACGGACGGGCAGAGTTCATCGTCAGAACTTCTGACGGAGCCAGAGATGGAGTGGGGAAAGTGATCGGCGACTCTCTGGCCGACTATCGCCATCAGGCCCTGGCTGAAGCCGAGAATCCGACGCCTGAACGCGAATGGGGCAAATACAATAAGCAGGGCAGACCGATGACGGGCCGTATCCTCACCGGCAACGAATACATCACCGTGTTCAACGGCCTGACGGGTGCCGCCATGGACACCAAGCCCTATATCCCTGAGCGCGGTAATCTCAGCGACTGGGGCGATAACTACGCCAACCGCTCCGACCGTTTCCTGGCAGGCGTCGGATACTTCGACGGGCGGCGGGCCTCTGCCGTCTTCTGCCGGGGCTACTACACCCGTACCGTCCTGGCTGCCTGGGACTGGGACGGCAAGGAACTGAAGCCGCACTGGATCTTCGACACCAATGCCGAGGGCATCGGCAAAGACGGGAAGCCCCTGAGCAGCTATGCCGGCCAGGGCAACCACAACCTTCGCGTGGCCGATGTCGATGGTGACGGCTGCGATGAGATCATCTACGGTTCGATGGCCGTCGACCACGACGGTCAGGGCCTCTATACCACCGGTATGGGCCACGGTGATGCCATCCATCTGATGGCCTTCGATCCGTCTTCTGCCGAATTGCAGGTATGGGACTGCCACGAGAACCGCCGCGACGGCTCCGACTTCCGCAATGCCCGCACCGGTGAGATCATCTTCCAGATACCGTCGAAGAGCGATGTAGGCCGTGCGATGGCTGCCGACATCGACCCCACCAACCCCGGCGTCGAGATGTGGAGTTCCGACAGTCACGGCATCCGTACCATCAAGGGCGAGGTGCTCAACGATGCCCGGGATGCCGACGATCCGCAGCACCAGCAGCATCTGAGGATGAAGGGGCGCCGCCTGTCCATCAACTTCGGCATCTGGTGGAATGGCGACCTGTTGCGTGAACTGCTCGACCACGAAACGGTGTCCAAGTACGACTGGACGGAGCGCTCGGTGGTGGATGTCGTCAGGTTCCCAGGCATTCAGTTCAACAACGGCACGAAGTCCAACCCCTGCCTCGCTGCCGACATCCTCGGTGACTGGCGTGAGGAGGTCATAGCCCGTACGCCGGACAGCAGCGAACTGCGCATCTTCGTCTCTCCGATACCGACCGACTATCGCATCAACTGCCTGATGGAGGACATCCCTTACCGCCTCTCCACGGCCGCCCAGAACGTCGGCTACAACCAGCCCTCCGAGCCGGGCTTCTACCTCGGCCCCGACACGACGGTCAATCCCTTCCTGAAATAGCCAGATCGATGTATCTCTCTGAATCGAACAGCGATAGGAGATGAAGATTTCGGGCAAAGATTTGGAAATCTTAGAAATAGTTCCTTCAGCCGAGTGGGATTATCTGCTTACCGGACGCGCCAGCGGCGCTACCGTCAACGGCACCAGCAACGCTCGCTACGCCTACGCCACCATCAATATTGGCGGCACGGGCGTGGAAGGTATGATTCTGTTCCCCGATGGCGTGACCATCGGCGACAGCGAGGCTGCCTGGGGCACTATCAATGGCGCGGGTACCAACTGTCCCTCTGTGCAGTGGACTGCTCTTGAGGGCAAGGGTTGTGTGTTCCTCCCGGCTGCCTGTTATCGGATTGGTGACGAGGTCTACGGTGTCGCGTCCGGCGATTACGGCAACGATTTCTACTATTGGTCGTCGTCGTCCTACACGTTGGATGTGGAAAAGGCCTACAACGTGTACTTCGGCCAAAGTCTGTTTTCGAAGAGCTACAACCTCCGCAGCTATGGCTTATCCGTGCGCCTGGTTCGCGACGTAAAGTAACCCAAGTATTGCAACATAGAAGAGGGGACGGTTCTTTTGTGACATCGCGGGTGTAACAAAAGAACCGTCCCCTTGTTATGTTGCGAGGCTCACACTTTCGCACACCCTATAAAAAGTAGCGAACGATGAACCCAGTTCGACGAGTTCTTGCAGACGCGGCTGGTGAAATAATATATAATAAGGTATAGGTGGAAAAAAGATTCGGGAGGCCGATGCTGGCGATTCAGCGGCGGCCTCCCGAAGTTTTATTTGGAAAGGATTACCTGTCTCAGATAATCTGCGCATCTTTCAAAGTCTTCGTTCCAGTCTTTCGACGACGGATGAAAACAGCAGACAAGCGTGATGACATGCTCGATGCCAGGGATATTAGCGAGGTGGCAGATGTACCATTCTGAATCCGGCAGTTTATCTTTGTCGATAACGTATTGGTTATTTGTCCTTACATCGTCAATCGTGACCATCCCCCATGAGATAACCATGTCGGGTTGAAGTTCGACAAGGGTTTCGATGAACGCCTCGAAGTCGCGGTCACTCAGATAGGTTTTGTAGGTGTTTATGGTCGGGACGAAGAACTGCACATAGTTTGTGAATGCCACGTACTCCCAAATGTTTTCCACGTCGCTGTTGACTACTTCGCGCATCAACTTCTCGAACCGCTGATAGGCTTGATATTTCTCGTCAATGGCGTAACGTGGTTCCTTCCTTAATTCCGCGCCCTGCTTGGCATACTCAGGACAGGTCGTGTTGTAGTGGCTGGAATCCTTCTTGTCACGGCTGGTGCAGTCGCCGAAAGAAGGGCAATCGTACTTGTTGCAGTAGAAACTTGCCCCGACGACAAGCACTTTCTTTCCGTTGATGCCCGTCTCGTAGTGCTCTCCCTTACGAGGGATGAAGAAACGGCTCGGATGTTTAGCCATAATAATCGACGTTGTATGAAGTCAGTTGGGATGGAAATAAATCATTGCCAAAGAGAAGAATTTATTGCCAAATATCCATTGTCGTCGAACCACATCTCAATCTCATATTTTTCATTATATAACGAGGGCTCAAACTTGAATTTGAAATTACTTGCAGAACTACTTGCAACCTCATGAACGTAATTGATTTCGTCAAGCATCTGCTCCATGGCAACCTCATAATGCATCTGTACCCTCTCCTTCACGAAGTCATTTGCATCTTCGTTTCCGAATATGAGATAATACAGATACTGGCTAATATCAATTTCTTGTCTCCGCTTGTTCACCATAGGGTCTCCTTGCAATGAATTCTCTGTCAGGATGAAAACTACCTCCTTCATAACAAAGACGGAAAGTTCGTCGGATGTAAACCTTGGATTGTAGGATATTTGTTTGCCGTCAATATATACATATCTGGAAATTACAAGTGAAAATGGGAATAAATTGAAAGAACCGCTATTAAAAATCCATTTCACATCCATGAATCCATGTTTATTGACATAGGTCTTGATTTCTTTGGTGTCTCTTTTAGGCTTAATCGTATAAGAAAGCCTTGACATCTGCGTAGATGCTGTTTCCAATGCCTGCTCTTTCTCATTCTTTTCAGGCTTCCCAGACTGCTGCTCTACCGTTTCCGTACCATTGCTGTCATTGCCAGCATTCCCTTTTGAATTTCCAGAGCAAGAGCAAAGCAAAGAACTAGTCATGTACAGCAAGGCTGCACCGAAGAGGATGAAACTAACTCGCTTGACATTCGCCAAGGCCGACGTAATTTTGAGATTAAGTAAATACTTCATTATTTTGTTCAATTGGTGGAATATGCGTGCAAATTTACACAAAATTCTTCGTTTTCGATGCCCCAAAATACTAAAATCAGATAAAATGTGCATTTTTTCGGTTCGGAATGCACTTTATGAAAGATTTTTTGCTATCTTTGCGTTCAGAATTCGATCTTTTCTGGATAAAGAGCCGATAGTTTTTCGCATCCTCTTGAAACACCACATCAACAATGCGCGAATGACGAAGGCTACGAAGCTCACTCCGTATAGGCGTGGGCATTAGTAGTTTTCGGTAATGTTCGCGCAAAGGAGTGGTGTCCTTAAGAGGGCATTTCGTTTATGAAAGTGCTCGCGCTTTTTACCAAAGACCGATTCGTGGGCCAAGACGGTAAGGAACAGAAATAAACAACATGAGTATGAACCAACAATCGAATGATGCAGGAGGGCGCCCTCCGCCGGAATATCAGAGGTGATGCACATGGCCGGGAGCTTCCGTGAACATGAACGGAAACCGTCATGCACATGAACGGCGGCGGCCATGAGCATCACCGGAAACGGTCATGTATCATGACGGGAGCGAATCATGTATCATGAATGGACAGAATCATGTATCATGACGCGAGCAAATCATGTATCATGAACGGAGCAGGCCATGCAGATGGCGATTTCCAGACAACAAAAGTATTCACCAA
>JAFVGS010000082.1 GCA_017474845.1 Prevotella sp.
ATCCTTGCGTGGGCCATGCAATTCATCGTTGGCCAATGGCGTGATGATGATACCAGGAGAGATTGAGTTAATGGTGGCACCACGTCGTCCCCAGCGAGTAGCCTCGAACATCACGCGGAGCACATTGCAACGCTTCGAGTACTGATAGGCATTCAGCGTGTCGTTGATTTCCTTCAGGAACGGCAATTCCAGCAGCTTGTCAACAGGAGTTGTGGCTAAATCCTCGTTCTGTTCCTGCGATAAGGCTGGCAGACGATGACCGCTTTGTGACGAGATAATCACGCCCGAACCACCTTCGGCAATCACCTTGCCGAACTCTTCCAACAGAACACTTGTTCCGTAGAGGTCAACGCGCAGAATTTCTTCTACAGGAGCCTGTGAGGGTGACACACCTGCAGCATTCACCACGTTAGTCACGTCCCCCTTGCTGGTGGCAAACTTCACCAACTTCAGAATATCCTCTTTTGAGCCGAGGTCGCATTGGATGGTTGAGCACTCAAAGCCAGCATCCTCCAGCGTCTTTGCTGCTCGCTGAGCATTCTCTATGGAGTAGTCTGCCAGCACAATGTGCTTACCAGCCGACACACGACGGATAATCGCCTGTCCGATGCTGCCTGCACCTACCAAAACCGTTGTATTCTTAATCATACCAAGTCGATAATTGTTTGTCTTGTTTCACAGTCTCTTGATCAGTTTTGCAGGGATGCCGCCAACGACGGTATTCGGTTCTACATCTTTGGTCACTACGGCTCCTGCACCGACAATGGCGTTTTCACCAACTGTCACGCCAGGTAGGATGGTAGCGCCTGCTCCTATCCAGCAGTTCCGTTTCAGCACCACGGGCTTGCAGGTGAGAATCTGGTGTTCCTCGGGGTCGTGGTTGTTGGAAATTAGCTGGGTGTTGGCTGCCACCAGCACATCGTCCTCGATGGTGATGCCTCCTGCACTCATAAAGAGCGAGTTGGTCTGGATTACTACATTCTTGCCTATTTTCACGTTCTTTCCTCGCACAACCGACGTGGGAGCCATCAGACGGCTTCCCTCGCCAAACTCACCGAACAGCTCGTGAACCAGTTCGTCGTACTCTTTGGTAAAGGGCATGGTGTTGTTCAACCTGAAGCAGAGCTGAACCTCCGTTACGCCTTGCGCCTGCTCCTCTAGGGTCTGCTTGCGCATGTCAATCCTTATTTCTTCCATGTTCTAATCCCATGTTTACAGACACATTCTGAAAATCTTCTCAACGTCGGCAGGAGTCAGATCGGTGAATCCGTGGAGCACACCTTCTGCACCGCAGGCCTTACGTGCCATTGCCGCAAAGTTCTTGTCGTCGATGCCCAAGTCTGAGAGACGGCTCTTCAGTCCAAGGGCCTCGAAGAAGAAGGTCTCAAGAGCCTGGATAGCAGCTTTGGCTCCTTCCATGACGGGCAGCGAAGCATCCTGTCGCATAACATTCACACCAAAACGCTGGATGATGGGAGCAGTCTCCTCGTCGAGCACATACGCCAGCCAACGAGGGGTGAGGATAGCCAAGCCGTGGCCGTGAGTGATATCATAGAATGCCGACAGTTCATGCTCCATTGAATGGCAGACGGTGGCCTGGAAGAATCCCTCGTAGAGGAAATTGTTCAGTGCCCACGACGATGCCCACATCAGGTTGGCACGCGCCTCGTAGTCGTCGGGCTTGGCCACTGCCACAGGGGCATATTTCACGACAGTCTTCAACACCTCTTCCTGTATGCGCAGCAGCATGTCCATCGACTGCTTCTTGCTGAAATATGCCACGTCGAAGATGTGCGACATGATATCCACGCTACCGCAGGCCGTCTGGTAGGCACTTACCGAGAAGGTGTTCATTGGGTCAAGGAATGACACATCTGGATTGTTGTCGGGAGCGAAATAGCCCAGTTTCTCGTTGGTCTCCACGTTGCTGATGACACAGCCGCCATCCATCTCAGAGCCAGTAGCCGAAAGCGTCAGCACAGTGATGATAGGAAGTGTCTCGCCGACAGAGGCTTTCTGCGTAATCAAGTCCCACACGTTGTCACCTTCATACTTTGCTCCTGCCGCAATGGCTTTCGTGGCATCGATGGTAGAACCGCCGCCAACGGCCAGCAATACGTCGATACCCTCCTGCTTGCAGATGGCGGCACCGCGGTTCACGGTGGTGTGACGAGGGTTAGGCTCCACGCCAGCCAGTTCAAACACTTCTGCTCCTGCTTTCTGGAGTTCGGCCATCACCTTATCGTACAAGCCGATTCTCTTGATACTGCCGCCGCCATAGACCAGCAGCACGCGCTTTCCGAAACGTGCCACTTCCTCATGCAGGTGA
>JAFVGS010000019.1 GCA_017474845.1 Prevotella sp.
GCTGAAGACTATCGGTAGGGGGTATAAGGATGCTGAGCATTTCAGAACCGCCATACTGTTCTTCCATGGTGGACTTGTCTTGCATAGAGACCGTCTATTGTTAAATTCGTTAAGTTAACTCACACTAAATCCAGTAGAACCATTTTTTTATAATGTTATTGTGCCCTTTATCGATGGTGCAAAGATAAGCAAAAGTTTTTAATCTAACAAGAAAAAAGGATGATAATTTATTTTAATTCAATGATGTCACTCCATCTTGTGGTGGGGTTTTTGCTCTTGTGGTCGTGCTTGATGGCATCGGCAAAGACATCGGCCTTACCTTCACCGTGGGGCTTGGTGTACTGCTGGGCACCGATCACGACGGTCTCGGAGCCATAGCGCTTGTTGAGGAGGTCTATGGCAGCATCGAGTTTCTTCAGTTTCCGGATCTGCCCGGCATCGACATCGAAGAGATCCTGCTGCAGGGGACTGCTCGGCGAGATGCCATTGACGATCACTCCGGCACGCTTGTACTGCAAGCCCTGGATGAAGAGCCTGTCGAGCAGCTCGGTGGCTGTCTGCACGATGGGGATGGTGCTGTTGGTGGGGGTGATGAGCCTGAGCTCCTGATATTTCCAGTATTGCAGCAGGTCTTCGCGGAAGGGATTGGTACTGACGAAGACACCCACGACGGATGCCACCGTGTCCTGTCTGCGAAGTTTCTCTGCACAACGGCTGGCGTAGTTGGAAATATGCGTGCGCAACTGGCCCTTGTCTGCAATCATCCCACTGAAGGAACGGCTGGTGCAGATGCTCTTCTTCTTCGTCAGCTCCTCATTGGGCACGACGTCCTCGCCGTTGAGTTCCTGCCACGTGCGCACGATGTTGATATTATTGAACGTGAGGCGCACCCAGTCACGGTGGTGCCGGGCAAAGTCGTAGGCGGTCTTGCATCCCAGCGCCTGGAGCTTGGCGGCATACCGGCGTCCGATGCCCCACACGTCTTCCACGGGCAGCCATTTCAGCGCTGCGATGCGGTTGTCGTCGTTGTCGATGATGCAGCAGTGACGGTACACCTCGAACTTCTTCGCCAGTTTCGAGGCGATCTTCGCCAGTGTCTTGTTCGGTGCCAGGCCGATGCTCACGGGCAGGCCCACGGAGCGCCTGATGCGCTGATGCAGACGCTCGCCCCACTGCTGGAGATTCACGCGCTCCATACCGTCGAGATATACAAAGCACTCGTCGATGCTGTAGCGGAAGTAGGCGGGCGCCTCCTGGCTGATGATCATCACCACGCGAGAGGACAGGTCGCCATAAAGCTCGTAGTTGCTGCTGAAGACGGCTATCTCCTGATCTTTAAACTGCTGCTGCATCTGGAAATAGGGGGTGCCCTCCTTGATGCCCAGCGCCTTCGCCTCATTGCTACGGGCCACCACGCAACCGTCATTATTCGATAAAACAACGACAGGCTTTCCCTCCAAATCCGGACGGAACACACGCTCGCATGAGACGTAGCAATTATCACAGTCGATGATGCCGTACATGGGTTATTTCTTCCACTGTTTGATGGTATAGACGACCACACCCCACACCTGGAAATTGTCATCCTCGCTGATGCGGAAGTTCGGACCCGTGGGATTCTCGGATTTCAGTTCGATGTAACCATCGTCCCTGTGCGTCATATCCAGACGCTTCACGTTGAACTCACCGTTGAGGTAGGCTATCACGATGTCACCGTGCTCGGCTATTACGCTCTTGTCTATCACGGCGATGTCGCCTTCTTCGATGCCCACATCAATCATCGAGTCACCCTTTACCCGTCCGTAGAACGTGGCTTCGGGATGGCGGATCATGTCGCGGTTGAAGTCGAGCGTCTCAGAAAAGTACTCTTCTGCCGGAGAGGGGAACCCCGCCATAATCGCCGGTGCAATCTGCAACTCCAGCTTCTTGTCGAATTCGCCTTTATATATTTTCATAGATCATGCTTGTTGTTTGGCTGCAAAGATAAGCAATATTTTCAATACAAACAAGAAAAAGCCAAAATAAAAAGTACACAGAATTATTCATTTAGTCATTTAGTCATTTAGTCATTTGGTTTTTGAAAATGGGAAATTAGTCATATAGAATATATTGTATTATTATATATATTATAATATATATAATAATA
>JAFVGS010000083.1 GCA_017474845.1 Prevotella sp.
ACAGGCACAGACAGACCTGGGACAGGCACTCTTCCAGTCGACGATGGTCTTCGAGAACTATCCCGTTCCGCAGGGCATGGATGAGACACTGGAGGAATGGAACTTCAGACCCGTACAGACAGAGGAGGAACCGTTTAACGAATTGTCCATTGTCATCGGGCTACGCAGCGACGGCACACTTGAGATAAATATAGCCTATGATCCCTCACTGTATCCGCAGGAGGAAATCGGAACCGTGGAAAATACCTTCACCAGCATCCTCCAATCCATGGCAGCACAGTCTGATGCCAGGATTAAGGATATCCGGATAGTGACTGAGGAAGAGCAGACTGAACTCATCAAGTTAGGTACTGGGGAAAGGATAGAATATGACCCCACTGAAACATTGGTCAGCCTGTTCCGTGCTCAGGCAGCTAAGACTCCTGATAACATTGCCGTCGTATTCAAGGACCAGCAACTGACCTATCGTGAGTTGGATGACCTGACCGACCGTTTGGCTGCATACCTTATTAACTATTATCATGTACAGCCCGAGGAGGCCATCGGCGTCATGATAGAGCGTTCAGAACTGATGGCCGTCTATCCGTTGGCTATCATGAAGGCAGGTGCTGCCTACATGCCGCTCGACTTCAACTTCCCGGAGGAGCGCCTGCAGTACATGTGCCAGGATGCCGAAGTACGTCTCATCCTGAGCCAAGAGGACAGAGTATATCAGGCCATGCCCTCATTTAATGAAGATGTATTCACGTCTGATGCTTTGGAGACTTTGCCTAAGTGTAGCAGTCCGTTACCTGATCCACTGCCTTCACACAGGTATGTCATCTTGTACACCTCCGGCTCCACAGGCAAACCCAAAGGTGTGGCACTGGAGCACCATGGCATCGTGAACTTCTGCCACTGGTATAACAAGGAGTTCCGCATGACATCTGATGACCGGGCTTTGGCCTATTCAAACTTCGGTTTCGATGCCCACATGATGGATCTCTATCCTGCAATGACTTGCGGCGCCTCCGTATATATCATTGACAGCGAGATGCGTATGGACATCGGCCGCATGAACCACTATATGGAGGATAATGCCGTCAGCATAGCATTCCTTACCACGCAGATAGGACATTTCTTCGCTTCATCCATAGAGAATCATTCCTTGAGACTTCTCTCCGTCAGCGGTGAGAAGCTGTCAGCTGTCAGGAAACCACCATACGAGTTTTACAATTGTTGCGGACATACTGAATGTACCATATATACTACCTACTACAAAATTGAGAATGACTATGACACGCCTGTCGTTGGCCGACCGCTGGCCAACTACCAGTTGTATGTTGTCGATTCATCCATGAGATTGCTGCCTTGCGGAGTGGCCGGCGAACTGATAATCTGCGGTGAAGGTGTCGGACGTGGCTATCTGTATCCGTCGGATAAGGATGCTGAAAAGTTCACGACCTTCATGGGATTACGGGCCTACCGTACAGGTGACCTCTGCCGCTGGAATGGACAGGGAGAGCTTGAGTATCTCAGCCGCATTGACTCTCTGGTGAAGCTGAGAGGCTTCCGCATTGAGTTAGGTGAGATAGAAAGCCGGATGATGAAGTATGACGGCATCCATCAGGCTGTGGCTTCGGTTTATGATGGACAGCTGCTTTGCCTGTACTATACTGCAGACAGCGATATAGA
>JAFVGS010000084.1 GCA_017474845.1 Prevotella sp.
CCCCGAGACACATGCGCCCATCGTGGCAACCGCCGAGATGCTGAACGCTGCCAACGGCAAGAGCCGACTGGGTTGCACCGTAGCCGCCAAGTTCAGCCGTCAGTTCTCTGACGAGGTAAGTTGGCAGAAGGTTGACCCGACAGCGGCTGCCGCTGCATCTGGTGAGGAGGACATCACCGAGGGTGGCGACAACCAAGGCGGTGGCGGCACGGGCGGCAACCAGGGCGGAGAACTGGAAGGATAAGACCTACGGATTTAACGGATTTAACGGATTGAGGGCGACCATTTGGCCGCTCTCTTCTTTTTATCAAGAATTTGAGAATTTATGCGAAAAGTAGAAACCAAACGCGGAACCTACAGGATAGTAGGCGAAGAAGAAGGGCTGTATGCAATCAGTATCAGCGACAAGGAAGACCGATTTGAGTTTAAGCCAAACGCAACCGATGAGCAGATCATCGAGCGCATCAACGAAACGGCAGAGGGCGAAGACCTACCCGTGGGCGTTTGGCTGACTGACTTCGACAAAGCACCTCGCAACATCGGATTGCTGTTGTATAGCGGTGAGATATACGAGCCTGGGTGGGGTTGCATCTCTGACGATGACGAAATCATCAGCAGTCACAGCGAGTACGACCATTGCCCGCTGAACCACATCGACCAATACATGATAATTCCAAACTTTGAGCCATGAACATCGACAACATCTATTGCATGGACTGCCTCGAAGGTATGCGGCAAATGGAGAGCGGCAGCGTGTCGCTCATCATTGCCGACCCGCCATACGAATTGCAACAGCACAACGGCGCAGGAGCATTCGGGCGAAAGAACCGTGAATATCATCAAGGCATCGACCATTTGCAGAGCGGTGTGAGCAACGAGATACTGGAGGAATGTCTGCGAGTGTGCAAGCATCCGAACATGTACGTCTTTTGCTCGAAAGACCAACTGCCGCAACTGCTGACGTTCGCACTAAGTCACGGACTGAAATACGACCTGCTGACGTGGCATAAGACGAACCCCGTGCCGACGTGCAACAACAAGTACCTGAGCGATACTGAGTACATCGTATTCATGCGGAATGGTGCCAACCTCTACGGCTCGTATGAGACCAAGCGCAAATACTTCGTCACTCCGACCAATACGGAAGACAAGAAAGCGTGGGGACATCCTACACCCAAGCCGGTGCATATCATCCGCACACTCATTGAGAACTCAACGCTGGAGGGTGACGTGGTGCTCGACCCGTTCATGGGGAGTGGTACAACGGCAATCGCAGCCATTCGGAGCAATCGCCACTACATCGGTTTTGAATTGAGCGAAGAATATCATAAGACGTGCATCAAGCGCATCAAGCGTGAGGCACAAGAGCAGACGCTCTTCTAAAAAAGCAGTAAAGTTAAACCCTTTAATACGGATTAGGAAATGGCAAAAGTAAAGTATTACGCCAAGGAGAATTCCACTATCGGAACCCATTCCTTCTATGCCGTACCCATCCCCAACGGCACGCTCACGTTTGACGAGCTGCTGGACGAGGCAATGGACGGCAAGAGTGTTGAA
>JAFVGS010000085.1 GCA_017474845.1 Prevotella sp.
CCAGAGAAGGCCATCTATTGGGGACCATATTTGTTTCGCACCTGTGAGCAGGTGAAACAGCTTTGTATGACCTTCGAGACAGTGGTGGCCAACGGGAAAGTGTCGTTTCAGGACGTCGCTTTCCTGGCCATCAACGATAATCTGAAAGGACTGTTCGACCTTACCAAACTTGGTGAGGTGGACTGGGCTGCCGTGTGGGATCATCTGGCTGACTTCGGTGATGGTTTGACGAAGGAAGATCTGGAAGAGGACTTGGAAGGACTCATGACAGCTGGTGGGGCAATTGTCTCTGGTGGTGGAGCCGTGCTTGATAGTGTCTGGACGAATGCCAGCAGGGTAGGGGGTGTCTTTCATTCAAGGCCCGGCGAAATACTCCAGCTTTATCATGACTTCAAGGATATGTATGAGACGCTTTCTGATCCTTCGAACATCAAGGATCTGGTGATGCAGCAGATTCTCTCGACGGACAGTACTGGTGTGGCCAACCTCTTTACGCTTGACGGCTATAACATAACTTCTTATATCAGCGACTACCTTCAGGAGATGCAGGGTCGCTATTATACCCAGCGATGGTATATCTATTGGCGTGATTCAGGTAGTGAGCAGGTGTGCAGTTATGCTCCACCTACAGACAGTGAGAGCATCATGTATGGTGGTGAGTGGTATCGTGTTGGTACGTCAGATGCCAACTATCAGTACACTGCTGCCGACTACGAGAACTCCCTGCGAAACTCTGAAAGCTATGCAGGATGGAGCCGTGCACGGTGCCAGGAACTCAATAGCAGTGATTCGAAGTATCACTATGACTTCTATAACTATATGTCATCCTCGCGTATCTATAAATCGAAGTCAGGTCGAACGACGGCCTTTTCCTACGCACATTACATTGATGTGTATAAGACTTGGAATGTCTATGAGGAAGTGTACGAGGAAACCTTTGACTCGCAGTACGATGCAGAACAGGCCATGCAAGCGAAGTTCAATGCAAAACTTGCTGAGCTTAACGACAACGAGGAGGGGCGTGTCTATCGAATCGGGAAGGATCGCAAGAACTATTATCAGGCTGCTGACGAGGTAAGAATGCGTGGCTGCTCAACGGTCAGCTTTACCATGGAGTGCCACGACCAGGCTAAACTTGGTGAAGGAAATTTCTCATGGAAGGAAAACGGCAATCAACGTCATGCCCTCGATGAAGATTCCAAGCGCTATGCTATGGAGACAACGCTCTCAGGCGGTGCCGACACATCAGAGTTGGACGAGGGCATTAGTACATGGGGTAGCGAGGTAACCCGTCTGCAGGAACAGATTCATGCACTTGAAGTGGAGAATGACAACCTGTTGGCACAGATCAGTCATGCGAGTGTTGAAGAAGCAGCATCCCTTCGGGCGCAGTATAATGCCAACCGTACGAAGATTAACCAATTGAAAGCAGAGTTGAGCAATGCGCAGTCGAAGTTGAGCCAGTACCAGAATGCAAAGAGGGAGTTAATAGATGACTTTGCCGATGAGCGCGATGGCACCTACCGTATTCCTGCCGTGATGCACGAGATAGAGACAGCTTACAATATCATGTGGACGGATGCGGGTTCATGGCAGGGTTGGAGCTTCATTCGTCATGGAAATGTTCCGAATATCAGTGGCGAGGTGACGTTTCAGGCTGACCTCTCCAAGGAGCGTGGTGAGAGCCATTTCCTCGGCATCCGTTACCACCGTGCCATCCTTGCCGTACATTGGACGCTGACCGCCAACTATTCCAGTTCGCAGATTGTGGATATGATGGAGCTGGATCCTGAGTTGAGCGATGCAGAGAAAGCCGATTTGGTAAACCAGAGGTTGCATGAAATCATGAATGACCATCCAGGTTGTACTGTCGAAGCCAATTACGCCTATAGTAGCCCAGCTGAGTCGGAGGGCGATGAAGATGCCGTCCATCTCTTATGGACGTGTGACCGTCTGAATATTGCGCGTGACGTGGACTACCGTCTCTCGAAAATCTATGCTCAACTCATACTCATTGAGAAGTTCATGCGCAGCCGCGAGACCATGCTCGACTACCTGAAGCAACAGCTGGGTATAACCGTTCTCAGTGGTACAGACCGCATCCGCATCGGTGGCCGCAGTTTCCGGCATTGGCGTAATGTCGCTTCTGCTGTGGCCCGTGGTGATTATATCGTAGAAGATGATGAAGATTGAAAAGATATTCCTGATGTTGCTGATGCTCGTGCCGACGATGGTGCGGGCACAGTACAGTTTCGACTTCCTGTCTGTAGAAGCCCTGATAGACGACCACAAGCGCATCCGCAGTGTACTGATGGCCCGTAGCGGTGTGGAGCAGGCCAATGAACTGCTGCACCAGTATTCCAGTGAGGCCAATGTGGATTACGACTCGCTGAACGTGAAGCTCGATAAGTACACCAAATGCTTCGACATTATCGATGTCATCTACAATGGCGGCGTGACGGTAATGAACGTCAAGAACACCTACGATGATGTCTCAGACCGAATCACGCAGTTAAAGGACTTACTGGAGCGGTTCACCACCCAGCTGACGCTGCGGGGCAATATCGTTTCGTCTGACACCATAATCATCAATGCCTGTGATCGTGCCGTCAATCAGGTGCTGGTTGACGGGCGTGAGCTGACGAACAGCCTCTATGAACTGGCGCAGTACGCTGTTGGTGCGCGACAAATTACGACTGAGGGCCTGCTTACTGTGTTGGGGCAGATCAATGAGTCGCTTGACAACATCCGCCATTGCATCGACCACACCTATTATGTCGTCTCGCGCTACGTCACCATCCGCCTGAACTACTTCAAACGGACGCTCTATATGTCGAAAACCATCCGTGAGATGGCCAACGATGCCTTTTCGCGGTGGAAACGGGTGGCGGAGGAAGTCGGGTATTAAAGTGAATAATTAGCTACCGATATGAAGAGATTATATTATCATGTATTGTTGTTGGCGGCGATGCTGCCGCTCTCTGTGATGGCTCAGTCAGTGACCTATAATCATGATGAGTCGGTGATGAACCAGTTTACTATCGGTGAGACAGGTGCGGGCAGTTTCACACCCGACTGGTATTACGATGTGCTGCACAAGAACTACCGCAACGGAGCCATGATGACCAACAAGCAGTTCTTCCGCAGTCAGATGAACCTCACGCTCTATCAGGAGGTTCCCCATGCCGAAGCTCTCGATTCAGCCTTGACGGAGCGTATGCGTGTGGAAGCCAAGAACATTGCCGACCGTACACCGGGCTTGACAGACATTGCCTGGCAGGTGGAGCGGGGAAAGATAGAGTCGAAGCTCTCCGTTCTGAAGGGCAATATTGAGCGTATCACGCTGGAGGGCGGCTCGGCGCATAGCTACACCACTTGGCTGGAGCGTTACAATGCCATCAACTGTGGACTTCAGGCTGTGCGCGATGCCTACATGCCACAGGGTAAGCGCAAGGA
>JAFVGS010000086.1 GCA_017474845.1 Prevotella sp.
AACTTGACTTGGACATCAGACTTTGCTTCGGAATCCGTTTTTTTCGTGAAATCGTCATATATGAAATTAACTGTCCAATGAGGCTAGCCAGCACTCTGCAAAAATTGGACAATAATCCATAGCGTCGTTGATTCAGGATGGACAGTTCCGCCTCTCGGATTGGATGTAAAAATCTACAAGAAGAAGTGCCTTGACGGCGTTCATGGCTAAACAAACAACCTTCAAGGCAGCTGATGCTATGGTTGCCGGGAATATATCGCTATCTTTCGGCGTCATGGAACTGGTACGAAAAGGGTTCCACAGGCTGAAGCTGAATGGGTTCCTGGACGGATTCAAAGAGAAAGGAGTTCCTCTGGGACATGTGGTGGAGCTGATGTGCATACACCAGCTCAGCGGCGGTTCCTCGATGAACAGATGCGAAGAGCGCTCCTCCTCGCCTCTGGCGAGAGAGGAGCTGTGCCACGGATTCGTGATCTCGAGAAAGACGATGGAACGTGGCTTGGAACTGTTGGACCTGTACTTCGAGGAGACCATAGCTTACCTGTGGGAGAGGCTGAAAGAGATCTATCCAGACCTGGATACGGACGTATATGTGGACGGATCGCACGTCCGCAGATACGGGCAGAAAGGGGAGAACACTGCTGCCGGGGAAGGCGGTGGAACAATCCAGCTGCAGGACCAATTCGTAGTAGCACAGCTGGTGGATTCGGGGCTTCCGATATCGATCGAGATGTACCCGGGGAATTGGAATGACCCGCAGCAGTACCAGGACTTCATACCCCAGCTGATGTTCCTGCTGAAGGAAGGCTCCCGCATTGTAATGGACGCCGGAGGATCCAGCAAGGATCTGTTGGACGACATCAGAGGGAATGGGATGAAGTACCTGACAAGGGTCAGGATGAACGCGTCCGACGAAAGGATGATCGACGATCATCCCGAATGGATCCAATACATCGGAAGGGGCACAGCGTGCATACCCCACAAGTTCGAGCACTCGGGGAAGACCAACTACCTGTTCTTCTCGGTTGACAGGTACATTCTGGGGCAGGCGGCCGCCGACCGCAGGGCGGCTAAGCTGGCCCAACAGCTCACAGATGCCAAGGACATTATGAAGGAACCGAAACTGAGCAAACTGGTCAAGGTGAAGAGGAATCCGTTCTACGACGTGATGATCAAATCGTTCGAAGTACAGATGAAGCTCAACCCTTGGCTGGAAGACGACGTCATAATGGCCGCCAAGGAGGAGGCGGGGGAAAGATGCGGGTGGTTCAAGCTGCAGTCCTCGGACTGGCTCGAGCCGTCCGTAGCACTGGACATTTATCGTCACAGGGTCGGGATAGAGCACCTGATATCATCGATAAAGAACGTCGTGAATCTCAAGCCGCTCAGGGTATGGAGCAGATCCTCCGTCAGGGGATCCCTGCTGCTCGCTCTCATAGCGCAGCTGCAGGTATCCATGCTGAGGCATGATATGCAGCCGGAGATCGTCCTGAAGAAGGTGGACGGCAAGATGGTGAGTGTGGAGCAGAAGCCGTCCGCGAAGACCATTATCGAAAACCTGGTTCATTGGACAGTTACGCTGATTCCCAAGGACGGATGGAGGGTGGAGCGCATATACAGCAATGAAAACGACCTGACGAGGCAGTTTTCTGAGATTTTCAAGCGTTATCGAGGTCGATATGCGGGGTTTCGGCATGGCCGAAACCCTCAGAATCGCCAACTGTCCAATGACTCATTTTCTTAATTTTTGCAGAATGCTGGCTAGCCTCATTGGAC
>JAFVGS010000087.1 GCA_017474845.1 Prevotella sp.
AGAGTACCAGAGGATCCTCGAGAGCGGCAAGACTCCGATCAGCACGGACGACCTGATCGTGATCCGCGACATGGACGCGCAGATTAAGGCGCACCCGGTAGCAGCGGCGCTCCTTAAGACGGGACGTCATGAAGTCCCGATTGAATGGACAGACGAAAAGACAGGGGAGAAATGCAAGTGCAGGCCCGATGTGATCACTGAGTTTGACGGCGAAGACTGGATTGTCGACTACAAGACCACAACTTCGTGCATGGGCGGCGCATTTGAGAAGGCTTGCAACTTGTACGGATACAAGCTGCAGGCGGGCATGTATTCGGAAGGCGTGTTCTGCTCCACGTTTAATGACTGCCGTTTTGCTTTCGTGGCACAGGAAAAGACTCCTCCATACGCGGTCAGGGTCTACACATGCGACGAGGGATTCAGACTCGAAGGGCAGGACATGTTCCACGAACTGATCGGAATCCTGCACAAGTGCAAAGAGTCCGGCAATTGGCCCGGATACGAAGATGAGGTGCTGTATGGAGAATAAGACACATTGGAAGAAACTGACAAATCCGAACTATCTCGGCGCCTATGCTTTTCAGCCGGGCGAAGAAAAGACTGTAACTATTAAGGAAGTAAAGCGCGAAGCAGTACAGAACCAGAAGGGTACCGAAGAGTGCACGGTCGCTTACTTCAAAGAGGACGTAAAGCCGCTGATCCTCAACAAGACGAACGCGGGCATGATCGCAAAGGTGTGGGGCACTCCATTCATTGAGGACTGGGGCGGCTGCAAAATCAAACTCAAGGTCAAAAAGGTATCCGCTTTCGGCGAAATGACGGACGCGGTCAGGGTATCACCTGAGCGGCCCACAGATGAAGTGATCCTGTGCGAGTCGTGCGGGAAACCGATCACGGCGGCGATGGGGCACACGGCGGAAGAGATCGCGAAGATGGCGGTCGCAAAATATGGCAAGAAAATCTGCATAACATGCGCAAAGAAGGAGGCAAAGAATGGCTGAACTGAATCTCAATAATCTGACACTTGACGACAACACATTTGACACTCTCCCGGACGGAGACTATCGCTTTACTGTGGACAGTCACGAATTCGACTACTACAGCGGAAGCTCTACGAAAATCCCGCCGAACACGCAGCAGGTCATCTGCTATCTGGCGATTCCGTATGAGAAAGACGGAGAGATCAAGACCGCAAAGGTAAAGAACACGCTCAACATCTACAGCAAGGGGCTCTGGGCGGTCCGCCAGTTCGTGGAGTGCATCGGCATGGTTCCCGAAAAGGGCAAGGCGTCAATCGACATGGACAGGATCGACGGCATGACCGGCGTCTGCTCCATCACAACAGGCACATCTGCAAAGGGCAACGAGTTTAATAATGTCGGCATGTTCTATCCGCCGTCAAAGGCTCCCAGAGTAACTGCTAACGATGAGGCATGGGACAAGCGCGACGGATTCATGGATGCGGTAGACGATCCGTTCAACGACCTGCCGGAGGGCTGACATGGAACTCAGACCATACCAACAGGAAGCGGTCCGGGCTATTAACGAGAAGTGGGACGAGTGGCAGAGAGAACTGCTCGTCCTGCCTACCGGATGCGGAAAGACGGTCGTGTTCAACACGATTGCGAATCAGAGACCGGGACAGACGCTGATACTTGCTCACCGCGAAGAACTGATCGAACAGGCCCGCGACAAGTACCAGAGAATGTTCGGAGAGATGCCCGGCAAGATTAAAGCACAAGAAAACGACATCAGGCGCGTAACAGTCGGATCCATACAGACCATGATGCGGAGAGACTACACAGGCGCTTTCGATACAGTGATCATCGACGAGGCGCATCATGCGGTAAGCCCATCGTATCAGAAGTTACTGGTTCAGCTCCCGGATGCGAAGGTGCTCGGCGTTACTGCGACGCCTGACAGGGGAGACAAGAAAAGCCTCGCTCGATACTTTGAAGGCATCGCTTATGAATACAGC
>JAFVGS010000064.1 GCA_017474845.1 Prevotella sp.
CGCTCTGCTTCCTCCTCACCTGACACCCTATACAGCGCCCCTTTATGGGGCGCCTTGAAGGAGCTTACCGATCATGAGTAACGTCTACACCAGAAACAGAAACGCAACCGGGAAGGAGTATTACGATATCGCGACGCAGCTTTACATGGAGCTTCGGCGCGTGACCGGAAACCCGAAAATCTTCCCGAAGCGAACACTCTACACGGACGTGGTGCCGATGCTGAACAGCTGGCACGAGATGCGGAACAACCTGACCAAAGCGGAAACCCGTTTCCCGGTTGATGAGTATTCCCTGAAGGTCCGCAAAGAGTATTTGCAGCGGGCAATCGAGGCGGGCGAAACACTCTTCACGCAGATGCAGGACTGTGTATGGGCAATCGATTCCGTCACTCCTGACCGGGTGGAGCAGTTCGGCCTTCTGCTGATACAGGAGCTGAAGCTCCTGCGAGGCATGAAGAAGAACGCCAAAATCCAGAAGCCAAAGCAATAATCCCAGCAGGTTACCGGCTGTAAACCGTAGCAACTGGTGGTTGGAGACCGCCAACTCGGCCACGAACTTCGCGAATGTCAACAACAACGGGAATGCCAACAACAACAACGCGGCCAACACCAACATCCGCGTGCCGCTCTGATTCCACAATAATTTTACGGCCAGTCAAAGTAAGCCCTGCGCGGGCCGAAATCAGGGCCTCATTATGGAAGGAGCCGGTAACCTTCCCGATCCCTTTACCAAAGGAGGGTAAATATGTACGGTGATGCAAGGGGCGGACGCTGCTTGCATGGGCGGGCCAGCGCAACAGCTCGCTTTCATGCCCCGATGCTAAGCAGGTAGAACGGCGCTCGATAATAAGTCCTGTACTCCGTACCAATTTTTAATGACCAGTGAAGAGAGACACAAAGCACGCTATGAACGTCGGAAGCGGAGACGCCAAGAGAAGCGGCGCGACGCCATAGCGCAGTATGATAACTACGACAATCTCTGCACCTGCAACGCCCTGTTCAAAGCGGCCCGCCTGTCCGGGAAGTCTATCCGATGGAAAGCCTCGGTACAGCGGTATTTCATGAGCTGGCTTCGGAACGTCGTGCAACTGCGTCAGATGCTGGCGGCAGGACAAGACGTGACGATGGGCTTCATTGAATTTGACCTGATTGAGCGGGGCAAGAAACGGCATATCAAGTCCGTCCACTTCAAAGAACGTGTCGCGCAGCGGTCTCTGTGTGACAACGCTCTGGTTCCGGTTCTGAGCAGAAGCCTGATCTACGACAACGGCGCGTCTCTGGAAGGGAAAGGCATTTCCTTTGCGCGGGACCGTCTGAAGCACCACCTTCATCAATACTACCGGCGAACCGGCGGGAACGTCGGCTACGTCCTCCTGATGGATTTCAGCGGGTACTTTGACAACATCCAGCACAGCCCGGTCTATGAAATGCTGGACGCGGCATTTGAGGATAAACGAATCTTTACCCTCTGCAGGTATTTCATCGAGCCGTTCGGAGAGAAGTCTTTGGGTATCGGTAGCCAGGTATCGCAGATCCTCGCGGTCTCCTACCGCAGCAGCATCGACCACTATGTGAAAGAAGTGCTCCGGGTGAAGGAGTACGGCTGCTACATGGACGACTGTTATCTCATCCATGAGAGCAAGGAATATCTGTGGCACTGTCTGGAGGAAATCGACCGGCTCTGTAAAGAGAAGGGCATCCGGCTGAACCGGAAGAAAACGCAGATTGTGAAGCTGCCGCACGGCTTCCCGTATATGAAGGGCAACTACTTCCTGACGGAGACCGGCAAGGTAATCGTCAAGCCCTGCAAGATCAACACCGTGCGGCACCGGCGAAAGCTGAAGAAGTTCCGGCGCTTC
>JAFVGS010000088.1 GCA_017474845.1 Prevotella sp.
ATCCATGCACAACGGGCCAGTGCCTGTAGTGTCTGCTTGAAGAGTCCTCTGTAGCGTGTCTTGTTGTTCCTTGTCAGGAAGCAGTACTGGAAGATGGTCGCTTCGACGTTGTTGCGTTTCTTGCGCTCCTCCCACGGGATGGTTTCCATCCGTTGTCGGTTCTGTGAGCGTTCGATGGCCTCATTGTCAAAGTATCGGTATGACTTCTTTCCCTTGGGGCTTTCTACGGCAATCTTCCATTGGCCGTCCTTCACCTTCGTGGCTGTGATGACCTCTGCCGTCTGCTTGTCCGTCACTTCAAGACTGCCGTCATCCTGCAGCTCAAGGTCGAAGCGCGAGGGCTTGCCCTGCAGACCGTTGGCTACGAGTTCGAACCCGTTCTCCTCATCAGAGGCGAGATTTCTGTTTTCCTTGCTCTGGTAGGCTCCGTCCACGATGACCTTGTCAATGCTGTTGTCAGTGACCTTCCTGGTATCCTCTACGGCATCTTTCAGGAAACCGTTGTCGGCTGCATTGGCGGGCTTCACCTGTACGTCGGTGATAAGGCTCGGCTTGTCCTCCTCATCGCAGGTCTCGGTGATGTTCGTGGAGTAGCCCTTCACCTTCTTGCCGCCCTTGCTGCGGTAGGCGGCGTCGGGGTCGTTCGGGTTCTGCACGCTGGTAGCGCTGACGAGTTTCTTGTCACGCACGGTGATGTTGCCGTCCTTGTCCACGTCATACTGCTCGTGGAACACGCGGTGAAGCAGTGAAACCTCACCCTCGCCACGCATGGCAAGGATGTGGCTGATGACGATGCCAAGGTCGAGCAGGCGCTGCCCCAGCGTCTCGTCGTCCGAGCGGTACACCGTCTTCGAGGCATCCTCGGCAAGGAAGTCGAGCGCCTTCTGGCGGTAAAGCTGGTCGGAGATGCGCATTGCCTCCTGCTCGGGAACCTGCTTGCGGAAGGTCTCATGGATAATCTCATAGCGCGAGAACCAGGCGATGTTGCTGCCGATAAGCTTGGAGTCCATGCGGATGGTGCGACCGGCTATCTTGTACTTCTTGATCTGCTTGGCCGTCAAGTCCTGATAGATCTTCTTGTAGAGGTTGACATGCTCAGGATTGTTCTGCTCGTACTCAGCGATGCGGCGGAACAACATGTAGTAGGAGTCTATTGACGGGCACTCGTCGTTGATATTGAAAAGGCCGACGGCCTGACGCCAGACAAGGTTGAAGCGGACGTTCTCGTAAAGCTGCTCATCGCTGCAGCCGCGCCCCTCCTTCAACATGCGCATCGCTATAAGGATGCGGAGTTGCTTTGTGGGAGCACCCATGTTGCCGTCTACAAAGAGAGGACGAAGAATCTCCTCGTCAATGTTTAGCAGTACGTTGCGATAGAACTCGTTGTGCCACGACAGCTCGTCTTCCATGTACCTGCGCTCACGCTCCGGCAAAGAGAACGATGCCGTGGCGAACAGGTCGGGCTGGGATTTCTGTTTACTCTTCTTGAATGCCATGTGATACCTCGTATTTATAGTACAAAGGTACACATTTTTTTCCAGATTGCAAAAT
>JAFVGS010000020.1 GCA_017474845.1 Prevotella sp.
CGGCTTCGGAACGTTCAGTCCCTCTGTTGACGGACAGAAGCAGGGCAAGGTGAGTCTGGCAGACGCAGTGGCAGCCGGTCCCGAGGCGATGATCAACGGCATCAAGATCAACTTCAACCCCGAGAACTCCAAGGGCGAGAAGCTCACGAGCCGCGCACTGAAGGACGACTGTATCTTCACCTTCGGCTACCTCGTGGAGAGTGAGGTGCGCACGGTCGGTGGTAAGGAGCGTCGTGTGCAGAAGAAGACCCCGATCAGCTATCTGATGGCTCCCGCAGCCGACGGCAACAGCGGTGGCAGCAATGGTGGTTCTCAGAGCGGCGGAACCTCTGGCGGCGACAACGGCGGTAACACTGGCGGTGGAACCTCAGGCGGCGACAATGGCGGCGGTGACAACGGCGGAGGCGGCAGCAACGGCGGAGGCAACGACGTGAACTGATGGCTGACGTAGGAGGTTAGATGATGAAGAAGCAGCGGATTATTGAGCTTGCGGTGAAGGTAGTAGTAGCCGCGCTCACCGCCTTCCTGACAGCACTGGGGACTACCAGTTGCATGGGACGAGGACCCTTTTGAGCCACAGATTAACACAGATTGACACAGAAGGAACGATTTTCACAGAAAGTGTGAAAAGGTGAAAGGGTGAAAAGTGAGGGACGGGCAGAACGCTCGCCCCTCATTATGATCAATGAGCGGCAGTCATGTTGATCAATGAGCGGCAGTCATGTTGCGGCGGCGGAACTCAGCACAGGTGATGGCTGTGGCGATGGCAACATTGAGGCTATCGGCGGTGTCGTCGGTGCGGTAGCTGGGAATGAAGAGGCGACGGTTGATCTTCTGACGGATCTCAGGAGAGATGCCGTTGCCTTCGTTGCCCATGACGATGAGTCCGTGAGGGGTGAGCGGCTGGGTGTAGATGTTGTCGCCGTCGAGCAGGGTGCCATAGACGGGATAGTCGGAGGGCAGAGTGTCGAGAAAGTCTGACAGATTAATATATATAATGTTTACGCGCGCGATGCTGCCCATAGTGGCCTGTACGACCTTCGGGTTCCAGGCGTCGACGGTGTCTTCGCTGCAGATGATCTGCTCAATGCCAAACCAGTCGGCAATGCGGATGATGGTGCCGAGGTTGCCGGGATCCTGGATGCCGTCCAGAGCGATGGATAATGGACAATTTGCTGCCGCCATTGTGGGGAGGGGGAAGAGGGCGAGGACCTGCTGGGGGTGCTGGAGAAAGCTGAGGCGGCGGAGCTCCTCATCCGTAACGGCGAAGACGGATGATGGAAGATGGGAGAGGGAAGATGTGTTCTTCGCGAGCCATTCTTCTGTTGCATAGACAGAATGGGGCTGATAGTGGGCGAGGAGGTCGCCGACGACCTTCGTGCCCTCGGCCACGAAAAGACCCTCGCGGCGACGGTATTTCTTCTGCTCCAGCTGACGGACGAATTTGATTTGATTCTTACTGATCATGAGCCACAGATTACATATTTTACGTGCAAAGTTACAAAAATTCTGTGATTATCTGTGTAATCTGTGGCTTTTTTTGTAATTTTGCCGATAAATTCAGAGAGGCAGATGAAAATCCAGATGATGAGACATTGGCTGGCGATGGTCGCAGGGGCGTTGCTCCTGTGCGGCTGCTCGGCTACGCGTCATCTGCCAGAGGGCTCGTATATGCTCGATAAGGTCCGCGTGGTGACGGACGGGGACTATAAGGACATCAACACACTGGCGATGAAGGACTACGTGAGGCAGAAGAGCAACACGCGCTGGCTGTCGACGGTGAAGGTACCATTGGGCATCTATTCGCTGGCCGGGCGCGACAGCTCGTGGATGAACCGTGCCCTGTGGGCGATGGGCGAGGCGCCCGTGGTGTTCGACACGCTGCTGGCCCGGCAGAGCTGCGAGGACCTGAAACAGGCGCTGGAGAACAAGGGCTATCTGGATGCGGAGGTGTCGCTGTATGTGGACTATAAGAAGCGGAAGTGCAATGCCGTCTATCTGCTGCGGCCCGGTACGGCCTACAAGATACGCCAGTATGACACGGAGATTCAGGACACGCTGATCGAGAGGCTGCTGCTGCGCCGCAACGGTACGCTCTATGCCACCAGGCAGTTCAGCGCCGAGGCCCTGAGCGAGGAGCGCAACCAGATCACGTCTTATCTGCAGGACCGGGGCTACTTCCGTTTCCATAAGGAGTTCATCACCTATCGTGCCCGCCGGTATGACAAGGAGAAGATGGTGGACGTGACGCTCGTGCTGCATCCTAACAACCGTTCGTCAGAAGACAGCAGCTCGCTGCACACGCAGTATTTCATCCGCGACGTGAGTTTTGTGAGCGGCATGCCCGACTCGACGATCCGTCTGCGCCGCCACGTGCTGGAGGAGAACACCTTCATCGAGCCGGGACAGCCGTACTCTGCGTCGAATCTCCGGAAGACGTACAATCACTTCGGCCGCCTGAATGCCGTGAAGTTCACGAACGTCAACTACGAGCAGGTGCCCGGTACGGCTCTCCTGGACACGAAGGTACTGATACAGACGAACAAGCCCTCGACGATCAGTTTCCAGCCGGAGGGCACCAACACGTCTGGCGACCTGGGGGCGGCCGTCTCGCTGACGTACCAGAACCGGAACCTGTTCCGGGGGTCGGAGGTGCTGAGCGTGCAGCTGCGCGGCGCCTACGAGGCCATCAGGGGACTGGAGGGCTACAGCAACCAGGACTTCTTCGAATACAGCCTGGAGAGCCGCCTGTCGTTCCCCCGGTTCATCTCACCCTTCCTGAGTCCCGGCTACCGCAGGAGCATCATCGCCAGCAGCGAGGTGTCGCTGATGTACGACTCGCAGGACCGTCCTGAGTTCCACCGCCGCGTGCTCTCTGCCGGCTGGCACTACCAGTGGAAGCGGGAGAGCAGCCTGAGCAGCTACCGCCTGGACCTGATCGACCTGAACTATGTGTTCATGCCCTGGATCAGCCAGACCTTCCGCGACGAGTACCTGTCGGACGATACGAACTCGAACGCCATCCTGAAATACAACTACGAGGATCTGTTCATCATGAAGATCGGCTTCGGCTATGCCTATAACAACGGACGGACGGCCGTCAAGACGAATGTAGAGACAGCAGGCAACCTGCTCGACCTCAGTGCCCACATCTTCAACACGTCGCAGAACGAGCTGGGACAGTATCTGACCTTCAACATCGCCTATGCACAGTATGCGAAGTTCGACATCGACTTCATCCACCGGCTCTTTGAGTGGGAGAACAGCCAGCTGTGGTTCCATGCGGGTTTCGGCATCGCCTATCCATACGGTAACAGCGAGGTGCTGCCGTTTGAGAAGCGCTACTTCTCCGGCGGTGCCAACAGTGTGCGCGGCTGGAGCGTGCGCAGCTTAGGACCGGGCAGCTATAAGGACAAGGACGGTAAGATCAACTTCATCACCCAGACGGGCGACATGAAGCTCGACCTGAACCTCGAATACCGTTCGCACCTGTTCTGGAAGTTCGCCTGGGCGATGTTCGTGGATGCGGGCAACATCTGGACCCTGCGCGACTATAAGGACCAGCCTGGCGGACAGTTCAAGTTCTCCCGCCTGCTCGACAACATGGCGGTGAGCTATGGTATGGGACTGCGCCTGAACTTCGACTATTTCATCCTGCGCTTCGACTTTGGCATGAAGGCCGTCAACCCCGCCTATGATGATGACGAGACGCATTATCCCATCGTCCATCCCAGACTGAGCAGGGACCTGGCGTTCCATTTTGCAGTAGGAATGCCCTTCTGAACAGCGAATTACACGAATTTCACGAATTAATTAAAAAAGAATAGTTAAAATTAACAAGGCGGTAGCAAATTTTTCACTATTCACTCTTCACTTTTCACTTCTTTATTGTACCTTTGCACGAAAATATAAACAGTCATGCTGAGATTTATATCGTTTGGAAGTGGCAGCAGCGGGAACTGCTATTATCTCGGTACTGCCACGGACGGACTGATGATAGATATAGGCGTTGGCATACGCACACTCAAGAAGTACTGCAAGGACTATGGCATACAGCTGCAGTCCGTGAAGCACTTGCTGGTTACCCACGACCATGCCGACCACATCAAGTCGGTGGGGGCGTTCAGCTATGAGTATCATGTGCCCGTCTATGCGACGAAAGCCGTCCACGTGGGTATCGACCACAACTACTGCATCACGCGTAAGGTGTCTGACGAGATGAAGAGATACGTCGAGCCAGGGAAGCCTTTCACCGTGGGAGCATTTCATGTGCGACCCTTTGCCGTGCCTCATGATGCCAGCGAGAACGTGGGCTACGAGATACAGGCGGAGGGCGTCAGCCTGGTCATCATGACCGATGCCGGATCGGTGACAGAGGAGATGAAGGAAACCATCGCACGTGCCAACTACCTCGTCATTGAGGCCAACCACGATGAGGAGATGGTGGAGAGCGGGCCCTATCCGCCTTACCTGAAGAAACGCATCCTCAGTCCCAGCGGGCACCTGTCGAATACGGACTGCGGGAAGGTGATCGCAGAGAACATGACGGAGAGTCTGCGCCACGTGTGGCTCTGTCATCTCAGTGAGGAGAACAACCACCCTGAGCTGGCCCGCAAGACGGTGGAGACCATCCTGCGCAGCTATGGCATCGTGCCAGGCAAGGATGTGGAACTCGATGTGCTGCGCCGACAGCTGCCTACGGGAGTGTTTGAGTTGGGGTGAGAAGGTGAATAAGTGAAAGTGTGAAAAGGTAATGAAAGAGGTGATTGTAAAGGATGCTGATCTTCAGCAGGCAGCGATGGAGGGCATGGATGCCTTCATCGGTGTGTTTGTGAAAGCCATCTACGACAGTATAGGCGGTGAACTGACACCTGAGACGATGCAGGAGCTGAATGCAGACCAGATGACGCTGCTGGCTTGGAACACGCTGCACGAGGAAGTGATGGACGGCGGTTTCGTGCAGCTGATCCATAACGGCTACGGCACCTTCATCTTCAAGAATCCGTTCGCCAAGGCCCTCAACAAGCTGTGGGGCATGCGCGAGCTGTCGAAGCTGATATACGACGCACACTCCCTGTGGCTCAAGCATCGGGAGGAGATAGAGAAGGAGATGACTCAGGAGGAGTTCATGGCACTCTTCGAGCAGTTCCCGGACTTCGACGACCTCGATGACCTGTTTGTGGAGAACGAGGAGGAATGGACGGACGACGTCGCACACTATATTGACGATCATCTCGACCGCTTCGCGACAATTATATAGGAAACAACGAATTACACGAATTTGTAGTGAATAAGACAGATGAACAGATCAGGAAGAAGAGTCCTGTACAGATAAAGAACAAGAAGGCGTCGTTTGAGTATTTCTTCATCGAGACCTTCACGGCCGGTATCGTGCTGACGGGTACGGAGATCAAGAGCATCCGTCTCGGCAAGGCCAGTCTGGTGGATACCTACTGCACCGTCATCAACGGCGAGCTGTGGGTGAAGGGTATGAGCATCAGCCCGTACTTCTATGGTTCGTACAACAACCACGAGATGAAGCGCGACCGTAAACTGCTGCTGACGAAGCGTGAGATCCGACAGCTGGCGAGTGCCACCAAGCAGACGGGCTATACCATCGTGCCGCTGCTGGTGTTCATCGATGAGAAGGGACGTGCCAAGATGGACATCGCCCTCTGTAAGGGTAAGAAGGAGTTCGACAAGCGTCAGACGCTGAAAGAGAAGGAAGACCGCCGGGAGATGGACCGCGCGATGAAAGTGTATAAATAACCACAGATTTCACAGATTACAAAGATTGGTGGAAAGACTTAACGATATAGTAAAAGAACGGATCCTCGTGCTCGACGGTGCGATGGGCACGATGGTGGGTGCCGTGATGGGGAAGGTCGGTAATACCGACGAACTGAACCTGAGCCGTCCTGAGGTGATCGAGGATATCCATCGCCGCTATCTGGAGGCCGGCGCCGACATCATCACGACCAACACATTCAGCAGCCAGCGTATCTCACAGGCAGACTATCACTTAGAGGAAGATGCCTGGACGATGGCTTTGGAAGGAGCCTGTATCGCCCGCAGGATGGCTGACGCATACACGACGGCAGAAAAGCCGAGATTCGTTGCCGGCAGTATCGGGCCCTGCAACAAGACGCTCTCCATGTCGCCCGACGTGAGTAATCCCGCAGCCCGCGAGATGACCTACGACGAGTTGCTGAACGCCTATATAGAACAGATGGATGGCCTCATGGAGGGTGGGGTGGACGCCCTGCTCATCGAGACCATCTTCGACACGCTGAATGCGAAATGTGCCATTGATGCCTCGATGCTGGTCATGAAAGAGCGGGACAAGGAAGTGCCCATCATGCTCTCTGTGACCATCAGCGACCTGGCAGGACGCACCTTGAGCGGTCAGACGCTCGATGCCTTCCTGGCCAGCATCAGCAGCTATCCCGTCTTCTCCGTAGGACTGAACTGCTCGTTCGGTGCCGACCAGATGAAGCCCTACCTGCGTGAACTGGCCCGCAAGGCTCCCTATTATATCACCTGCTATCCCAATGCCGGACTCCCTAATGCGATGGGACTCTATGACGAGACACCTGAAAGCATGGCTCCGAAGATGGGAGAACTTGTGGACGAAGGACTGGTGAACATTATCGGCGGCTGTTGTGGTACGACGGATGAGTTTATCAGGCTGTATGGGCCGTTGGTTGTCGGTAAAAAACCCCACGTTCCGGTTACGAAGCCTCAGACCATGTGGCTCAGCGGACTGGAACTGCTCAATGTGACGCCAGAGGTCCAGTTTGTAAATGTGGGCGAACGCTGTAACGTGGCAGGAAGCAGGAAGTTCCTGCGCCTCATCAAGGAGAAAAGCTACGACGAGGCCTTGAGTATCGCCCGCAAGCAGGTGGCTGACGGAGCCCTCGTCATCGATATCAACATGGACGACGGTCTGCTCGATGCGAAGGCGGAGATGGTGAATTTCCTCAATCGTATCTCTGGAGAACCCGATATTGCCAAGGTGCCCGTGATGATAGACTCCTCAGACTGGGAGGTGATCGTCGCTGGCCTGAAGTGCGTGCAGGGTAAGTCCATCGTCAACTCCATCTCGCTAAAGGAAGGCGAAGAGCGTTTCATCGCCCATGCACAGGATGTGAAACGGTTGGGTGCCGCTGTGGTCGTGATGTGTTTCGACGAGCAGGGTCAGGCCACGAGCTATGAGCGTCGAATCGAGATAGCACAAAGGGCTTACAGGCTCCTGACGGAAAGGGTTGGGATGCTGCCGCAGGACATCATCTTTGATCCAAACGTGTTGGCTGTGGCCACAGGTATGGAGGAGCATGATGCCTATGCCGCCGACTTCATCAGGGCGACGGCGTGGATTCACGAGAATCTGCCGGGTGCCCATATCAGCGGTGGTATCAGCAACCTCTCGTTCTCCTTCCGCGGCAACAACTATATCCGTGAGGCGATGCATGCCGTATTCCTCTATCACGCCATTCAGAAAGGTATGGACTTCGGCATTGTAAATCCCTCATCGAAAGTCACATACAACGATATTCCTCAAGAGCAGCTTGAAATCATTGAGGATGTCATCCTGAACAGACGGAAGGATGCTGCAGAGCGACTGATTGAGTTGGCTGAGAGGATAAATGCTGAAAGTGAAGGGGTGAAGGAGGAGGCGGCTATTTCTGCTCCTGCGGATAGCAGGGAGGTGAATCTCTCTGTAGAGGAACGTCTCTCGCAGGCACTCGTCAAGGGTATCGGCGACCATTTAGAAGAAGACCTGAAGGAGGCGCTTGAGAAATATCCCAAGGCTGTCAATATCATCGAAGGCCCGCTGATGGCAGGCATGAACACCGTCGGACAACTCTTCGGCGAGGGAAAAATGTTCCTGCCCCAGGTGGTGAAGACCGCCCGTACGATGAAACAGGCCGTAAGCATACTCCAACCCTATATCGAGGCCGGAAGAACCGGAAACACCGGAAAATCCGGAAAGGTGCTGTTGGCTACCGTGAAAGGTGACGTACACGATATCGGCAAGAACATCGTCGGTGTGGTGATGTCGTGCAACAACTACGAGATCATCGACATGGGTGTGATGGTGCCTGCCGATCAGATCGTGCGCAAGGCAAAGGAGGAACAGGTGGACATCATCGGTCTTAGCGGTCTGATAACGCCCAGCCTGGAGGAGATGGTCAATGTGGCCCGTGAGCTGCAGCGTGCCGGGATGGATATCCCCATCATGATCGGCGGTGCTACGACCAGCGAGCTGCATGTAGCCCTGAAGATAGCACCTGTCTATGGCGGTTCTGTCGTCTGGATGAAGGATGCCTCGCAGAATGCACTTGTGGCTGCCCGGCTGATGAACGACGGCAAGCAAATGGAACAGGAACTGACGGAGAAATACCAGAAACTGAGAGACGACTACCAGCAGACTCAGGATAAGCTCCTGTCGTTGGAGGAAGCCAGAAAGCATAAACTGAATTTGTTTGATTAACGATATGAAGAAAATAGTTTTATTGGTGATGGCTTGTATGATGGCCATCGTGGCAGAAGCCCAGAAGCGTGAGATGCGCGGTGCCTGGATACAATGTGTCAACGGACAGTTCCAGGGAATGGGCAAACAGCGAATGCAGCAGACGTTGACCTATCAGCTCGACGAGTTGAAGAAAGATGGCGTGAACGTCGTCATCTTCCAGGTGCGTCCGGAGTGTGATGCCCTCTATGAGAGTATGATAGAGCCCTGGAGCCGGTTCCTGACAGGTACGCAGGGCGTGGCACCATCTCCTTATTGGGATCCCTTGAAATGGATGGTCGACGAGTGTCATAAGCGTGGTATGGAACTGCACGCATGGATCAATCCCTATCGTGCGAAGACCAAGGGCACGAAACAGTTGGCAGCCAGTCATATCGCTGTGAGCAAGCCCATGAACTGCTTTGCCTACGACGGGATGTTCCTCTTGAACCCCGGCATCCCTGAGAATCGCGGCTATATCTGTGCCGTGGTGAAGGATATCGTCAGCCGTTATGACATAGACGGTCTGCACATGGACGACTATTTCTATCCCTATCCCGTCAAGGGAGAGTCCATCCCTGACGACGAACTGTTCCGGGAGCGCTCCAATGGTATCAAGAACCAGGGAGACTGGCGTCGTTATAATGTGAACCTCTTTATCGAACAGGTGTATAAGACGGTCCATCAGACGAAGCCCTGGGTGAAGGTGGGCATTTCGCCCTTCGGCATCTATCGCAACAGGAGCACCTCGTATGTGGGCAGTAATACCAGCGGAACCCAGAACTACGACGACCTCTATGCCGACGTGCTGATGTGGGTGAACAACGGCTGGCTTGACTACTGCGTGCCACAGATCTATTGGGAGATTGGCAACAAGGCAGCAGACTACGAAACGCTCATCAAGTGGTGGAACCAGTATGCTTCTGCCCGTCCGCTGATTATCGGCGAGGATGTGGAGCGTACGGCCAGGGCGCGCGACCTGAAGAATCCCCATGTGCACCAGCAGGCTGCCAAGATGGCGCTCCATCGTCAGATGCCCAATGTTCAGGGTACGGTGTTGTGGTATGCTAAGGCTGCTGTCGACAATATCGGCAACTATGGCGGCAATCTGCGCAATGTCTATTGGAAATATCCTGCCCTCCAGCCGTCGATGCCCTTTATCGACAATAGGCCGCCCAAGAAGGTGAGAAAAATGAAACCTGTCTGGACGAAAGACGGCTACGTGCTCTTCTGGACGGCTCCGAAGGGCAACAACTGGAACGACAAGGCCGAGAAGTATGTGGTCTATCGTTTCCGCAAGGGTGAATACCAGGACTACAACAATCCCGCCAATATCATTGCTATCACCCAGCAGCCGTTCATTAAGCTGCCGTATGAGAAAGGTTCCCAGAAGTGGGTGTATGCCGTTACGGCCCTCGACCGTCTGCAGAACGAGAGCAAGGCCGTGAAGAAGAAAGTGTCTTTGTAATCATCATAATTCCGAAGCGATGAAACAGTTACTCGTCATGATGTGTGCCACGCTGATGGTAGCGGCATGTGGCGGACGGAGGATGTCACCCGAAGAACTCCAACATAAGCTGGATAGTATCAAAGCCCTTGAGATCAAGGAGAAGCTGGCCCTGCAGGGCGTGAACCTCGAGGCGTCAGACAATCCCCTGAAGCTCTTCTACGACAGTCTGGAGATCCAGGCGCTGCCCATCAGCTATAGCGAGGACTATGTCAACTTCCTGCCTGCCTATAAGGATGTCACGCCCGAGATTGTTTCTTATATGGAACTCATCGAGTGTAAGCATCCGAAGGCCGTAGCCTTGCCTGAGAGTGTGGGCGCAAGACTCATGATCATGGCTGCCGACGAGTCGGAAGGTCACTACTCCCTCTGGCTCTATTCGCTCGACGACGACTATGTGCCTGTAGACAAACTGTGTCTGTATGCCGTAGATGATCTTGATCCCGAGGATATCGTCGACTTCGGCGGGGAACAGTTCGTACAGTATTTCTCCATCACCAGTGACTATGAGATCCGACTGATGGACTACACCAAACAACAGTATAAGGCGCGTCTGGAAGAGGTGTACCACATCGACGAATCCCGTAGGTTTCTCCTTGCGTCGAGCAGGGAGGAATAGGGTTTTATTCGCAAACGATTACGACTATTTTCGCAAAAAATACTTAATTTCTGACCTATGATTCCTTCTTTTTTCGTACCTTTGCAAGGTGCATACTAAAATAAGTCATTCAGGAATCGTAGAGTCAGTCGCTGACGGATGTGTGAAGGTGCGCATCCTTCAAGCTTCGGCATGTGGCAGCTGCAAGGTGGCTGGCCATTGTCATGCGGCAGAATCGAAGGATAAGATTGTTGAGGTTTTCTGCCGTGATACAGCTGATTACTCGACGGGACAGCAGGTGACGGTATCTGCTTCGGGTACTGTCGCAAGCCGGGCGCTACTGTTAGGTTTCGGCGTACCCTTCCTGGTGCTGGTGGGAGTGCTGGTGACGGTGCTGTTGCTGACAGGCAACGAAGGACTCTCAGCCCTTTGCGGGCTGGCAGCCCTCATACCTTATTATATTATACTCTACCTCTGTCGAGACGGTATCCGCCGGCAGCTGACATTCTATCTGGAATAATCATAACAAACTAAAACAAATAACGCTTTATGAATTTCATCTTGATTGCAGTAATTGTCTTGGGCGCCATCGGACTGATAGCCGCTATCGTGCTGTTTGCCGCTTCCAAGAAGTTTGCTGTCTATGAAGATCCCCGCATTGCACAGGTCGGCGAGGTGCTGCCAGGTGCGAACTGTGGCGGATGTGGATTCCCTGGCTGTAGCGGTATGGCCGACGCCCTCGTGAAAGGGGCTGACGCCGGCAGCATCGACGGACTGTCTTGTCCGGTCGGTGGTGCGGAGGTCATGGGAAAGGTGGCCGATCTGTTAGGAATGGCGATTGCCAATTCCGAGCCGATGGTGGCCGTTGTGAGATGTAATGGCACCTGTGAGCATCGGGCAAAGATTGCAGAGTATGCCGGACTGCGCACTTGTGCTGCGATGCATGCCTGTGGTGCTGGTGAGACAGCCTGCGGCTTCGGCTGCCTGGGTTGTGGCGACTGCGAGGCTGCCTGTCAGTTCGATGCCATCAAGGTCAATCCTGAGACAGGTATCCCTGAGGTCGACGAAGAGAAGTGTACCTCCTGTGGTGCCTGTGTGAAGGCATGTCCGCGCGGCATCATCGAACTCCGTAAGAAGGGCCCGAAGGGTAGGAGGGTTTACGTCTCCTGCGTGAACAAGGACAAGGGTCCTGCCGCGATGAAGGCCTGCGAAGTCAGCTGTATCGGTTGTGGCAAGTGTGAGAAGGAGTGTTCTTTCGGGGCGATTACCGTCGAGAACAACCTGGCCTACATCGACCACACGAAGTGCCGTCTGTGCCGTAAGTGCGAGAAGGTATGTCCGAAGCATGCCATCGTTGCCGTGAACTTCCCCGCTCCCAAGCCAAAGCCGGAAGCTCCGGCAAGCCCGGAAACTCCGGAGAAATCGGAAACTAACTCAAGAAAGGAGGCACAAGCATGAACGTAAAGACTTTTAGTATAGGTGGTATCCACCCCGAAGAGAACAAGCTCACTCACGAGGCTGTGACACAGAAGGCAGCCCTGCCCAAACAGGCTATTTTCCCGCTCTCACAGCACATCGGAGCACCCGCCAAGCCCGTTGTCCAGAAAGGCGACAAAGTGAAGGTCGGTACGATGATTGCCGAGGCTGGCGGATTCGTGTCTGCCCCGATTTTCTCGTCCGTGAGTGGTACGGTGTTCAAGATCGATACCGCCATTGACGCTACAGGCTATCGCAAGCCCGTGATTATTATTAATGTAGAAGGCGATGAGTGGGAAGAAACCATCGACCGCTCTGACAAATTAGAAACCGTCGAGGCTCATCCGGAACTCACGCCCGAGGAGATCGTCACTCGCATTAAGAATGCCGGCGTTGTGGGTATGGGTGGTGCCTGTTTCCCCACTTTCATCAAACTCACGCCTCCGCCCACAGCCAAGGCCGAGTGTGTGATTATCAATGCCGTAGAGTGTGAGCCTTATATCACCGCTGACTTCCGTCTGATGATGGAGCATGCCGACGAGATCCTCATCGGTCTCGAACTTCTGATGAAGGCTGCCAAGGTCACGACCGGTTACATCGGCATCGAGACCAACAAACCCGCTGCCATCGAACTCCTCACGCAGAAGTGTGCCGAGAAGTTTGGTGCTGCTTCGACGTATCACGTTGAGGTTGTTCCCCTGAAGCAGCGCTATCCTCAGGGTGGTGAGAAACAGCTCGTTGATGCTGTTATCAAGCGTCAGGTGCCTGCTCCGCCTGCCATTCCTGTGAATGTTGGTGCCATCGTACAGAATGTGGGTACAGCTTTCGCTGTCTATGAGGCAGTGATGAAGCACAAGCCTCTCTTTGAGCGTTACACTACTGTCACCGGTAAGCGTCTGGCTAATCCAGGCAACTTCCTCGTCCGTATGGGAACCCCGATGAAGGATCTTATCGACGCCTGTGGCGGTATGCCTGAGGGCGACAACAAACTGCTGGCCGGTGGTCCGATGATGGGTAAGGCCCTGACATCCGTCGAGGTGCCCATCTGCAAGGGAACCAATTCTGTGACAATCATCTCCGACGATGAGGCCCGTCGCAAGGAGCCCCAGCCCTGCATCCGTTGTGCGAAGTGCGTGGGTGTCTGTCCGATGGGACTGGAGCCTTATCTCCTCGCCAAACTCTCTGAGGTGAAGAACTGGGAGCGTTGTGAACATGAGGATATCGTTAGCTGCATCGAGTGTGGCTCGTGCCAGTTCACCTGTCCCGCCCACCGTCCGCTGCTTGACAACATCCGTCAGGGCAAATCTACCGTTATGGGCATCATCAGATCAAGAACCGCTAAAAAATAAGATATGAGTAAATTAATTGTATCACTTTCCCCACACGCCCACGGTACAGATACCGTAGAACGCAACATGTACGGCGTGATCATCGCCCTGATGCCCGCCCTGCTCGTGTCGTTCTACTTCTTCGGCCTGGGTTCCGTCATTGTGACGGCAACGAGTGTGGCAGCCTGCGTATTCTTTGAGTGGGCTATCAGCAAGTATATCCTGAAGCAGGAGCGCAATACGGTGATGGACGGTTCTGCCGTCCTCACGGGTCTGCTCCTGGCATTCAATCTCCCGTCGAACCTCCCCATTTGGATCATCATCATCGGTGCACTCTTCGCCATCGGTGTGGCGAAGATGACCTTCGGAGGTCTCGGCAACAATCTCTTCAACCCCGCATTGGTGGGCCGTGCTGCCCTGCTCGTGGCCTTTCCCGCACAGATGACCACATGGCCTAAGGTTGGACAACTCGGTTGCTATCTCGATGCTGAGACAGGTGCCACGCCGCTGGCTCTGATGAAGTGGGCCATCAAGTCGGGCGATGCCTCCGTACTCGACCAGCTTCCCTCTTCGCTCGACCTCTTCCTCGGCAACCATCCCGATGGAGCCGGAGCAATGGGTGAGATATGTGCTTTAGCGCTACTCATCGGTCTGGCCTACATGCTGTGGAAGAAGATCATCACGTGGCACATACCCGTCTCGATCATCGGTACGGTATTCGTATTCGCAGGCCTGCTCCATCTGGCCGACTCTGCCTATGCCGATCCCGTCTCAGTCATCCTCTCCGGCGGTCTGATGCTTGGTGCGATCTTTATGGCTACTGACTATGTCACCTCGCCGATGACGCCTCGTGGCCAGCTTATTTACGGCGTTGCCATCGGTTTCCTCACCGTCGTCATCCGTAACTGGGGTGCCTATCCAGAAGGTATGTCGTTCGCCATCCTCATTATGAATGCGTTCACGCCGCTCATCAACAATTATGTGAAACCCAAGCGCTTCGGCGAAGTGCCTGCCAAATCGTAAATGACATTATGAAGAAACTCGAATCTACATTGACGAATATGGTGCTGGTGCTCACAGGAGTGGCAGTCATCATGGGTGGCATCCTCGCTTACGTGAACCACCTGACCGAAGGTCCCATCAACGACCAGAAGGCAAAAGCCCTCGCCGACGGCATCAAGACGGTAATGTGTGTCTCTGACCTTAAAGTGGCCAAGACCGATACAGTCCGTCAGAACGATGCCAAGGGCAAGGAACTCATCTATCTGTTATATCATGTGCAAGACGCCCAGGGCCAAGATCTCGGCGCTGCCGTTCAGAGCACCACCGGCGGTTTCGGTGGCGACCTGAAAGTGCTTGTGGGCTTCGATCCAGACGGCAAGATCCTCGGCTATACGCTGCTCGAACATGCTGAGACACCAGGTCTCGGGGCCAAGGCCGACCGTTGGTTCCAGAAGGGCGAGAAAGGCGACATCATCGGCAAGTCGCCCGCAGAACCTCTGACCGTCTCGAAGGATGGCGGGCAGGTGGATGCCATCACGGCCTCTACCATCACCAGCCGAGCTTTCCTCCTCGCTGTAAACAGTGCTTATTCTGCCTATAAGTCCACTCCCGCCCCCGACGGCGAGACGGGCGCCACTAAACAAGAGAAATAAAATATATGAGTTATATCAGTATTATCAAGAATGGCATCGTCAAGGAGAACCCCACGTTCGTCTTGATGCTTGGTATGTGTCCTACGCTGGCCACAACCACTTCTGCCTTGAACGGTATGTCGATGGGCCTTGCCACGATGGCGGTGCTCATCTGCACCAACGTTGTGATCTCCTGTCTGAAGTCCGTCACCCCCGACAAAGTGCGCATCCCAGTGTTCATCGTCGTCATCGCCGCCTTTGTCACCATCCTGCAGTTAGTCATCAAGGCCTTCCTGCCTGATATCGACGCGGCCCTCGGACTGTTCATCCCGCTGATCGTTGTAAACTGTGTCATCCTTGGACGTGCTGAGGGCTTTGCCTCCAAGCAGTCGCCTGTGGCATCGCTCTTCGACGGCATCGGTATCGGTCTCGGCTTCACCCTCGGACTGACTCTCTTAGGCATCTGTCGTGAACTCCTCGGCAACGGCTCTATCTTCGGACTGACGCTCCTGCCAGAGACCTACAACATCCTGCTCTTCGTTTTGCCACCGGGTGCCTTCATCACCCTCGGCTTCCTCATCGCGATCGTAAACAAGTTACGTAATTAGTCGTAATAACGTCATAACGAAATAACGAAAATTATGGAATACGTTTTGATTTTCATTAGCGCCATTTTTGTGAACAACATCGTGTTGGCACAGTTCCTTGGCATCTGTCCGTTCCTTGGCGTATCGAAGAAAATTGACACTTCACTGGGTATGTCGGCTGCCGTCGCCTTCGTGCTGACGCTCGCCACCATCGTCACCTGGCTCGTTCAGAAATATGTGCTTGACGCCTTCGGCCTGCAATACCTTCAGACCATCGCCTTCATCCTCGTCATCGCCTCGCTGGTGCAGATGGTGGAGATTGTGCTGAAGAAGGTGTCGCCAGCCCTTTATCAAGCCCTTGGCATCTTCCTGCCGCTGATCACGACCAACTGTGCTGTGCTTGGTGTAGCCATCCTCTGCATCCAGAAGGACTACAACCTCTTGCAGTCAGTTGTCTACGCCTTCTCTACAGCCATCGGCTTCGGAGTGGCGCTGACCGTCTTTGCCGGCATGCGTGAACAACTCGAGCTTGTAAAGATTCCCAAGGGTATGCAGGGTATGGCCATCGTGATGCTCTCCGCCGGTCTTCTTTCGCTGGCCTTCATGGGCTTCTCTGGTGTTGACGGTGGCCTTAAAATCCTATTCGGACTCGACTGAAAAACAGCCCTTCATAAAATAAAATTGCCCGAATCTTTGGTGGTTCGGGCAATTTTATTTACCTTTGTCCCCAGAAAAAGAAACGAAAGAGATGAAAATAGGTGATCAAGTGAGATTCCTGAATGAGACAGGCGGTGGCCGCGTGGCCGGATTCCAGGGAAAGAACATCGTGCTCGTGGAGGACGAAGACGGATTCCAGGTGCCCATGCTCATGAACAAGGTTGTGGTCGTGGGAGATGAAGACTACGGCACGGGACACATGGTGGAAGTGAAGGCCTCGGCGGCGAAGACCGTACAGCCTAAAACCTCTGACGAGGAACCAGAACCCGAAGACAAACCCGTCACCTTCAAGGCAAAGCCTGTGGAACGTAAGGGCGGGGAGCGGCTGAGTGCCTATCTCGCCTTCGTGCCGATGGATATGAAGGAACTGACGCAGACGCGATTCGAGAGCTATCTCGTGAACGACTCGAACTACTATCTGCGCTATGTCTACATGACAGGCGAGAACAACGCGTGGACGCTGCGCGCAGAAGGAGAGCTGGAGCCGAACACGAAGGAATTCATCGAGGAGTTCGGCCGTGAGGATCTGAATTCCCTTGAGCATTGCTGCGTGCAGCTCATCGCCTACAAGCGCGACAAGACGTTCCTGCTGAAGCCGACCATAAACGCGCAGCTGAACGTGGACACGGTAAAGTTCTACAAGCTCCACGCCTTCCGTGAGAACGACTTCTTCGAACAGCCTGCGCTCATCTATACTTTGATTGAAAACGACGTCCAAAAGATAAAGTTATGAAATACGGATTTGTGAAAGTGGCAGCTGCCGTTCCTGCAACGAAAGTGGCTGACGTAGCGTACAACGTGCAAGAGATAGAGAGTCTGATCGCTCAGGCCGAGGGCCGGGGTGTGGAGATGATGGTGCTGCCCGAGTTGTGTCTGACGGGATATTCCTGTCAGGACCTCTTCAAGCAGCAGGCCCTCCTGGACCGTGCCGAGCAGGGCGTGATGGTGCTGCTCGACTTCACCCGCAAGCTCGACATCATCACGGTGGTCGGACTCCCCGTGGTGATCAACGGCCTGCTCTACAACTGTGCCGCCGTCATCCAGGCCGGACAGCTGCTTGGCATCGTGCCGAAGACCTATCTGCCGAACTATGGCGAGTTCTACGAGAAGCGTTGGTTCGCCTCCGCCCAGGACCTGAATCCGACGGACATCTACTTCGCTGGGAGTCCCGTACACGTCACCCCCGAGCCACAGCTCTTCGTGACGGCCGACGGTGTGAAGTTTGGCTGTGAGATATGTGAGGACGTGTGGGCGCCTATCCCGCCGAGCAACAACCTTGCCCTTGCAGGTGCCGACATCATCCTGAACCTCTCAGCCAGCGACGAGTTGATCGGCAAGCATGCCTATCTGAAATCCTTGCTCGCCCAGCAGAGTGCCCGAACCATCAGCGGCTATGTGTATGCCAGCTGCGGCTTCGGTGAGTCGTCGCAGGACACGGTCTACGGCGGCAATGCCATGATCTTCGAAAATGGCCATCTGATTACGGAGGGCTCGCGGTTCTCTTTCCAGCCACAGCTGCAGGTGAACCAGATTGACGTGGAGAAGTTGCGTGCGGAGCGACGGGTGAACACGACGTTCATCAATGCCCAGCGCCATTCCCACGCTCATGAGAACGTGTGCAAAGCCGTGGCGCCGAAGGAGTTCGAGCTGCTGCGGGAGATTGACCCGCACCCCTTCATCCCCAAGACAGAGAATATGGCAGACAGCTGTGAGGAAATCCTGAACATCCAGGTGGCAGGCCTTTCCAAGCGCCTCTATCACATCAACGCCCAGAAGGCTGTCATCGGCATCAGTGGCGGTCTCGACTCCACGCTTGCCTTGCTCGTGACCGTAAAGGCTTTCGACAAACTCGGCATCGACCGCAAGGGCATCATCGGCATCACGATGCCCGGATTCGGAACGACCGACCGTACGCACAACAACGCCGTGAAGCTGATGGAGATACTCGGTGTGACCATCCGCGAGATATCCATCGCGAAGGCCGTCACCCAGCACTTCGAGGACATCGGCCACAATCCTAAGCAGCACGATATCACCTATGAGAATGCCCAGGCCCGCGAACGGACGCAGATCCTGATGGACGTGGCGAACAAGGAGAACGCCATCGTCGTGGGTACAGGCGACCTCTCGGAACTCGCCTTAGGCTGGGCCACGTACAACGGCGACCACATGTCGATGTACGGCGTGAATGCCGGCGTGCCCAAGACGCTCATCCGCCATTTGGTGAAGTACGTCTCAGAAGAGATGGCTACCGAGACGCTGCTCGACATCGTAGATACGCCTATATCACCTGAACTGATTCCCGCCGACGAGAACGGCATGATCAAACAAAAGACTGAAGACCTCGTGGGTCCCTATGAGTTGCATGACTTCTTCATCTACTACTTCATGCGCTACGGCTTCTCGCCGTCGAAGATCTTTATGCTGGCGAAGAAAGCCTTCTGTACGGCATCTCCGGTCGAAGGCCGTGGTGCCCTCTACGACGAGGCGACGATCAAGAAATGGCTGACGGTGTTCTGCCGACGTTTCTTCACCCAGCAGTTCAAGCGCTCCTGCATGCCCGACGGTCCGAAGGTGGGTAGCGTGAGTCTCTCGCCGCGTGGCGACTGGCGTATGCCGAGCGATGCCTCGTATGCCCTCTGGCTGAAAGAATGTGAGTCTTTATAACAAGAATGAGTTAGCAAAATGCTAACTCATTCTTGTTTTCCTTGAGTGTGATGTGGATGACCGAGCCGAGCGGCAGGTTGCCATTGACAATCAGGTCGCTGATGCCATCCTCGATATAATTCTGTATGGCGCGCTTCAGCGGACGGGCACCGAATTGCACGTCGTAGCCCTTCGTCGCCACAAACTCCTTCGCTTCTTCCGACAGATCGATCTTGTAGCCGATCTGCTCAATGCGCTGGTAGAGTCCCTTCAATTCCACGTCGATGATGCGCTTGATGGCTTCCAGGTCGAGCTGGTCGAAGGTGATAATCTCGTCGAGACGGTTCAGGAACTCCGGCGAGAACTGTTTCGAAAGGGCCTTCTGCACGATATCCCTGGCGTGCTGCTTGTCCTGTTCGTTAAGGGCAAGGGCACTCGTACTGCCGGCACTGAATCCCACGCCTCGGCCGAAATCCTTCAACTGTCGTGTACCGGCATTCGAGGTCATGATGATCACCGTGTTGCGGAAGTCTACGAAGCGGCCGTTGCCGTCCGTCAGTCGTCCCTCGTCAAGCACCTGCAGGAGCAGATTAAAGACATTCCCGTGAGCCTTCTCAATCTCGTCGAGCAGCACGATGGAGTAGGGGTGACGGCGCACGCGCTCCGTCAGTTGTCCGCCTTCCTCATAGCCCACGTATCCCGGAGGTGCACCGATGAGTCTCGAGGTGTTGAAACTCTCTGTGTATTCACTCATGTCGATACGGATCAGCGCATCGGCACTGCCGAACATAAACTCTGCTAACTTCTTGGCGAGATAAGTCTTGCCCACACCCGTAGGACCGAGGAACATAAACACGCCGATGGGGTGGTTGGGGTCTTTCAGTCCGACACGGTTGCGCTGGATAGCCTTCACCATCTTGTCGATGGCGGCATCCTGGGCGATGACGGCATTCTTCAGCGAGACAGCCATACCTTTCAGACGGACACCCTCCTGTTCGGCCATCCGCTGGACAGGCACACCAGTCATCATCGACACGACTTCTGCCACCTGTTCGGCATCGACCACCTGCCGCTCCTCACCCTCGCCGGAACTCCAGCGCTCGTTGAGAATCTTCAACTCCGTTTCCACCACGGTCTGACGGTCACGATAGCTGGCAGCCAGCTCGAAGTTCTGGTTCTTCACCGCCAGCTGCTTCTTCTCCTTCAAGTCGGCTATTTCCTTCTCCTTCTCCGCTATCTCAGGCGGTATCCGGGTTTTGCCGAGATGCACGCGTGAGCCCGTCTCGTCGAGAGCGTCGATGGCCTTGTCGGGCATGAAGCGGTCTGTGACATAGCGGCCTGTCAATTTGACACAAGCCGCCAATGCTTCGTCAGTATATGTCACATGGTGATGGTGCTCATAGCGGTCCTTAATGTTCCGCAGGATCTGCAGCGTCTCCTCGTTTGTCGTCGGCTCCACCTGCACTTTCTGGAAACGACGCTCCAGTGCACCGTCCTTCTCGATGGAATTGCGGTATTCGTCGAGTGTCGTGGCACCGATACATTGGATGGTGCCTCGTGCCAGGGCTGGTTTCATGATGTTCGCGGCATCCATCGAACCAGGTGTCGAACCTGCGCCGATGATGGTGTGGATCTCGTCGATGAACACAATCACGTCGGGATTGGCCTCCAGTTCCTTCATCAGGGCTTTCAGGCGCTCTTCGAACTGTCCACGATACTTCGTGCCGGCCACCACACCCGTCATGTCGAGGGTGTAGATGCGCTTGCCGAAGAGCATCGGCGACGTATGATGGTTGGTGATGAGCTGTGCCAGTCCTTCGACGATGGCACTCTTACCTACACCGGGCTCACCTATTAAGATAGGATTGTTCTTCTTCCTTCGGCCGAGGATCTCAATGATGCGCTGTATCTCCTTCTCGCGCCCCACGCAGGGATCGAGCCGGCCTTCAGCGGCAGCATGGGTGAGGTCTGTGCCGAAGGTGTCGAGCACAGGCGTCTTCGAGGCGGGTTTCTTTTGGGCGGTGGTTGTTGTTGTGCCGGAGGATCTGGAGCTTCCGGAGTTTCCTGAGGCATTAGAGGTCTCCTCATATTCCTCCTCATCCTCGTCGGGCAGGCCGATACCGTTTCTGATACCATTATTTTTAGGCGCATAGAGCATGGCCATAGCGTCTTCGTAGTTCATGTTGTTCAATTCTAATACTTGTTTGGCCCCATTGTTGGCGAGATCGTGCAGTATCGCCAGCAGCAGGTGTTGTTCGTCTACTTTGTTTGATCGTTGGATTCGGGCCTCCAACACGGCCAGCTTCAGGATGTTGCTTGCCTTCTCGTTGAGCACCAGGTCGGTGGTATGAATGGGCATGCCGAGTTCGTCCTCCCTGACACGCTGTTCAAGTTCGGTCTTGACAGACTGCAGGTTCAGGTTCAGCCGCTGGAACAGGTCCACCACGGGTCCGTCGTTCGAGCGCAAGATGCCTAAGAGCAGATGCTCCGGACCCACGCTTCGGCTGGCCAGACGTGCTGCCTCTTCACGGGAGAAAGCGAGTATCTCTGATACTTTTGGCGAAAATTGACTCGTCATCTAATTTACGTTTTTATCTATTTTTGTGCAAAGTTACAACATTTCCTGCAAACATCATGCCATTTTTCGGAAAAAAAGTAAGGCAAACCCTGCAAAAAAGTCTGGCAAAAGCTTTTAAAAAGATTAAAAAGTTTGGTCAGAACAAAAAAAATGCCTACCTTTGCACGGTTAAAAACGCGTCAGCGGGCTTAAAAAGTGCCTTAAACACGAAATCGCCCTCAAAATGAGGTGTTCGACGTCATAGCGAAATAACGTAATAACAACATTATAATGGATCAAACATTCGACAACGACAGAATCATTAGAATCAACATCGAGGAGGAAATGAAGTCCAGCTACATCGACTACTCCATGTCAGTCATTGTGGCACGTGCCCTTCCCGATGTCCGCGACGGATTCAAACCCGTACACCGCCGTATCCTCTACGGCATGATGGGCATTAACAACGTATCTACACAACCTTATAAAAAATGTGCGCGCGTCGTAGGTGAGGTGCTCGGTAAGTACCATCCTCATGGCGACGGTTCCGTCTATGGCGCCCTCGTACGTATGGCGCAGGAGTGGAATATGCGTTACACCCTCGTCGACGGACAGGGTAACTTCGGTTCTATCGACGGCGACTCTCCAGCTGCCATGCGATACACCGAGTGCCGACTCTCAAAGATGGGTGAGCACATCATGGACGACCTCGACAAGGAGACCGTCGACATGACCCCCAACTTCGATGACTCACTTATGGAGCCCACCGTCATGCCGACGAAGATTCCCAATCTGCTCGTCAATGGTGGTAACGGTATCGCCGTAGGTATGGCCACGAACATGCCTACCCACAACCTGGGTGAGGTGATCGACGGCTGCTGTGCCTATATCGACAACCCCGACATCGACACCGACGGGCTGATGCAGTATATCCCCGGTCCCGACTTTCCCACGGGTGCATACATCTATGGTCTCTCGGGTGTGCGCGATGCTTACGAGACAGGCCGTGGCCGTATTGTGATGCGTGCCAAGGCTGAGATTGAGAGTGGTGAGACGCACGACAAGATCGTCGTCACCGAGATTCCCTACGGTGTCAACAAGGCTGATCTCGTAGCCTATATTGCCGACCTCGCTAACCAGCATAAGATTGAGGGCGTGGCCAACGTTAACGATGAGTCAGGTCGTCAGGGCATGCGTATCGTCGTTGACTGTAAGCGCGATGCCAACGCCAACGTGCTCCTGAACAAGCTCTTTAAGATGACCGCCCTACAGAGCTCATTCTCAGTGAATAACATCGCTCTGGTGAAGGGCCGTCCACGTCTGCTCACCTTGAAGGAATGCGTCAAGTACTTCGTCGAGCACCGTCACGATGTCACCATCCGCCGCACGCAGTACGACCTGCGCAAGGCCCAGGAGCGTGCCCACATCCTCGAAGGATTGATCATCGCCGTGAACAATATCGACGAGGTGGTGCGCATCATCCGCAACAGCCAGACACCTTCTGACGCTCAGCGCAACCTCGAGAAGCGCTTCGAGCTCGACGAGATCCAGTCGAAGGCCATCGTCGACATGCGTCTGTCACAGTTGACAGGCCTGCGTGTCGATCAGCTCCACCAGGAGTACGATGACCTCATGAAGCTTATTGCCGACTTGCAGGAGATCCTCGACAACCCCGAGCGCTGCAAGCAGGTGATGAAGAACGATCTGCTGGAGGTGAAGGAGAAGTACGGCGACGAGCGTCGCACGGAGATCATCCCCTTCGACCACGAATTCAACGCCGAGGACTTCTATCCCGACGATCCCGTGGTCATCACCATCTCCCACATGGGCTACATCAAGCGCACGCCGCTGGCTGACTTCCACGAGCAAGGCAGGGGAGGCGTCGGTGCGAAGGCCGCCCGTCATCGCGACAACGACTTCACCGAGTATATCTATCCCGCCACGATGCACAACACGCTGCTCTTCTTCACTCAGAAGGGCCGCTGCTACTGGCAGAAGTGCTACGAGATCCCCGAGGGCGACAAGAACTCGAAGGGCCGTGCCATCCAGAACATGCTCAACATCGATCCCGACGACTCCATCAACGCCGTGCTGCGCATCAAGAACTTCAACGACGAGGAGTTCCTGAAGTCCCACTACGTGATGTTCGCCACCAAGCAGGGTATCATCAAGAAGACCCGCCTCGATGCTTATAAGAATGTACGCGCTGCTGGCGTCATCGCCATCAACATCAACGAGGGCGACGAGGTGGTAGGCGTCCGTCTCACCAATGGCAAGAACGAGATCCTGCTCGCTAACCGCAACGGTCGTGCTGTCCGCTTCGACGAGAACGATGTTCGCACGATGGGCCGTGTCTCTACTGGTGTTATTGGCATGCGCCTCGACGGCGGCGACGATGAAGTCGTAGGCATGGTCTGCGTCAACGATCCGAACGTGGAAACCATCATGGTCGTTTCAGAGAACGGCTACGGCAAGCGCTCCGAGGTGGAGGACTACCGTAAGACCGCCCGTGGTGCGAAGGGCGTGAAGACCCTCGCCATCACCGAGAAGACCGGCCGTCTGGTAGCCATCAAGGTGGTTACCGATGAGAACGACCTGATGATCATCAACAAGTCCGGCATCCTCATCCGCCTGAAGGTGGCCGATGTCCGCATCATGGGTCGTGCCACGCAGGGAGTCCGCCTCATCAACCTCACCAAGAAGAACGACACCATCGCCAGCGTCTGCAAGGTGCAGCACTCTGAGGAAGAGGAAGAATTTGAGGAGGCCGAGGTGCTCAACGAAGAGATTCCCGCCGACGCCACCATCGAGACCGTCGAGGCCCCCGAGACATCCGATACAGAGAATAATAACAACGAACAATAACATTTCTAACAAATCCAAACAATTATGAAAAAAATCATGATGATGGCAATGATGGTTGTAGCCAGCGCTACGGCCTTTGCCGGTGACAGCGACGCCTTCAAGGCGCTTAAGAAGAGTTTCAAAGGCCTGGGTTATGCCGAGGCAGAGACTCTGGTGAAGAACTCTCTCGACCAGCTGGCCAACGATCAGGAGAAGGCCGCAGCCTACAACATGCTCGTCGACCTGGCCTATGACGCCTTCAACAAGCAGAGCACGATCGTAACCGAGAACCAGCTCGCCCAGCAGATGGGTAAGGAAGAGAAGCCCGTCGACAACGAGCTGATGACCACTTCGGCCTACAATGCCATTGTCAACGCCATCGAGTGCGACAAGTACGACCAGCAGCCCAACGAGAAGGGCAAGGTAGCCCCGAAGTTCGCCGACAAGAACGCCCAGCGCCTCTGGATGGGTCCCCGCAACCAGCTCGTCAACGCCGGTCAGGAGGCTGTTCAGAAGCAGGACAACGCCAATGCCCGCAAGTACTGGACACTCTTCGTCGAGAGCGACAGTGCACCCCTCTTCAAGGCCTGCGACCGTGAGCAGCAGAAGCCTTTCTTCGGACAGGTGGCACGTTTCGCAGCCGTCTTCGCCTATCAGGACAAGGACATGGACAAGGCCATCCAGCTCTGCGACGTCGCTATGAAGGACAGCGCTGAGTACGAAGGCTGCCTGAACCTGAAGCTCGAGATCCTCGGCAGCGAACTGAAGACCAAGGAGGACTCCGTGAAGTACGTCGGCCAGCTGCGCGACATCTATGCCGAGCACAAGACCGACGGCGTGATGGAGAAGCTCTACAACATGCTCTCTGCCACTGGTGACAAGGCTGCTGCCGACAAGGTGCTCGACGACGCCCTCGCTGCCAACCCCAACAACTTCGTGGCCCTCGCCGACAAGGGTCTCGGCATGCTCAACGACAATCCCGCCGAGGCTGCCAAGTATCTGAAGAAGGCTGCTGAGCTGAAGGCTGACAACCCCGCCATCCAGACTTATGCCGGTACTGCCATCAGCATCACCGCTCAGAACACCGAGGATCCCGCCCAGAAGAAGGCTCTCTATCAGGAGGCCATCAAGTACTACGACAAGGCCAAGGAGCTCGACCCCGACCGTCTGAACAGCAACTGGGGCTACAACCGCTACAACGCCTACTACAATTACTATGGTGAGGATGCCCCCGAGACCAAGCAGGCCGAGGCTGACTCGAAGTAAAGATCTAAGTTATTAGTAGAAACCAAATCGCCCGCCTCCATGTTTTTATGCAGGAAGCGGGGGATTTTTTGTTGTCATTTGCAAGTCACCCTTCGCCTACATGCTCAAACGCCAGTCCCGCATCCTCCGCGAGATGAAGTATGTCGGTAAGTTCCCTACGGAATAATTGTGAAAGTAAAACAACTTGTTTTATCTTTTTAAAGGCATGTTATTCATTCTTTGAAGCCATCTTAATGATGGTAAAACAAGTTGTTTTACTTTTAGATATCATATCCCTTCTACCTTAAAGACCGATCCTTTGTTGTTGATGATTGTCATCTTCATATCTTAGTTTGGTGTTTTAATGGATGTAAAGATACATGACAAATGGCAAAATGCAATACTTTTACAAGAAATCTCTCATTTTTACATCAAAAAGTGTAAGATTACAACTATCTTACACTCATATTAACATACTGATTATTAAAGAATTATATGAAATGGTGTAAAATTTATAAAATTCTCAAATCTCTTACTTGGTCTATGTATCCAGTAAATAGCCCCGATGTAACAAGTACCTGCATAATGGGATAGCGCCCCCGCCACACTCAAACCTTTCATAATCGCTATAAAAGAGCAAAATTTGCTTGTTTTTGGGCAGAGATTAAGAAAAACATACGGCTTTTGCAAAAAAGACAGTACAAAACGATACAACTTTCAAAATTTGGCCCAAAACGATCATTGTCCGTACTGCCGAGTAAACTTCATACATTAAACCCACCTTTTCGTGGATTATGACTCTCAGAATTTGGAACATAACTGTAATGCCATCACAAATTTGATAGAAGGTGTTGCCCTACCGCTGGCAAAAGTATAAGCCTTGCTGCCATTGGCATCTCGGCAATAACCCTCGCCTTTCTTCCAAAAAAAAGAGACGGTTCCACCTATCGCACTGCCTTGGGAATTTACCCATGCATTTGTTGCGCCATCAACGTTTCCATAACTGGATGCATCCTCTGCTGTAAAGGTGTAACTAATAAGCGTTTCCCGCCCACGCTCCCATGGCAGCAGGGCCATTGCACATAGTGCGAATTTAAGTAAGTTTCGTTTCATAATTACTTTGTTTTAATTTAAATATTATAATTAAAATAATATCATTGTCAGATAGCACTAAGGTTTCACATCTCGGGGACAGAGGTTGTTGATTTTTCAATCACACGCTGCAAAGGTAGCTATATTATAAAAAATAGTATAGGTGGTTTCGTGCAAACAGATGGAAAAATGTACAATTGTACACAAGAATGACCATACTGGCAGGGTTTCTTGTAAGATTTTCCTGTTTGCTTGGTTAAGACGCTGGTCGTCTATCTCGCTAGTCAGGTGTATGCCACGCAGCCCGTCAGTGCAGATCTGGACCGCTTAACAGACTGCCGAACACCTGTTTTGTCCTCAATGGGTCTAATTTAAGACGCTGGTCGTCTATCTGACGAATGTATACTAATCCCTTTCTATTAGTATTTCTCTATGCGGCAGGTGTGAGTTTTCTGTTGCTTATCGTAGTTAATGCCAACAAGCAGAAGATTATCTGTATATTCAGCCACTTTGGCAGGATACTGCTTGCGTTTAATCTGGGCGATAGCCGAATCGGCATCCTGATTGTATTTCAGTTCAAGCACGATGGCTGGTGAATCCACATGCTTTCGAGGAATCAGCACTAGATCGGCAAAGCCCTTACCAGTGGAAAGCTCACGATGCATCACGTAGTAGTTCTTGGCATAGTAGTATGCGATACTCAACACACAAGCCAATGAATTCTCATCGTTATACGAAAGAATGCTGGTATTCTCGTCGTGGGTTGCATCTACGCCTTGCGCTACTGCTTCCTCGTTGCCATCGAGCGTAGCCTGAAGAAGTTTCTCAGATTGCCTCAATGCCTTGACCACATGTTCCCAACCGGTATCCTCTACGGCATTCGACAATTCTCCAGCCACTTCGTAGTTGGGTACGTAACACTCGTTCTTGCGCCAGTTGAAAGATAGATAGCCCAGATGTATCAACACCGTCAACACGTCGTCTTTACTCTGGATAAGAGTCATATCGTTCTGGAATTTGGTGGTGTTCACTTTTACTCGACCACCACTCAGCAATATGAGTATGTCGTCTTTTAATCCGTCGAAATTCATCCTGATATAGCCGGCAATCGCTTCGTAAGCACCAGTCGATGCCCAATAGCTACGACAGCGTTTTACCATGACTGCCTGCATGACGGAGTTAGGATTAAACATAGACATCTCATCACCAATTTGATAACCGTCGTACCAGGCTTCAAGTTCGTCAAAATCTACGCCATAACGTTCGGCCAGCATCCTTACTTCGTCTTTAGTAAATCCGAAAAAACTTCCCATGCTGCGAGGCTCCACCATGGAGTACTCTAAGAAGTTGTTCAGTGCCGACTGCGTCTTGAATTTCTTGATGGGCAATATACCAGTCATGTAGACAGCAGCAAAAACCTCCATACCCGACACGTCCTTGAACATACGGCGCAATAGATTCAGGTAATCCTCCATTACCTCAGGTTTCTTTGCAGCGAATTCACGGCAGATGGCATCCCATTCGTCGATGATGAATACAAAATGTTCCCCCGTCTCGATGGATATGCGCTGCAAGAAGGCCATGAAATCATCACCATTACGCAGTGCAATCTGCGGATATGCAGTCTGTATATCTGCTTTCAGTTCGTCCTGAATATGCTGAATGATGGCGTCATCCTTGAACCGGGTAATAAATGATGTCATGTCGACATAGATAACAGGATATTTGTTCAGATGTTCCTCGAATGTGGGGTCTGAAGTTATCTGCAGGTCGGCAAAGAGTTGGCGAGAGTCACATGAATGGTCGTAATAGGCCGACAGCATTTCCGCAGCCATTGACTTTCCAAAACGACGACTACGTGTTACGCAGGTGAATTTCTGTCTAGTGAAGAGCGTCTTATTCACTATGCCTATCAGCCCAGACTTGTCAACATACTCACTGTTGCGAGCCTGGCGAAACCCTATATTACCTTTATTAATATATATACCCATCTTGTCGAGAAATGAAAATCCGCTGCAAATATACGACTTTCTTTTCAAACGACCAAACTATATTTTCTTTTTTCTTACACGAGTCTATATAGTGTAGGGTCAAAGTTACATGCACCGGGTTAATGGATATGATTCTTGAGCCAGAGCATCTGGCTGAAGTTGGTCTGTTCTGTCGTCCAGTGCTCATTCACGGGGGTGATCAGTGATTCCTTGCAGAAAAGCTGGATTCGCTGAAGGAATCGGGCAGTTGGCTGAAAGGGCAGGGGAGTGGATTAAACGTTGCGGATGACGAAACGTCAAAGAGACAGTTGCAACGCAAGAGATAATTCACAATAATGTATCACAATTAAAAAACAAAATGATGATGATGAAACAGATGATTATGACACTCTTGGCAGCCGTCATGGTAAGCACGGCAGCCGTCGCACAGGACAAGGACAGCAACAAGCCGTCAGTAGACAACAACCGCAAGCAGGAGATGGTGAAGCACCGCACGGACAGAATGGTGGAGGACTACCAGCTGAACAACAAGCAGGCCAAGAAGCTGCTGGAGCTGAACACGGAGTATGCCGACAAGATGCGCCCTCGTCATCACGGACATCACGGGCACCACGGTCCTCACGGCATGCGGGGACAACGCCCAGAACCTCCGAAGTCCGATATGGAGGGGGAGCGCCCTGAACCGCCGAAGGGTGACCGTGAGGAGCATCGCAAGGAGATGGCCGAGACGATGAAGGCCTACGATGCCGAACTGCAGAAGATCATGACAAAAGAGCAGTATGAAAAGTATAAGGCCGATATGCAGCAACGCCGTGAGAGAGGCCATCGGGGACCACAAGAACGCGGATGATATTCAACGGCAAGAGAGGGGGTACGCTTTTCCAGGCGTGCCTCTTTTTTTTCGTCGCAAGCCTTGTGGAGATTTGGAGATGTGGAAAATGTTTGCTAACTTTGCAGTCGAAATAGAAACAGCTGAATATGGGAGAGGATATCATACCGTTTTTTAATGAGGTGAAAGACCAGATGCAGAACATCATCAAGGTGGTCGGCGTCGGTGGTGGCGGCTGCAATGCCGTGGCTAATATGTATAAGGAACGCGTAGAGGGCGTGACTTATGCGGTTTGTAATACGGATAGCCAGTCGCTGTCGAGGTCGCCCGTGCCTGTGAAGATACAGCTGGGCGAGGGCCTTGGCGCTGGTGGCAATCCGGAGCAGGGACGCTCTGAGGCAGAGTCGAACGTCAACGACTTCGTGAAGCTGCTCTCCGACGGCACGAAGATGGTGTTCGTGACGGCCGGCATGGGCGGCGGTACGGGTACCGGTGCTGCACCCGTGGTGGCCGGCGTGGCCAAGGATATGGGTATCCTGACGGTGGGCGTGGTGACGATTCCATTCAACTTCGAGAAGAAACGGAAGATCATCAAGGCGCTGAAAGGTGTGGAAGAGATGCGCAAGAACGTGGATGCGCTGCTGATCGTGAACAACGAACGGCTGTGCGACGTGTATGCTGATTCCGACCTCTCCGTGAAGGAGGCTTTCGTGAGGGCTGACAATATCCTGATGGATGCCGTGAAGGGTATCTCGGAACTGATCACCCTGCCCAGCGACGGGGGTATCAAGAGTGACTTCCGCGATGTGGAGACAACGATCAAGGACGGCGGCGGCGCCATCATGGCGATGGGGCGTGCCAGCGGCGAACACCGCGTGGAGGAGGCTATCCTCAATGCGCTCGACTCGCCGCTGATCTATGGCAACGACATCGGCAAGGCCAAGCGTATCCTCTTTAACATCTACGCCAGCGACGAGCATCCGATCTTCGTGCGTGAGCTGCAGGAGATTGACGATTTCTTCGACCAGCTGGATCCGAATATCGATGTGATCTGGGGTACGGCTACGGATGACACCCTGGGCGAGGATGCGAAGGTGACGATCCTGGCCACGGGCATGGAGGACCGCCTGGAGGCTGAGGTGCAGATGGATGTGCACAGGAATGAGGAGGATTACTACGAGGATATCATCAAACGTCTCTATAAGCCTGCGGTGAAGACGCAGCCAACGATGGGTGCGGTGATCACGCAGACTGAGATTCAGTTCGACGTGGAGCCTGCCAAAGAGCCTGAGCCTGCCGTCGTCACTCCTCCCGAGCCTGAACCTGAACCGGAACCTGAACCCGAAGTGGAGAAAGAGGAGCCTACGATACTGGACAAGTGGAAGATATGGCTGAACAATCTGGTTAACAGCGTCACGGAATGAACGAACAGCTGACACCCGAGGAGCGCGCTTTGGAGCTGAAGAGGCTCATAGAGCAGTTGCAGGCGGAGGGCAGGACTGACCTTCTGCTGAAGGCCATCGGCGTGCCACTGCTCGAGGCGCTCAGGATCGAGGCAGCCAAGGGGAGGCTGAGCAGACTGGTCATCACGGAGGACTACCGGTTCGTACTGGAGGACTATCACAAGGAGGTGGAGCTGCAGCCTGTGCACAAGGCTGTATACCTGTTGTTTCTCGCGCATCCCGAGGGCATCGAATTCAAGCGGCTGGCGGAATACCGTGAGGAGTTGACCCGGTATTACATGGCGACGGCGAAGATGATGGACAAGGAGAAGATTATCGAGAGCGTGGACCATCTGATCAATCCGCTCGACAATGCCATCAACGAGAAGTGCTCACGCATCAAGAAGGTGTTTCTCGAACTGATGGACGAGTACACGGCCAGTTACTACTTCATCAGCAGCCATACGCAGAAGCATATCGCGGGTTCCAGCCGTATCTGGTATGAACGGCTGAAAGTAATCACACTACCGAGGGAACTCGTGAAATGCAGTTTCTTATTTGTGTAGTTTCTTGCGCAGGGTGAGGACGTTGAAGCCGCCGATGCGCTCGTAGTTCACGCTGTCCATCAGCTGACGGACGAGGTAGATGCCGAGACCGCCGATGGAACGGTCTTCTGCCGAGAGCGTCGTATCGGCCTCGGCCACACTCGTCGGGTCGAAATGCTTGCCGCTGTCGGAGATGACGAACTTCAGCCTGACATCATTCGCCTGGACTTCCACATTGACAGAACCTGTCGTTCCCTCGGGATAGGCATAGTTCATCACGTTCACCACGGCTTCCTCGATGGCGAGGTTCATCTGCATCGTGGTCAGCTCGTCGAAGCCCATGGCCTCGCAGACATGATCTATGAATTCGGCCAGCTGGGGCACCTGCTGGACATCGTTGGCCAGCGTGATGCTGCGCTGGTAGCGCACGTCAAGCTGCTGCTTCGTGTATTGGATGGCGAGCATCGTCAGGTCGTCACTCTGTTCGGCACCGTTGACAAAGTCCTTCACGGCATTGGTCATGTTCTCCACAAGCCGATGGGGGTTGTGATTGTTGGTCGCCAGTGACTCCTTGGCCACATCAAGGATGCGCTCCTCAGTGAACTGGTCATGTTTGATGTTCTCAGCCTCGGTGAGTCCGTCGGTATAAAGGAAGATGGAGGTGCCGGGATCTATCTGCGTTTCCTGCATCGTGAACTTCCAGTCGCCCATCACACCGACGGGCAGGTTGGAGTCGCAAGGCAACATGCCGATGCCGGATCCGATGAGCAGGGGTGAGTCATGGCCGGCATTGCAATAACGCAGACGTCCTGTCGGCAGGTCGAGCACACCCACGAAGAGCGTCACGAACATGTTGGAGTCGTTGCCCTCACTCATCGTGTCATTCAGACGGGTGATGATACGTTCCGGCATTGACTCATGGGCAGAGACGGTACGGAACTGGGCACGGGTGACGGCCATCACCAGAGCGGCAGGCACACCCTTACCCGAGACGTCGCCGATGCAGAAGAAGAGCTTCTCGTCGCGGATGAAAAAGTCGAAGAGGTCGCCGCCGACAGCCTTGGCCGGTGTCAGCTGTCCGAAGATGTCGATATCGTCGCGGTCAGGATATGCGGGGAAGATCTTCGGCAGCATCGACATCTGGATGTCACTGGCCACCTTCAGCTCACTCTCTATGGCAGCCTTGGAGGCCGTGGACTGACGGAGTTCTTCCATCTGCTGTTTCAGAGAGGTTTGCATGAGTGAGAACGACTGGCTCAGACGGGCCATCTCGTCCTTGGTCTTGATGTCTGGCAGCGTTGCATCCAGGTTACCCTTAGCCACCTCGTCGGCAGAGTCAGCAAAGCGTACCAACGGACGGGTGATGCGCATGACCACCGAGTTACAGATGAGGAAGAGCACGACCAACCCTATAAACATAATGAGTAGGACGAGGTAACTGAGCAACTGCGAACTGCCATAGATGATCTTAGCAGGTATGACTGTAGCCATCGACCATCCTGTGCGCTCGATAGGCGCATAGCAGATGAGGAATTTCACGCCGTCACGGATGATTTCACGCATACCGGAGAGACCGTCCACCATATCGTAACCAATCTGTACATCGATGGAATCGTTCGTCTCCATGGAGTAAACGAAATAGGTGTCGTTCAGGATTCGTTCGCTCATGGGGTGGGTGATATAGGTGGCACCACGTCCGATAATAAATGAATAGGCATGCGTATAGAGGAATGTATCGGTGATCTTGAATCCTGTTGTATCTGTCTGTGTACCCTGAAGTCTGTCATTCAGTTCGATATCGCTCTTCGCCACCAGCTCCGTCAGCCAGTTCAACGATACGTCAGCTGTGAGTACGGCTATCAGGTTGCCATTCTTGTCATAGATAGGATGCGAGTAGGTGGTCATCATCTGCTCACCGCCGCCAGTATCGTAATAAGGCTCACTCCAAGAGCTCCTCTTCAGCAGTTTGGGAATCTGATACCAGTCCATGTAGTGGTACTCATATTCCGACGAGCCCAGCTGTTTGGTTTCGATGGTGCCGTTGACCGTGCGATAGGCATAAGGGGAGAAGTGTTCACCCTTCTGGGGGAAATAGTTGGGCTCAAAGGCAATGGCAGAGCCGATGATGGGAGGATTAAGCTCCAGAATCTTTTGAACCATCGGATAAAACTGGTCGGGGGTGTCCAGTTTTTCCATGACCTCCGGTATCACATTGTCCACAGCCACTTCCACTCCCACGAGTATACTGTTGATGTGCTGGTTGGCAATCTCGATACGGCTTTTCGCATTCTCCTCGGAACTGCTTAGCAATGCTTTGCGGATGACGTTGGTGATGATGATGGTGATGAGGACGAAGACGGCCAATACCGTCAGCATGACCCATAGCGTCAGCCTGGAATGCAACGAATGGAATCCTTTCGCTTTTTTTAACTGGATCATAGTTGTGTGATCTGATGATAGGTGATTTCTTTTTTAATGACGCCGCTCTCCAGGAGGATGCGGTTGGCCAGCTCCACGGCTTTGGGTTCCAGCTTGTAGGAGCGCTTGCTGGTATCCTTGTCGGCCAGCTGGCTCAGAATCTGTTTCAGCATCCAATCCTGCGCAATCATGTTGCCGGGGATACCACTCTGCCGCATGGTGAGCATGACGATGTCGAGTGCCTCTTCGGGATGCTCTACTGCCCATTCCCAACCCTTACGGGTGGCCTCGGCAAACTTTATCGCGAGATCCTTGTGCTTGAGATAGAAGTCAGCCGTCACATAGACACCGTCTTCCGGTACGTTGTAGCCGATGTCACGCATATATAATAGTTGCTCCTTCTTGATGCGCTGTCCGGCCATCTTCAGCTGGAAGAACTCATTGTAGCTCATCGCCAGGGCGGCGTCGATGGCCCCGGAGATATAGAGGTTGACGTTCGAGATGAATGGTATCCACTGGATACCGAGACCATATTTCTTGTCCATTGCCATTGGCAGTTCGCTGAAGCCGGACTTCCAGTGTCCCACCTTCTTGCCACGGAGGCTCTCCACGCCATTCAACGGCGTGTGGGAGACAATCATCAGGTTGTTCTGCTGTGACATCTGCAGGACGTTGACCAAAGGGATGCCATTGTCGATGAAGGTCATAGCCGTCACCAGATTGAGCGTGATAAACTGGCTCTCGCCTTCGGTAAGATAGTTGATACTGGGTTTTGAAGCGGCAGGATGCCTGATCACCACGTCAAGACCGGCCTCTTGGTAGAAGCCCATGCTGCTGGCGACATAGAATCCCACGAACTGCGCCTGGGCCGTCCATTGCGGCGTGAACACGAGCTTTTGCTGGGCGTTGGCGATGCTGATGCCGCAGAAGAGCAGGGCAGCGCACAGCCATTGTCTGTAATGATTCATCTAATAGTCTTTTTGTTGTGTGCAAAGTTAGGTATTTTTCGCCATATCACCAAATAAATAACAGATATTTACAATTTCTGCCCCAAATATTTGCAAAGTTCAAATAATCTTCCTATCTTTGCAACTTGAAGTTGTGAAAATTAAAGTCATACAATAATGAGAAGATCATCTTTATTTGTACTTGTGTTCATCATGGCACTGTCGGCATTCTCGTTTGGTGTCGGCTTGTCGTATGATGCAAACCCCTTTGCCGATGACGATACGGAAACCGTCGAAGGTACTGATACCGTGGGCGAAGGGGAAGGTGAAGGCGAAGGCGAAGAGGAAGTGGAGCCTGTTGAGAGATTCACCGTCGAGGGTGTCATGTATCACGTGACGGAAGAGGGCGTGGTCGAAGTGGAAGGCGTGGAAGAAGGCGCCACCAGCATCGTCATTCCAGAGGAAGTCACCTATGAAGAGACCACATACCAGGTGACGGCGATTGTAGAGAATGCGTTCTCCGGGAATAAGACACTGACCTCAGTCAGCATAGCAGGCAGCGTAAAAGAGATTCCCAAGGAGACCTTTAAAGAATGTTCCGGCCTGACGACAATCGAACTTGGCGAAGGTATCGAAGTGATTGGTGAATCTGCCTTCGCAGGCTGTTCGAAACTGGAGACTCTGGTCATTCCGGAATCTGTGACGGAACTGGGCAAGGGGCTCTTCGAGGACTGTACCAGCCTGATAGCTGTCGAGATAGACTGCGATGTCGAGACTGTAGATCAGGATCTCTTCAAGGGCTGCACCAGTCTGGAGGAGATTGAAATCAAGGGCAACATCAAAACAGTGGCCGAATCGGTGTTTGAAGGCAACCAAAAGCTGAAATCCGTCAAACTCAGCGGTGACATCGAGGAGATGGGCAAGAACGCCTTTAAGGACTGTACCGGGCTTGAGACGTTTGAATTCGGCGAGAATAAGAATGTGAACGTGATTGGCGAGTCTGCCTTCGAGGGCTGTACCAGCCTGAAGGCCATCACCGTCCCCGGCAGCCTGAAAGTGATTGAGAAGACGACCTTCAAGGATTGTACCAGTCTGAAGGATCTTGTGATAGAGACAGGCGTGGAAGAGATTGGTGAATCGGCTTTCGAAGGTTGTACGAGTATTGAAGAGCTCACCATTCCCAGCACGGTGAAGAAGGTGGGCGAGAAAGCCTTTAAGGACTGTACCAGCTTGAAGACCGTCAATATTGAAGAGGGTGTCGAAGAGATCGGTAATTCAGCCTTTGAAGGTTGCGGAGAACTGAAGGTGGTCTCCATCCCCGCCTCTGTAAAAGATATCGGTGAGTCGGTCTTTGACGGCAGCAGTCTGGAGGAAGTGACTATTCCCGGTTCGATGAAGATAGTCAAGGACGGGGCGTTCAAGGGTTGTAAGGAATTGAAGAAACTCACGATTGAAGAAGGTGTCGAGGAGATCGGTAATTTAGCCTTTGCAGGTTGTATCAATCTGACAGAACTTATCATCCCGAAGTCGGTGAAGAAGATCGGCATTTCTGCCTTTAGGAATTGTGAGATGATAGAATCGCTGGAGTTGGGCGAGGGACTGACGGAGATGGGCGACTCGGTGTTTGCGGGTTGTCTCAGCCTGCCGACAGTCGTGTTGCCAGAGAGTATCACCGAACTGGCGACAGCCTCCTTCTGGGGTTGCGAGAAGCTGGATTCCGTCTCTTTGTCTGATGGGCTGAAGAAGATCGGCGAGTCCGCTTTCGAGGGGTGTAAGGTGCTCCCCTCGGTGTATCTGCCGGAGAGTCTCGAGAGTATAGAGAAGGCCGCTTTCAGAGGTTGCGACAGTCTGAAGTTTGTCAGCGTGGCGTTCATGCAGCCTTTCGACATAGACCTCAGCGTGTTTGAGGGTATTCATCCCGAGTCCGTCCTGAAAGTGCCCAAAGGCACGAGGGCCACGTTTATGAAGGCAGAGTGCTGGGCTAAGCAGTTCTCTAAGATTGTGGGTGGTGAATATAAGGTGACCGTCGTAGCTGTCGGCAACGGTCAGGCCGTTTGTCAGCATGAGGCCCTGGCCGACAGCACGCAGGCCGTCCGCAACGATTCCGTGCAGTACACCTTTATGGAAGGAGACTCGTGTGCGGTGGCATTCCTCTCCGACACGGGGTATCAGATTATGGACGTGACAGTCAACGACCGGGTGGTCTCCGACAGCCTGTTTGCAGACATTTATGCCGCCGACACCCTCTCCACCGAGAAACCCAGGTATGGCGAATACAGCATAGCCTATCTTGATCAGGACTATACGGTCGCCGTGGCCTATGAGCGTATCCACTATCGCCTTGTCATCACCTCCATCGGCCAGGGTACCGTCAACTTCGATGGCACCTCTGTAGAAGACACGACCACCGTGTTCAGGGTCGAGGAAGGCACCGATGTCTTCATCACATTCAGTCCGGCAGACAACTGGCGTATCAAGCAAGTCATGCTCGACAGTCTTGATATCACGTCGGAACTGGCAAAATACCAGTACTCCGTCAAGAACCTCAGGAAACACACGACGCTCGTGGCCGAATATGAGGAGATACCCGTCAACAAATACATCCTCACCGTCTATGTCTCCGGCAATGGCGAGGTGGCCGTCGATGGAGAGACTATTATCCGTGACCGGTCATGGTCCGCATACTTCAATGAAGACACCACGGCAGTGCTCACTTTCATTCCCGATGAAGGCTATACAGCCAAATACGTGAGGGTGAACGGCACAGACGTGACAGATGCCATCGTCGACAACCAGTACACACTCTCGAGTATCCGGGCAGATATCAACGTCAACGTATCGTTCGCCGCTCTGGACATGACGTTCGAGAAAGACGGCATCCATTATCTCGTGTCTTCGTTTGCCGACAAGCAGGTCACCATCACGTCTGTCGATAACATGCAGACGCTCGAGGTGCCGGCTACAGTGGCATACGGCGATAACGTGTGGGAGGTGACAGGCATTGCCGAGGATGCTTTGGCCGGCTGTAAGGATATCGCTGCAGCCATCTGGAACCCGAATACCCAGTTCAGGGCGACCGTCAGCAATCCCAACTTCCTGCTCTATGTGAGCGATGCGAAGTATGTAGCCTGGGAAGACCAGAACGCCGTGGTAGATGGTGTGGCTGCCCGTATCGTACTCTCCGACGGGAAGGAAGGCAACGACTTCTACTGTCCGCGCTCATTCACGGCAGAAAAGGTCACCTACACCCATAACTACTCGATGGAGACAGGTATCATGGAGCCGAGGGGATGGGAGACCATCGCCCTGCCGTTCGACGTGCAGACCGTCAGCCATGCTACCGCTGGAATCATCGTTCCCTTTAGGAAGTGGACGACGGAAAGTGACCAGAAACCGTTCTGGCTCTATGAGCTGACAGCTAACGGCTATCAGGAGGCCGAAGCCATTAAGGCCAATACACCATATATAATAAGTATGCCGAACAACAGCCTCTATCTGACAGACTATCGGATCATCGGTGACGTGACCTTCGAGTCGGAGAATGTCGAAGTCAAGAAATCCGATGACCTGCATAGCGTTCGTTATAATGATAGGACGTTAGTACCCAATTTCGTCAACAAGAGTGACGATGCCATCCTGCCCCTCAACGTGAATAATGCTGTCGTGGCATATTCGGAGGCAGACATGGGCAGCAAGTTCGTGAAAGGACTCCGTGCTGCGTATCCCTTCGAGGCCTATATGACCACCACTTCCGGCACCCGTTCCATCGGCGTGCTGGACGGTATGACGACAGGAATCAGGGATATTGCAGCTCCCAGCGATATCAAGGATGCCAAGGTGTATGACATGCGCGGCGTGCTTGTCAGGAGCAAGGAGTCAGGAGCCAAGAGTCTGAAGCCGGGCATCTATGTGGTACAGGGAAAGAAAATGATCATTAAATAGGAAAGGAGACAGATATGATGGAAATGATGAAGAAAACAACGATATTGCTGCTGATGATGGCAGCCCTTGTGGCCTGTGGCGACGATGATGATGCAGAAACCACCAAGAAGCCGGACTATATCGCCGCCAACGAGGAAATGACCTTGTCGGACAATAGCGAGGGCACTCTGGCCATCAAGTCCAACTGTAAGTGGCATCTTTATGCCGAAGTCGACTGGCTGTTCATGGATCCGGCCTCGGGAGAGGGAAACGGAAAAGTGACTATCACCGCCAGTCCGAATAAGACGGGTGATGTCAGATCGGGCACCATCTACATGAGAAATGAGGATAACTCGCTGGAGAGGACGGTGATTGTCTATCAGAAGAAGAATGCGGACAACAGTCTCGTGCCGGAGCCGGGCGAGAACCCGTTCCCGGAGTGAAGGTAAAAAGGTAAAAAAGTAAAATAACATAATGATATGAAACAGACAATTTTAGTAACAGGCGGTACTGGATTCATCGGAAGCCATACGACCGTAGAACTGCAGGAAGCAGGTTATGAGGTAGTAATCATCGACAACCTCTCAAACTCGAACATCAACGTATTGGACGGCATTGAGAAGATCACAGGCATTCGTCCTGCCTTTGAGAAGGTGGACTGCTGCGATTTCGAAGCCCTTGAAGGAGTGTTCAAGAAGTATCCGAAGATTGAGGGCATCATTCATTTCGCCGCTTCGAAGGCTGTGGGCGAGAGTGTGGAGAAACCGTTGCTCTATTACCGTAACAACCTCACTTCGCTCATCAACCTGTTGGAACTGATGCCGAAGTACGACGTGAAGGGCATTATCTTCTCGTCGAGCTGCACCGTCTATGGTCAGCCCTCGCAGGAGAACCTGCCTGTGACGGAGAATGCTCCCATCCAGAAGGCAATGAGTCCTTATGGCAACACGAAGCAGATCAACGAGGAGATCATCCAGGACTATATCCACTCGGGGGCGCCCATCAAGAGCATCATCCTCAGATATTTCAACCCCATCGGTGCACATCCCTCTGCACTCATCGGTGAACTGCCCAATGGCGTGCCCATGAACCTCATTCCCTTCGTAACACAGACAGCCATGGGTATCCGTGAGCAGCTGAAGATCTTCGGCCACGACTATAATACCCCCGATAAGACCTGTATCCGTGACTATATCTACGTGGTGGATCTGGCCAAGGCTCATGTGAAGGCTATGGAGCGTGTGCTCGACAAGCCAGAGACCGATGCCGTAGAGGTATTCAATATCGGTACGGGCAAGGGACTGTCTACCTTAGAGGTGGTAGAGGGCTTTGAGAAGGCCACAGGCGTGAAAGTGAACTGGACCTATGCACCCCGTCGTGAAGGTGACATCGAGCAGGTGTGGGGTAATGTCGACAAAGCCAACAAGGTCTTGGGCTGGAAGGCTGACACTCCCACGGAGGATGTCCTGAAGAGTGCCTGGAAATGGCAGAAAAAACTCCGCGAAGATGGAATACAGTAATATAGAAGTTAAAGGGAAGTTAAAAGGAAGTTATCGCGGTCTATGACCGCTTGGAAGTTAAAGGGACATTACTGATAGCGCTTGCTGGATCCTCAGAACTATTGTCCTTTTAACTTCCTTTTAACTTCCCTTTAACTTCTACAATTTCATCACTGTCTTGAAAGTGCCTTCGGCATTGAACTCATCGAGGGAGACTGGTTCACGGAAGAGTCCGAAGAGTGAAGAACCAGAACCAGACATCGCGGCATAGACAGCCCCTAAGTCATAGAGACGGTCCTTGATGGCACCGATCTCGGGATGGAGGGCGAAGACGCTCTTCTCAAAATCGTTGGTGAGATGGTCACGCCAAGTCTCTACAGGCTGCATCACGATGTCACGGCAATTCACGTCAGGGTGCTGTGGGGTGATGAGTGAAAAGGCCTCCTTCGTGGATACAGGGATGGCAGGACGCACCACGGCGAGATACCAGCCACGTAGTGAGAGACTGATGGGCTCAAGCCTTTCGCCTATACCTTCGGCATAACAGGGCTTATTCAAAACGAAGAAAGCACAGTCGGCACCCAGGCGGGCGGCATAGTCAATCATCTGCTGGTCAGAGAGTCCCAGTTGGAACATCTGATTGAGCAACGTAATCATAAATCCGCAGTCGCTGCTGCCACCACCCATACCAGCCTGAGTCGGTATACCTTTATATAAATGCGCGTGTATGCGAGGAAGGGTAGGGAAGTCCTGCTTCAACAGGTTGTAGGCACGCACCACGAGGTTTTTCTGCTCATCGCCGTCGATCACGATGTTTGTCACCTTCAGGTCGCAGTCGACGGCAGAAGGGAACTGCTCGTCCATCTCAAACACCTCAAGGGCGTCGCAGATAGGGACGGGATAGAAGACGGTCTCCAGGTTGTGGTATCCGTCAGGACGGCGCTCAACGACGTTAAGCCCGAGGTTGATCTTGCAGATAGGATGAGTTATCATATTTACGATTTTACGATTTACGATGGATTACCTTGGCCGTCGTTCTTAGTGCGGTGATGACGTTTCTTCTTCTTAGCGCCATCTTGACCATTGGTCTTGGATTTTGCCTGATTGTTCTGACCGTTACCCTTCGAGTGCCAGCGGCCATGACGACGGGTGTTGGAACGTTTCTTCTCACGTTTGGTGTAGACAGGTGCCTCACCAAGACCTTCGGGCAGTGGCGACTTCTCCACCTCCTTACCTAAGAAGTGCTCTATCTGCTGGAAACGGTAGATGTCTGCCTCGCTGATGAAGGTGATAGCCTCTCCGTCACGGTCTGCACGGGCGGTACGACCAATACGATGCACATAATCCTCGGCATCGTGGGGCACGTCGTAGTTGATGACAATGCGGATATCGTCGATGTCGATACCACGCGCCACGATGTCTGTAGCCACCAGCACGTCCGTCTGTCCTGCCTTGAAACGGTACATCACCTCGTCGCGTTCCTGTTGGGAGAGGTCAGAGTGCATCTGGTCGCAGTTGATGTGCATCTGCTTCAGACTTCTGGCAATCTCCTTCACCTTCTCCTTCTTGCCGGAGAAGATGATGACGCGCTGCAGGTCTCCCTTTTTGAAGATATGATTGATGATCTTCAGTTTCTGCGGATCATAGCAGACATAGGCGCTCTGGTGAATCTTCTCCGCAGGCTTGGAGACAGCGATCTTCACCTCCACAGGGTTGTGGAGCAGGGTGACGGCCAGTTCACGGATCTTCGGCGGCATCGTGGCAGAGAACATGATGCGCTGACACGACTGCGGCAGCTGCTGCACTATCTTCATGATATCCTCGATGAATCCCATGTCGAGCATACGGTCTGCCTCGTCAAGAACGAAGAAGCTGCAGCGGGAGAGGTCGAGGTTGCCCACTTTCAGATGACTGAGCAGACGACCTGGTGTGGCGATGAGCACATCAGCGCCCAGACGCATGCCACGCAGTTCCTGTTCATATCGTCCTCCGTCATTGCCGCCATAAACCGCCACAGATGACACACCGTCGAGATAGTAGCCGAAGCCCTGCATGGCCTGGTCTATCTGCTGGGCCAGTTCACGGGTGGGGGACATGATGACGCAGTTGATGGCATCCTTGGGGTAGCCGCCGTCATCGAGCATCGAAAGGATGGGCAACAGATAGGCTGCAGTCTTTCCCGTTCCCGTCTGAGCCACACCCAACAGGTCGTAGCCGTCGAGGATCTCTGGGATACAACGTTCCTGTATAGGAGTCATCTCGTCGAAGCGCATGTCGTAGAGCGCATCGAGTATATTATCGTTCAGATATGTTTCTTCAAATTTCACTATTTAACCTTTTACTTTTTTACCTTTTTACCTTTTTACCTTTAATTCGGCGCCTGCCGGTAACAGTAGTATGCAATAATCGCATAGAGGATATTGGGTATCCACGCAGCCAGCAGCGGGGGCGTGTCGGCATTGATGGCAAAGGTGGAACTGATGGTCTGCAACAGGATATAGGAGAACGAGAGTCCCAGGCCGATACCGAGACTGACGCCCATGCCACCCTTGCGCTTTTTGCTGGAAAGACTGGCCCCGATGATGGTCAGGATAAACGAGGCAAACGATGTGGCAATACGTTTGTAATACTCCACCTCGTACTGTACCACATTGCTCGAACCACGTTCCGTCTGTTTCGAGATATACTGCCTCAGCTCGTCTGACGTCAGCGTCTCCTGTTGTCCCTTCGAGAAGACCAGGTCCATGGGCTCCATGTGGATGAGGGTGTCGATGACCGACCCTGACTTGATGTCTTCGCGGAGTCCCTTCAGCGTCCTAATCTTATAGTTCTGCGCCTTCCAGTGGAAACGGTCATCACTGATGGTGTCGTAACGGATGACAGAGGCTGTCATGTGACTGACGAGCTTCTTCTTCTCGAACTTGTCGAGCGAAAAGCCATAGCCGGTCTTCGTGTTGTCGTCGTACTGCTGGATATAGGCGATAATACCAGGTCCCACCATCAACTGTACGTTGCTGGCAGAAGTGATCTTATCATTGTTCTTGTATTTCGCTTCGAAGTCCTGACGCACGATGTTTCCCTTGGGGATGATGTAGGCGCCGAGATAGTAGTTCACCAGGGCGATGAGTGCGGCAGAGAGCAGATAGGGGCGCATGAGCCGTCTGAAGCTCACGCCGGCAGCCAGCATCGCGATGATTTCCGAGTTACCCGCCAGTTTGGAGGTGAAGAAAATGACGGCTATAAAGACAAAGAGCGGTGAGAACAAATTGGCGAAGTAGGGCAGGAAGTTGGCGTAGTAGTCGAAGACGATGGCTTTCAACGGGGCGCCATAAGTGGAGAACTTCGAGAGGTTCTCGTTGACGTCGAAGACGATGGCAATGGATATGATGAGGATGATGGAGTAAATATATGTGCCGATGAACTTGGCAACGATATACCTGTCGAGGCGTGACAGCAGACGTAAAGGATTCAGGTAACGCACCCAACGGAGATGCTCCCACAGGAAGCGTCCCGTCTTACGCAGCCATACTCTTATATACTTACTCTTTTTCATCTGTGGAAATCTCTTCTTCTGTGGGAATCAGTGTAATCTGTGGCTCCTTTCACCTCCTTCGTCCTAATTGCTCAATCACCGTCCGTTTCCACTGCACGAAATCCCCTGCCACAATATGCTGCCGTGCATCCGTCACCAGTCGCAGGTAGAAGGCGAGGTTATGGATCGATGCAATCTGCATGGCCAACAGTTCCTGCGCCTTGAAGAGATGGTGGAGGTAGGCCTTCGAATGGATACGGTCTATCTCACAGCCCTCTGGATCGATGGGCGAGAAATCGTCCTCCCACTTCTTGTTGCGCATGTTCATCGTCCCTTCGTAAGTGAACAGCATGGCGTTGCGCCCGTTACGGGTTGGCATCACGCAGTCGAACATGTCCACACCGCGTTCGATGGCCTCAAGGATATTCTGCGGTGTTCCGACCCCCATCAGATAACGGGGACGGTCCTTGGGCAGGATCTCATTCACCACCTCAATCATCTCATACATCACCTCCGTCGGCTCTCCTACAGCCAGACCGCCGATGGATGCACCACCGCCATCGTTCAGCTTCCCCAGCATATCACACACATGCTTGGCCGCATCCTGACGCAGGTCTTTATACGTACAACCCTGCACGATAGGGAACAGCGTCTGGTTGTAGCCATAGAGCGGTTCTGTCTCGTTGAAACGCTTCACGCATCGCTCCAGCCATCTTTGCGTAAGTCCCAGACTCTTAGCAGCATACTGGTAGTCGCTCTGTCCTGGAGGGCACTCGTCGAAGGCCATCATGATGTCGGCGCCGATCACACGCTGGGTGTCCATCACGTTCTCTGGTGTAAAGATATGCCGTGAGCCGTCGATATGGCTCTGGAACTCACATCCCTCCTCACGCAGTTTACGGATGCCCGTCAGCGAGAATACCTGGAAGCCGCCAGAGTCTGTGAGTATCGGACGATCCCAGGTGTTGAACCTGTGCAGGCCCCCAGCCTTATGAAGGATGTCAAGCCCAGGCCGCAGATACAGATGATAGGTGTTGCCGAGAATAATCTGCGCCTTCACCTGTTCGCGCAGTTCGGAGAAATGCACGCCCTTCACGCTACCCACCGTACCGACGGGCATGAATATCGGCGTCATTATCTTCCCGTGCGCGGTCTCTATCAATCCAGCCCTTGCATCACTCGTCTGGTCGCTATATTGTACTTCGAACGTCATTTCTTTTCTTTCTCATCCTCTTCCGGAATCGTGAAGTCCAGCGGATGGTTCACGATTTCATTGGTGAGGGCAAAATCCCACACGTCCTGCACGTTCTCCACATAGTGGAACGTCACGCCCTTCAGATACACGTCGGGAATCTCATTGATGTCCTTCTCGTTCTCACGGCACATCACGATATCCGTGATGCCAGCCCGTTTGGCAGCGAGAATCTTCTCCTTGATACCACCCACGGGCAACACCTTGCCACGCAGCGTGATCTCACCCGTCATGGCCGTATTCTTGCGTACCTTCCGCTGGGTGAGGGCAGAGGCGATGGAGGTGGCGATGGTGATACCTGCCGACGGACCGTCCTTCGGTGTCGCTCCCTCAGGCACGTGGATATGGATGTTCCAGTTGTCGAAGATGCGATAGTCTATTTTCAGTTTCTCGGCATGCGCCTTCACATATTCCAGCGCGAGGATGGCACTCTCCTTCATCACGTCGCCCAGGTTACCTGTCAGCGTGAGTTTTGAGCCCTTGCCCTTCGAGAGCGACGTCTCGATGAAGAGAATCTCACCACCCACACTCGTCCACGCCAGCCCGGTCACTACACCTGCATAGTCGTTGCCTTGGTAGATATCTCGATAGAACGGTGGCTTTCCTAACAGATCCTCAATCTCCGTAGGCGTGATCTTCTGATAGCTGTTGGTTTCCCCTCCTAAGTTAGGAGGGGTGCCGTTAGGCGGGGTGGTCTGAACGCCCTCTGTCTGCTGCCTATGTGTGGTCTGATCCGCCTCCATTTGCCGCTTAAATGCTATCTTCCTTAGCGCCTTGTCAATCTGTTTCTCCAGCTGCCTGACACCACTCTCCCTCGTATACCGCTCGATGATCATCTCGATGGCCGCCTTATTAAACGTCGGCTTCATACTGCGCGTCTTCAGGCCCGTGTTCTCCAGCTCACGGGGTATCAAGTGTCGCTTCGCGATTTCGTACTTTTCCTCTGTGATATAGCCACTTACCTCAATTACCTCCATACGGTCGAGTAGGGGACGTGGGATGGTGCTGAGGTTATTCGCAGTAGCGATGAAGAGCACCTTCGACAGGTCGTAGTCCACGTCGAGATAGTTATCGTGGAAGGCGTTGTTCTGCTCTGGGTCGAGCACTTCGAGCAGGGCAGAGGCAGGGTCGCCGTTGTGGGTCATCTGCGTCACCTTGTCGATCTCGTCGAGGATGAACACGGGATTGCTTGAGCCGGCCTTCTGGATGCTCTTGATGATACGTCCCGGCATGGCACCGATATATGTGCGGCGATGGCCTCGGATCTCTGCCTCGTCGTGCAGGCCGCCCAACGACATACGCACGTACTTACGTTTCATGGCTGCCGCGATGCTCTTGCCCAACGACGTCTTACCAACGCCCGGAGGACCATAGAGACAGATGATCGGGCTCTTCAGGTCGCCCCTCAGTGCCAGCACCGCCATATACTCGAGGATACGCTCCTTTACCTTCTCCATGCCATAGTGGTCCTGGTCGAGGATCTTCTGCGCGCGCTTCAGGTTCAGGTCATCCTGCGTGTATTCGCCCCAAGGCAGACTGACAAAGGTCTGCAGATAGTTCAGCTGCACGTTGAAGTCCGGACTCTGCGGATTCAGGTTGTCCAGCTTGTCGGCCTCCTTATAGAACACCTTGCTCACCTCATACGGCCATTTCTTGTCCTCGGCCTTACGGAGCAGTTCGCGCTTCTCGGGCGTCGACTCGCCGTTGCCCATCTCCGCCTGCAGGTTCTTGATCTGCTGCTGCAGGAAGTAGTTACGCTGCTGCTCGTCGATGTCCTCGCGCGTCTTGTTGCGGATGTCCGCCTTCAGGTGCTGCAGGTTGATCTCACGGTTCAGGATCTTCATCACGCTGAACAGGCGTTCCTTCACGTGCTCCATCTCCAGCAGCGCCATCTTCTCCTTGACGGGGAACGGCATGTTCGAACACACGAAGTTCATCGCCATCACGTTGTTCGAGATGTTCTTGATGGCAAATGTCGCTTCGTCGGGGATGTCCTCGCTCACGTTGATATACTCGTTCACCATGTTGCGCAGGTCCTCGATGGCTGTCTTCCACTCACGGTCTTTCTTCTCCGGCTCGATGTCATCCAGCGGCTCCACGATTCCCTCCAGATAGGGCTCAGTCTTGATAATCTTGTTCAGATGGAATCGTCCCAGCGCCTGCACGATGGTCGTCAGGTTGCCGTTGGGCAGCGTTAGCTGCTTCATCACCTTGCCATACACACCCGTCTCATAGAGGTCCTCCTGCACGGGGAAGTCCACGTCAGGATCGCGCTGGCATAGGATGCCGATCACATGGCCCGTCTTCTCCGCCTTCTGCACCAGTTTCTTGCTGCTGTCCCTGCCGATGAGGATCGGTGAGACCACCCCCGGGAACAGCACGAGGTTCCTCACGGCCAGGATAGGCACCGTGTGCGGTACGTTCACGTTAAGCAGGTCCTTCAGGTCCCCGTCAACGTCTGCAATCATTTGAAATGCTGTGTTATTCTGTTTACTCATATTTCCTTTTTACCTCATTGTTTTAATAAATTGGCTGCAAAGTTACGAAAAAAGCCACAGATTCCACCTATTTAAATTATTAATCTGTGTTAATCCGTCGATTCTATGACATAAATTGGCTATCTTTGCAGACTGAAAATGGCAAACGGATACTTCCAGTTCAAACAATTCACCATCCGTCAGCAGCACTGTGCGATGAAGGTCGGCACCGATGGAACGCTTCTGGGCGCCTGGGCTCAGGCGTCTGCTGGTTTATGTCGTGTACTGGACGTCGGCACAGGTACCGGGCTCATCGCCCTGATGATGGCCCAGCGCTACCCAGAGGCTCAGGTTATCGCCATAGACATCGATGAAAAGGCGGTCTTTCAGGCTCAGGAGAACGTTTCAGCATCGTCTTTTGCCGACAGAATCAAGGTCATAGAGGCTGACGTTCAGACCTTTGAGGATTCAGAAAAATTCGATTCCATCGTCTGTAATCCGCCCTTTTTCGAGGATTCTCTCGTCTGTCCTGATCCCCAGCGCACGGAGGCAAGGCATACCGTCTCGTTGGGTTATCGTCAGCTGATAGCGTCCGCCTTCAGACTGCTTAAGGACAACGGACGATTCTCCGTCATCATTCCAGCCGACTGCCGTTCACGTTTAGAGAGCGAGGCACACCTCAGAGGGTTCTTCATCAGCCGTCTCTGCAGCGTTCAGACCACGCCCAAGAAGAGTCCAAAGCGTTACATGATTGAATTTGCGAAACATCCTGTCAATGAGATTGATATCACCAACGGCATACTCGAGCAATCGCCACAAGTCAGGAGCGATTGGTATCGAGAACTGACTCAAGAATTCTACATCAAATGAAGACAACCATCATACAACTTGACATCGAGTGGGGTAGTCCCCTTGAGAACATCCGTCGTGTGGAGCGCCTTATGGCCGAAGCCCCAGACAGCGACCTCTACGTTCTGCCCGAAATGTGGAGCACAGGCTTCGCCACAGAACCCGATGGAATCGCCGAATCCGAATCCACCAGTGTCTCCCTGGAATGGATGCGCACCACCGCCCGCCGATTAAACTGCGCCATCTCCGGCAGCCTCGCCATCGCATTAAGTAACCATAGCTATGTCAATCGTCATTATTTCATCGATGGCCGTTCTGGTAGCGAGACTTATTATGATAAACACCATCTTTTCACTTACGGCCATGAAGACCGTTACTATCAGCCCGGCTCGTCCCATTCCATAGTTGAATACTGCGGTTTCCGCATCCTGCTTCTGACCTGCTACGACCTGCGTTTCCCCGTCTGGAGCCGTTATTCTGACGCCCTCCAGTACGATGCCATCATCGCCGTAGCCAACTGGCCCGAGAGTCGTCAGAACGCGTGGCAGATTCTCACACGAGCCCGAGCGATGGAGAATCAGGCCTATCTCATCGGCTGCAACCGTGTAGGCGACGACCAGTATTCCCATTACCGTGGTCAGAGTGCCATCATCAGTCCCATCGGCAAGACACTCGCCAGTTGCCAGCCAAACAAAGAACAGACCGTCTCCTTCACACTCGATCTGGAAACGGTCTGCCATCAACGTTCAAAATTCAAGGTCCTCGACGACCGTGACATCCGGTAGTCCTTACTTGACCTTTTTAAAACTGTCAACTGTCAGCTGTAAGATATAGCCTCTCGCCTTCCACTGATAGAGCATGTTCATCGTACCCTCTTCGCTCATGCCGTTCTTCAGACGCGCATTCACCGCATCACGATAGGTAAATACTCCGTTTTCATCGGTCTTGATGTCCGCCAGCAGATTGCGTGGACCACGCTTGGAGGTTGGCACATTGTCATCGGCATGACGGATCATGTCACCCCAGATCTTCATCTTCAAGTAGAGGTCATAGTAGAGACTCCAGCGGCAGAACGACTCTATCGCCTTTTCCCATTTCATCCCGTTGGCGGCATAGAGCAGACAGGCCTTGCGGAAGGCATGCACCAGGGCTCGATGGGAGAGGTTGTCGAACACACGGTCCTGCGAAAGACGAGCGAACTCGCTGCATTCAGCCTTCAACTTACGGGCCAGACGCTTAGCCTGCGGACAGTCGATGGTACCTGTGGCCGCACTCAGGTTGTCGAGATAGGGTTTGAGGGTCTCGTCGTACTTCTCATCGTAGTTGCCGAAGATGGGAATATCCGCTCCAATCTCCGTCTCATGCACCGTAGCCAGCACAATCCTCGACAGCGGACCATCATTCAGCACGTTTCTGAAATAGTTCTGAGCCTTGGCGAAGGTCGTATTGGCGTTCCAGTTCAGAAAGAGGCTCACGGAGGCTGTCACACTCTGAGTACCAGCACGGTCAGCTCCGAAGTCATTGTCCTCGTCGTCGTTCATCTTCAGGTTGGTGAACTGGTTGGCACGCCCTGAGGCGCCTTCCACTTTGTCCCACTGCTCCACCTCGCTCATCTTCACGTAGAGTGGGGCACCCTGGGCATCGTCCATACGCTGGATAAGGGCGGCACGGGTGATGTCCGACTTCACGGTCTGGATAATCAGGTCGTCAGGACGCTTGGGCTTCTCCTTGGTGGATGCCTTGCTGTTGTACTCCTCGTTGAACTTCTTCAGACGCTCACGGTTCTCAGCATCACGCTTCTTCATCGGAGCCAGGATGTGGTTCAGCGGCTGACGGGTACAGGAATCCTTGCCACTTCCAGTCTCTGCCGCAATCAGACAGTTGATGCGCAACTCACGGACCTGGTTGTCGATGTACGTGAAGCCCAACTTACGAGGGTAGGTGGCCAACGGTGGGAACATCGCCTGCGCCACCGTAGGCTTGTAGACATCGGGCGTCTGCGAGGTGACTGCCTTCACCAGTTTCGGCAGCGTCTTGGGCATCTCAGGTGGCTGAGGGGCAGCAAAGAGCTTCGACAACTCCGACTGATGCTCTGCATCGTTCTCCAAATCTTCCTCCTGAGCGGTAGCAAATTCTTCACTATTCACTATACACTTTTCACTTCTTATCTTCCTGCTCTCACGGAAGATGCGCTTCTGGGCCAAGGTCAGCTTCTGGCTCTCGTCGTAATACTTCGTGTAGAAGTCCGACACCAGCTTCTGGATGTTCTCGTCCTGCCAGTTGTTGGGCATCAGCTCACTGAGCACGCCAAGGAACTCGTCCTTCTTCAATAGCTGCACGGCTGTGCTGAGCACCATCTTCACCGAGTTATGACGGTCGCCCTCCACATTGAGGTCATCCACGGTGACACCTTCCTCTGCCATCGAGGCATTGAAGATGTATCTGGTGCGCTTGTCTGCCGGCTTCACCCCTTGGACTTCAGTCGTAGCCACAGCCTTGACTGTCTCAGGCTTCTTCAGCGGTCTGCCGTCCACATCAAGCCCACGATTCAGGAAGGCCTCACGACGCTCCTCGATCTCCTCGTCAGAGAGGGGCTTCAACCAACGCTCAGAGCGATACACCTCGTCGCCCGTCATATTAATATAACGTTCGGGCGTGATGCAACTCTCATCGTAGGGCACCTCGATCTCCTCGCAGAAAGCCTTCTGCGTCTCCTCGATGGTCTTGCCTACGGGCATGCGGAGCCAGAAGTGTACCTTCTTGCGCGGCGAATACTCAATGTACTCTATCAGCTCCTGCCAGTCTGAGAGGTCATCGCTCACCAGTTCCATCGCTCGTTTGATAGCATCCTCCACCAGCGACTCCTCGTCCACATCGACACATGTCCTGAAGGTGAAAGCCTCTGGGATGATGTCTGCCTGGGCACGATGGTTGTTGTTGAAGCGGCTGTAGTGCGGACAAACCGTTGGCAGCACGTCTTTCAACTGCTCCTGACCGTTGCGGATGTCACTGACCATTGATGACTCACGCACCTGGCTCAGCATCGCCTCTACCTCTTCGCCTGTGGCTGGCTGGGCATAGCCACGATTGAACTTCCTCATGACCTCGCCAGTCTCGCTGTCCTTCTGACGGGGATTGATGGCGAAAATGCTACTTGCAGTCTCCTGCATTCCTTTACTAACTTCAATTGTTCTCATCTTTTTTTATTACTTTTGTTAATTAATGATGAGACCGGTCTCGATGCCCCTCAGCCAGAATTTGTGCACGGTTGGCAGTTGAAGCACCACAGCCCCGATTTTCGGAACTGCAGTGCAAAATTAATAATAATAAAGATGGTATAGAAAAAACCGAGGCTCCTATCATTTGAGGCCTCGGAAGTATCATTTATAAGTTCAGTCGTTCAGTCGGAAGTTCAGTTTTAAGGCAAAATCAGAATCCTTTCGTAATGAGGATTCTTTTCAGACTGTCTGCGATCTCATACATGCGTGTATAGGCTGTCAACCAACGGGTGCTGGCATCCTTAGGTATCATCAGTTCCCACTTGGTGAAGGGGAAGCGGAAGATGTCCTGAGTGATGTTGCTCAGCGTGGCCATATCCAGAGGAGCATTTATTTGTTCTAATCCCAGCGAGTCTATCAGTTCGATGAACCCCTTATAGCGGTTCTCACGGATGTAACACACCTGAAGGTCGACAAACAGCCGGAACACCGCCCACCAGTGGTTCTTCTGACAGAACAGATCTTCGCCCTTGGCATCCTTCAGGCTCATCAGCTCCTCGATGGCCATCTTCGCCTTCGACCACATCACGTGCTTCTCCATCACTATCTTCTCTGTAGTCTTCTCCGCTGAGATGTCATCATCTTTCTTCTTCGGCACGTAGGGTGTCAGGCCTTTGCGCTGAAACACCTCTTCCACGTATTGGGAGAGCAACTTGTCGTTAGTGTGGATGGCATGCAGCAGGGCAGGGGTAGCCCAATGGTAGGTCTCCAGACTGTTGTCTGCATCCTCCATCAGTCCCAGCACCATCCGCAGCGTGGCAGGCCGCCGGCCTATATAGAATACGTCGTCCAGCTCCATCTTATCTCTCCTTACGCTCCAGATAATCGTTCAGGTCGGCATTCAGTTCGTCAACCATTTCCTTTAATGACGGATTCGCCGTCGTAAAGTGAAATAGGTAGTTGGAATTTATGTTCTGGTAAGCCCTGGCTTGGTTGACGACTTCCAGTAACACCTTCTCACTATCAATCTCTACTTTATTGCCATTGACTGGCTTACCAAGTGGAACGGCAAAATAGAGACCGCCCAAGTCGCTCTCCAGATATACGACACCAGAATTTCCAGATATGGTGAGTTGTATTTCCTGCTGATCCTCTTTGGGGAAATCAAGTCTGATGTTACAGCCGTGCATGGCATCAATCATCTGGCTCAAATCAAAGTTGTCATAACCATGATAGGTAAGGTACTTCATGGCCAGCAGATTGAACTTGAGATATGGCACCACCCTGTGGTTAGACGGACAGAGGCGGAAACAGTCTTCAACTTCTGTATCGCCAAGCACTCTTCCGTCTGCGGGAGCCAATGCACAACTCATGGCCAGTCCGTCAGCATTGCTTTCATCGTAGATATCGGCTGTGGCATTGGCCACAACAGGATAGCCATGGGTATCGACAAAACATCCATCTTTTGTTTTGTATCCATTCGATACTACGGTCAGCGTACCAATTTGCTCATAGATAAGTCCGTTCGGTTCTACGATCAGCCAGTGCGGCTCGGGTAGGGGGATATAATGCGAATTGATGATCTTCATATGCGCGAACATTTTTATATTATAAACTTTGGTCACCCAAACTGTGGGGCTCATCTAAAACACGCAGGCCCAGCCGAATTTCTTAACCAGCTCTTTTAACAGGTTGCGATCCTTTATTGGGATCGTTACTGCAACTGTCTCACGCATGTCTTCGCGTTTTGCAATATTGGCCTTGTCGAGGTCATACTGCGTCTGCATGTTCATCCAGACATCAGCGGGGATGTCAAGGGCTTTCTCTAAGGCAACGGCCACATTGAGCGACACGCTGCGTTTGCCATTGATGGTTTCGCTGAGCACAGAGGTCTTGATTCCAGTTTCATCGGCAAGTTGTTTCTGAGTCATTCCACGCTCTTTCAACTCGTCCTTGATCATCTCGCCAGGATGTGTGGCGACGAATGGGGTAAATTCTTTCTTATTCATAATGCTTCGAAAGTTCCTCTAACGCCGTATTTTCAAAATCTATATTCATTATTCTAATATGTATTCACGGCGCAAAATTAATAAAAATTTCTCAAACAATTATCATTTTTGCGAATTATTTGCAAAACTTTTGCGAATTTGATATTATCGCAACGGATTTAGATACCTGATTCAAACAAATGCGGACAGCCCCTGGCCATCCGCATTTGGGTATGTAACATAAGAACCGCTGTTATTTTTCTAAGATTACTCTGTCACATTTTCTCCCATAACAGCCTTAACCAACAAATCAAGATCCACACTATTGACTCTGCCATTCTTATTCATATCAGCCTTGTCTATATCACATGTCGAAGGTAAATCTTCATCGTTGATATACATGACTAATAAGACAATATCAACAGCATCTACTTTTCCGTCGCAATTCACATCACCTAATAAGTAAGGTATCGAGTAATCGATGACAAAACTGCCCACGAACGTCTCACCCCATTGATCAAGAGGATCCTTTGCACGGAAATTGAACGTATGAGTACCTTCATCCAAGGAAGATATATCGATGTTGAAGGCATACTCAGAGGAAGAACCCTCACCCGTCACCTTATGGGCGGTATCGTCATTAAGCCAATATTCGTAGCTAATCTTACCCGTACTTGATTGTAGATCGGATCTTGCAATATAAAATGCCTGGCGAATAGTGTTGCCCCAGACACCTTTATTGTCAACAGCCCTATAGTTGAAATAATGCACGCCGCTAGCCAAGTTGCTGACATCGACAGTGAAAGCATGCTCCGTATTAGGAGCTGTAAGTGTCGTACGATTGGAATAGTCATCATCCAGCCAATACTCGCTCTTAGCGATCTGGGCATTAGCATTCACCTCCGTTTGGGGAATGTAAAACATCTCACGAATAGGACTGCCATACTCTCCACGCTCATTGACAGCACGGCAGTTAAAGTAGTGAACGCCACTGGCCAGACCTTCAAGGCTGAGCGACAATAGTTGTTCGCCAGCTCCAGCCTGCTTCTTGACCACAGCGGAGTAATTATCATCAAACCAATATTCATATCCTGTGACGGCTGCAACTGTAGCCTGGCTGAACGACATAGGCACATAGAACATATAGCGTTCGCTGTTACCTCTTCCGCTTGTTGCGCTGATAGGCGTACAATTGAAGAAATGCACGCCAGCCTTCAATTGGCTGATGTCGAGCGTCAGAGATACATTGTCATTATCGACACCAGTATTCCTTCGCCCTTCATAGACATCATCCAGCCAATACTCAAGGCTTAGGCTACCCGAGTCATCAACCCTTAGCGACGGGATATAGTACATATAGCGGTAGAAGTTTCCCCATGTACCATTATCGGCCTTCGCTCGGAAGTTCAGGAAATGAACGCCAGCCCCAAATGATGCTGTGCTGATGGTCAGCGAAACATCACTGGCTCCAGCATCAACCACACTACGGGTGGCATAATCGTCGTCTGTCCAATACTCATATTGGCTGATGCTTTGGGCATTCAAGCCACAAAACGCTAACAAGAGCAGCAACAGACAAACTATTCCTTTCTTCATAGGCTTTTTGAATTATTGCGGGGAAACGGTCAGTTTAACGTTCAGTTCTTTTTTCTCCAAATCAAGTTCGAGGCTGCTGCTGGTAACCTTGGGGACAGAAGGCTCAAGGGTAAAAGGAGTATCGCCGCCATAAATTCCAACGACTGTACCATCCGTGCCGAGATAGCCTTTAGACTGGAGAAACGATGTGTCATATGCGCATTCACAAGAAGAGTCTATCAAATTTGAATTATACATCCAATAACAGTTTTGAGCTACACTGCTAGATCCTATACTAACATCATATGAATTAAGAATTGAATTTATTAAAACTGAAGAATTAATTGTACTACAATATCGAATAACTGAGTTAATGATAGTTGCTGAAAAGTAATTAGGATAAATAGTGCTCAAATTGCAATTAACAAATGTCGTATTTTGAGTTGCTCCAGAATTTGCTCGGACTTGCTGCAATTTCGAATTCACAATTGTCATACCCTTTATATATGAGGACAATGTCAATGTATTCGTAATATAACATCTGTCAAGCACTGCCCCATCAATTTGAGCTCCAATTGTGAAATTAGCTATCTTACACTTACGAATAATCATATCATCTACTTGAGCACCAACATTTACAGTCCCAGATACAGACAAAGCTTCTAAGACAGGGCTATTCAATTTGGGCGATCCTGGAATAGAAATATTTACATCGCCGTCAATAATACTTGTTTCACCTGTACCACGAATAGTGATTTTCTTGCTTACGGTAAACGGGCCTTTGAAAGTTCCTAATGTCAGGTAAATCACATCTCCGTCTGACGAAGCATTGATTGCTTCTTGAAGACCGTCATAAAGTGTTACTGTGCCATTATGATCTAACAGCGCTTTATTAATTGAAATTGCACTTGCAGTCATGCTCATCATGATGATACATACCGCCATCAAAAGATACTTTTTCATAAGATTTAAAATGTTTAGTTATTATTCTTTTAAAATTTTAATCATTATTTTGAGTTATTCTGTTTGGATAGAAACAAAAAGAAAACGTGAGCAATTTACTCGCTTACGTTCTCAAGGTATCGGCAAACACCCAAACTACTTAACGAATAATGCCCACGCCCTCGGGCGTGAATCATCAACTTTCATCTTGTAGTTCTTATGAAATTTTGCCGATTTCTGAGAACAAGATTCAGCGGACGCTTCAACGTATATTTCTTTTCTTTGTCTTTGCTATGTCACCATAAGCGATTTGTTTTTAGAGTTACACATTATTTGTAGAAAGATACGGTGTACGTAGATGTTCCTGAAGGACGGCTTCATTCTTCTCGTCGTCCCACTCGCCAGACTCCCAGAGTTTGTCTACTTCCTCATCAACCCGGCGGGCATAATACTCGCAGATGACGCGACGAAGTTCAGTTTCGTTTACCATATCATTACAATTCACGGGGCAAAGATAGGAAATATTTCTGAGACTTGCAAACATTTGGGGAAGTTTTTTAGGGTAGGGGGATTTGGGGAGAAAATGGAGTAGGGGTTTGACAAATCTTACAGTTCTGACAGTTGACAGTTTTATATTTGCACCCTCATGGTGCTGGGTGGGATTCGGAAGTGTTAAGAATTTTATTAAATTTAATTAAATTATATAATAATTAATATTATAAATAAGTATAATAATACCTATATAATTATACTCATATAGCATCCGAAATGAGGTTTCTGACCGGTAGTAAGGCGCTGAAATAAAACTGTCAACTGTCAGAACTGTAAGAAACTGAATGGAGGCTGTGGAAAGACTATTCAATTTGTATTTGAAATTGTTTGACAATATTCAAATAGCAAAATCAAGCCGAATTATACAATAGTCCAAACTCAGAGTTTAGATAGTCCAAACTGGGAGTTTAAATACTGCAAAGTCGGAGTTTAAAGTAAGCAAACTCAAAGGCCTGATTTTAGGGCGTTTTAGGGCAGTTACAGAGAACTTTTGGTTTTAAGAAAACTTTTGACATATTGATTTGTTGCTTAGATCTTTGTATGTTATGACGCGTTAGAATTTTCATACGCGGTTTTTAGAATTTTAAATTCGTTTCTCAACGCTGTCGAATTGCAAATTCGCCAGAACGGCTTTTTCGTCGTAATTTGAGGATCAAAAATGAATCTTTTGGATTAGCCTCAGGACAATAATCTGTGATATCTGTACCTCCCGTGGCTTGAGTATTCAATTTTATTAGAATCAGCATTATGATAAATAAAAGAAATCGGAGTCTCACCTACTTTTTAATAAATAGTCACACCTGTGAGCCTGTGGCCGCTTTTCGTTAAAGTTTGTAGATTATTCCAAAGAACTGCTACGAATGTGTGGAATTATTCGTATCTTTGTCGGCAATTACAGTTTAAACGACTATGAGAAGAATCATAAACTGGGTGTTTTTCTTCACCCTCGTCTGCAGTAATATGGTGCTGACTTCATGCTCGAACAGGGATGAGGCTGTGGCACCGGACAAAACGTACACGGGCGTACCGCTTGTCATTCTCGATGCTGACATCGGTTCATCGACAGACGACCTCTTCGCGCTGGAGATGCTCTATCGCTATGACGAACAGCGGTTGTGCCGGCTGCTGGGCGTGGTGGTGGACCGCGAGGGCGAAGCGAATGCTGATTTTACCGATGTGATGAACACGTATTTCGGTCATCCCTATGTTCCTATCGGTCTGGTGAAGGATGGCATCAAGAATCCGAAGGTGTGGATAGACTATGCAAAGGTGGCCTATATGACGGAGGCGGATGGCACCACTCCGATGTTCCCGCGTACCATCGACCGACACGAGAGTATCCCCGACGGCTGTAAGCTCTATCGCCAGCTGCTTGCTCAGCAGCCCGACCACTCGGTGAGCATCGTGACAACTGGCTTCGTCACGTGCCTGGCACAACTGCTGCAATCGGGTGCTGATGAATATTCCGTTCTCAACGGTGTGGAACTTGTTCGTCGGAAAGTGAAATGCATCTACATGCAGGGCGGTGTCTTCGATAAAGCCGAAGAGCCCGACTACAACTTTCTTCAGGGCATCACGTTCGCTCAAACTTTCTTCGACTTATGGCCGAAGGATGTGGACATGGTCTTTTCACCTATGGAGGTGGGGCAAACCGTGGAATACACCCCCGAGCAGGTCATCGCCGACGTGTCGTGGACTGACCGCCACCCCATCAAGCAGGTGTATATGACATGTGACTGCAATACGGGACAACGGATGTGGGACCCCATGTGTGTCATTCAGGCTATAGAGGGTGATTCGCTCTTCACCCTCAGCGAACGCTTCACCATCAACATTACACCGGAGGCCTACACCGTCTTTACCCCCACTCCCGCAGGAAACGCGCGCTACCAGAAGCCTGGCGATGCCCAGTGGGCCGCCATGATGCTGGAGAAAATCAGAACGATGAACAAAATGAAATAGAGGGCGTGCCAATTGGTAAAAACAGAAAACCTCCGTGGAATTTGGGACTCCACAGAGGCTTTTGTTTGATTGTTGTGTTTGTTTGGCCACCCAACGGGCACCTTTTAGAAAGGCAGGTCGTCTGCTGATCCTTCAGCCGAGGGCTCCTGAGCTGGCGGGAACGGCGCTGTGGCTCCATCTGCCGGTGGGAACGGCGTAGCCTGAGCCATGCCTGGAGCTGCCATCGGAGCACCTGCCATCGGAGCACCAGCGACGGGCTGCTGACCACGGATGACGTTGTAAGCGCGGATGTCGTTGAACCAACGGCCATTGAATTCGTGGGCGTCGATGTCGAACTGAACGGTCAGATCCTCACCCTGCTGGATGTTGAACTGCTTGATACGGTCTTCGCCGAAGATGCGGAAAAGACATTTACGGGGATACTGTCCAGGCACTTCGATGACGTAGTCCTGAGACATCCAGTTGTTTCCTGTACGAGCCGAAACACCACTCTGGGCCGGCATGACTGCGATAATTCTTCCTGTTAATTCCATTGCTAAATTTGTTTTTATTTGTTGATTTTCTTGTTTTCAGCGTGCGAAATTACTAAAAATAGTTTGAATTCGGAAAATTTCTCGCCTTTTTTTTGCGGAATACAACGTTTTTTTGTAATTTTGTCCCAATTATTAAAAAGGTAACAAATAACAAGAAAACTATAACAGCTATGAGATTTACAGTATCAAGCAGCGCATTGAGTGGAAAACTCTCTGCCCTCTCAAGAGTGATTAACAGTAAGAATGCCTTGCCCATCCTTGGCGATTTCGTGTTTGAGATCAAAGACAACGTGCTTTATCTGACGGCCTCAGACTCGGAAAACATGATGAAGACGCAGCTGGAACTGACGGAGAGCGACGGCTACTGCCGCTTTGCCATCGGCAACCACGACCTGCTGGAGGCCGTGAAAGGCTTCTCGGAGCAGCCCATCACGTTCGACGTGGACCAGGAGAAGAATATCGTGAAGATCTCGTATCAGAACGGTCTGTTCTCCCTGCCCATCGAGAATGCCGACGAGTTCCCGATTGCCCAGCCCGTCAGCGACTTCGCCACATCGATCGTTATGCCCAACCTCATACTGGCAGAGAACATCAACCGCTCCGTCTTCGCTACGGCACAGGACGAACTGCGCCCCGTGATGAACGGTATATACTTCGACCTGACGGCCGACGGACTGGCTGTGGTGGCCAGCGACGGCCATAAGCTGGTGCGCAACAAGGTGTTTTCAATTAGGAGCGAGCAGCCCGCTGCCTTCATCCTGCCGAAAAAGCCGGCCAACCTGCTGCGCAACCTGCTGGGTAAGGACGGTGGCGACGTCATCATCCGCTTCGACGAGCGCAATGCTGAGATCAACTACGGCGACGGTATCCTCCAGTGCCGACTCATCGAGGGCCGCTACCCCAACTATAACAGCGTGATTCCGCAGAACAACCCCAATGAGCTGCGCGTGGACCGTCTCGGACTGCTGGCAGCCCTGCGCCGTGTGCAGCCCTTCGCCAACGACTCGAGCAACCTGATCCGCTTCCACGTGGAGGGTTCTACCCTTCAGCTGGATGCCGAGGACTACGACTTCTCGAAGACCGCCACGGAGCGTATGACGTGCGAATACAACGGCCAGCCGATGTCGATCGGTTTCAAGGGCTCGTCGTTCATCGAGGTGCTGAGCAACTTCGACTGTCCGGAGGTGGTCATCCAGCTGGCCGATCCCAGCCGCGCCGGACTGGTGCTGCCCTCAGAGCAGCCTGAGAACCAGGATGTGCTCATGCTGATGATGCCAATGCTGATCAATGATTAGGAAGTTAAAGAAGTTAAAGAAGTTAAAGAAGTTAGAGGAAGTTAAAGAATGAAACTGAATCTTCAAAAACCACTCGTCATCTTCGACCTGGAGACGACGGGTTTGGATTTGGTCAAGGACCGTGTGATACAGATATCATATATTAAGGTGTATCCCGACGGCCGCGAGGAGCGTGGCGACCATCTCATCAATCCCGAGAAGCCCATCGAGCCCATCATCACCCAGCTGACGGGCATCTCTGACGATGACGTGAAGGACAAGCCGACGTTCAAGCAGCTGGCCAAGGAACTGTCGGAAAAGTTCACCGGTTCGGACTTTGCGGGCTTCAACTCGAACAACTTCGACATTCCCCTACTCGCTGAGGAATTCCTGCGTGCCGGCGTGGACTTCGACTTCTCCAAGTGTCGTATGATCGATGCCTGTACCATCTTCCGCAAGATGGAACGCCGTAACCTCGCCGCCGCCTATAAGTTCTACTGTGGACGGAAGATGGAGGAAGACTTCGAGGCTCACCGTGCCGATCAGGATACAGAAGCCACCTACCGCGTGCTGATGGGACAGCTCGACAAGTATGCTCCTGGTGCCAACGAGGATCCTGAGAAGGTGCTGGAGAACGACATGGACCAGCTGAACGAGTTCTCGAAACAGAACAAGAACGTGGACTTCGCAGGCCGCATTATCTGGGCAGAGCAGAAGGACGCTAAGGGCAATCCCCTACTCGACGCCGACGGCAAGCCCAAGATGATCGAGGTGTTCAACTTCGGTAAGCACAAGGGCCTTCCCGTGGCTGACGTGCTGCATATCGATCCGGGCTACTACAGCTGGATCCTGTCGGGCGACTTCACATACAACACGAAGCAGGTACTGACTCGCATCCGTCTCCGCGAGGCGAAACTGAATGGGTGAACAGGTGAAAAATTGGAGATCTTTAAAAAAAAGTGTATTGGTGGGGAGTCTTTCACTTCTTCACCTTTTCACTTTTTCACCTTTACATGCCCAGGAACTCCAGGCACGTATCAACATCAACCATAGCAAGATCCAGGGTACGGACGTCAGCGTGTTTGAGAATCTGCAGCAGACCCTCGAGCAGTTCGTCAACGAGCGGCAATGGACTGATCTGCAGTTCCAGAAGAACGAGCGCATCACGTGTAACTTCAACATCACGGTGGATAAGTACGTCAAGGAAGACAACCGCTTCGAGTGTACTGCCCTCATTCAGGCCAATCGTCCGGTCTACAACTCTGCCTACACCTCTACCTTATATAATAATAAGGACGAGAACTTCCATTTCAACTTCGCTCAGTTCGACCAGCTGAACTATAACGACGAGACGATAGTCAACCAGCTGACGGCGCTCTTCGCCTACTATGCCTACCTGATCATCGGCCTCGACCTTGACAGCTTTGCGCCGATGGGCGGCACGGACATCCTGCAGAAGTGCATGTATCTGGTGAACAATGCCCAGGATCTGGGATTCCCTGGCTGGAAGACGTTCGAGGACAGCCGTAACCGCTTTGCCATCATCAACGACTATCTCGACGAGTCGATGCGCCCCTTCCGTCAGATGCAGTACGACTACTACCGCAAGGGCCTCGATGAGATGGCCAACAATGCGGAGCGCGGAAGGACGGAGATTTCAAAAGCCCTTGACGGTCTGAAGGTAACTCACGAGAACAAACCCCTGAGTCTGTTGCCCCAGATCTGGACTGACTATAAGAAAGATGAGCTCAAGAGCATCTACAAGGGCAAGGGCACCCAGAAGGAGAAGGAACGTATCTACGACATGCTGATGAGCATCAATGCCTCGCAGAGCAATACCTGGGAAGACATTAAAAAGTAAACCATGCTTAAGTCATTATATATCAAGAACTTTACGCTGATTGATGAACTGGATATTGAACTCCATCCGGGCTTCTCTGTCATTACGGGAGAGACGGGTGCTGGTAAGAGTATCATCCTCGGAGCCATCGCCCTGCTGTTAGGTCAGAGGGCCGACTCGAAGTCCATCAAGCAGGGAGCCGACAAGTGCGTCATCGAGGCACATTTCGACCTGACGCGCTACGATATGGACGCCTTCTTCAGCGACAACGACATCGAGAACGACGCCGAAGACTGCATTGTCCGTCGTGAACTGTTGGCATCGGGCAAGAGCCGGGCCTTCATCAACGATACCCCCGTACAGCTCTCGATGCTCAAGGAACTGGGAGAACAGCTTGTAGACGTGCACTCCCAGCATCAGAACCTCCTGCTCAACAAACAGGACTTCCAGTTGGGTGTGGTCGATATCTTTGCCGACGACGCCAGGCAACTCGCCCAATACCAGCAGACATACAAGGAATATCATCAGGTGAAGCAACAGCTCGACGACCTCCGTGAGAGCATCGAGCGCAACCGTCAGAACGCAGACTTCCTGCGGTTCCAATACGACGAACTGACGCAGGCCCGCCTGATGGAGGGCGAACAGGAGGAACTCGAACAACAAAGCGAAACGATGAGCCACTCCGAAGACATCAAGAGTGCGCTCTACGAGGCCGACAACGCCCTGACTGCCGAACAGACGGGTGTTGTCACGGCCCTGCACTCCACGCTCTACGAACTGCGGAAGATCGGCGAGGTCTACCCTGCCGCTGCAGAACTCGAACAGCGCATAGACAGCTGTTACATCGAACTGAAGGACATCGCCCAGGAGGTGAGCAGCCATCTGGAGCGCATCGAATTCGACCCCGCAGAGATGGATGCCGTCAACAACCGCCTCGACAAGCTCTACGACCTCGAGAAGAAATACCACGTGGAGACCGTCGAAGAACTCATCGCCAAGCGTGACGAACTCAGTCAGCAGCTCAACAATATCGACAACAGCGACGAAGCCCTCTCCGCCCTGGAGCAGCAGCTCACAAAGCTGCAGGCCCAGGCAGAGAAAGAGGCGGACGCCCTCACAAAGCTTCGCACCAAGGCCGCCAAGCTGATTGAGGCCGAGATGCAGACCAAGCTTGTGCCGTTGGGTATGCCGAATGTCCGTTTCTCTGTCGACATCACCCGTGAGGCGTTAGGCCTGAGCGGACAAGACCGTGTGGCTTTCCTTTTCAGCGCCAACACCTCTACCCCACTCCAGCCTATCTCGCAGGTGGCCTCAGGTGGTGAAATTGCCCGTGTGATGCTCTCGCTTAAAGCGATGATCAGTGGCGCCGTCAAGCTGCCCACCATCATCTTCGACGAGATAGACACGGGTGTGAGTGGTAAGATGGCGGAGAAGATGGCCGAGATGATGCAGGAGATGGGCGACCACGGCCGTCAGGTCATCAGCATCACCCACCTGCCGCAGATCGCCGCCCTCGGTACCACCCACTACAAGGTGGAGAAACAGGAAACCGTATTTGGCACCGTCAGCAGCATGCACCAGCTCACTACCGACGAGCGCGTCCATGAGATCGCCCAGATGCTCAGCGGCAGTGACGTCAGTGCCGCCGCCATCGCCAACGCGAAACAATTATTACGTCTGACTTAACGAACTAAAATATGTCACGTCAGTATTTTATAAATATGTATACAATAAAACTGTTCAACAAGCAAGTATTTCGGGTGATGGCATTGTCCATTATCCATTTTTCATTATCCATTAGCGTTGCTCAGGCCCAGCCGTCGTGGGTGAAAAAGGCCACGAAGTCCGTCTTCACCCTGAAGACATTCGCCGCCGACGGTTCGCTTGTCGCCAGCAGCAACGGCTTCTTCATTGGTCAGAACGGCGAGGCTGTCGGCAGTTTCTCACCCTTCAAGGGTGCCGTCCGTGCCATCGTCATCGATGCCCAGGGCAAGGAGACCGCCGTCGAGAGCATCCTCGGCGCCAATGACATCTATGATGTTGCCCGTTTCCGCGTGGCCAGCAACAAGACGCAGCCGTTACCCCTCTGCACCACCACGATGACTGAAGGCAGCATGACGTGGATCCTGCCCTATCATGAGACCAAACAGCTCCTGAGCGGTCCCATCCGCAAGGCCGAGAAGTTTCTGGACCACTATGCCTACTATACCGTCGCCATCACCTCTCCCCAGCGCATGGAGAACTGTCCTCTGCTTAACGAGCAGGGCGAGGTCATCGGCCTCGTACAGCCCTCCGCCAACGCCCAGGACTCGCTTAGCTACGCCATCAGCGTCATCTTTGCCGACTCCCTGCGCATGACGGGCTTCAGCATGAATGAGCCCTTCTACCAGCAGACACAGATCAAGAAGGAACTGCCCGACGACCTCAAGGAGGCCAACATCGCCATCTTCCTCGCCAGCTCAAAGAACGACTCTCTGGCCTATGCCCGACTCATCGACGATATGATCAGTAAGTTCCCCACGTCGCCAGACGGCTATACCTACAAGGCCCAGTTGCAGACCAGCAGCGGCGACTTTGCCTCAGCCGACCGGAATATGAATGAAGCCATCCGTCTGTCGGATCCCAAAGACGACGCCCACTTCAACTTCGCCCGACTGATCTATGCCAAGGAGACGTATCAGTCTGATATGCCTTTTGAAGGCTGGAGTCTCGACAAGGCCCTCTCTGAGATCCGCGAGGCCATTGCCATCAGTCCCCTGCCCTCCTATCAGCACTTAGAGGCCGACATCCTTTTCGCCCAGAAGAAATACGCCGAAGCCAGCGACATCTATATGCAGCTCACCCAGTCACCCATGCGCAATGCCGAGCTCTTCTTCAGCGCCGCCAAGTGCAAGGCGCAGTTACGTGACACCACGGCGATGCTCTCCCTGCTTGACAGTTGTGTCAACACCTTCTCCAAGCCTTACTTCAAGGAGGCTGCCCCCTACCTTTGGGAGCGTGCCGAGGCTCGTCGCGAAGCAGGCAGATACCGTGACGCCGTCGCTGACATGAACGAATACGAGAAGCTCATGAGTGCCAACATCAACGAGAGCTTCTACTACATCCGTCATCAGACCAACATCCAGGCACACCTCTACCAGCAGGCTCTCAACGACATCAACCAGGCCATCAAGATGAATCCACAGGAGACGCTCTATTACGCAGAGAAAGCCTCACTTGAAGTGCGCGTCGGACTCTTCGACAATGCCATCGCCACGGCCAAGGAGTGCATCGCCGTCGACCCCAACAACAGCGACGGTTATCTCTTCCTCGGCCTCGCCCAATGTCTGAAGGACAACAAGAAAGAAGGCCTCGACAATCTCCGCAAGGCCAAGGAACTTGGCGATCCGCAGGCCGACGCCCTGATTGAGAAGTACAGCAAATAACAAAGATAAAATGTTGCAAAAAGATTCCCCTCACACTTGCAAGGGGAATCTTTTTATTTGCAGAATTGTATGGCGAGCATCGTGAGGTCGTCGCTTTGCTCGGTATCGCCGACGAACTCGTGGACGGCGTCTGTCATCACGCTGATCAGCGTCTCAGGCGAGGCGCCTTGCTTCGTCTGAGTTGCGACAATCTCCGTGGTACGGTCCTCTCCGAACTGTTCGTGGCTGGCGTTTTCAGCCTCGGTGAGTCCGTCGGTGTAGAGGAAGATGGTCTCTCCGGAGCGGATGACGGTTTCCTGCTCCTCGAACTGCCAGTCGGGAAAGAGGCCAACAGGCAGGTTCGGTACGACGGGGAGTGTGTCGCCCTGGATGTAGGGTGCATTATGGCCGCCGTTACAGTAAGTGAGCCGGCCGGAGGCCAGATCGAACACGCCGACGAAAAGGGTAACGAACATCTGGTTGTCGTTGCCCTCGCTGATGTTCACGTTCATGGTCTGGACGATGTGCGCGGGTTTGTCGGTGTGGGCGGCGACGTTGCGGAAGAGCGTGCGGGTGACAGCCATGACGAGGGCGGCGGGAACGCCCTTGCCCGAGACGTCGCCGACGCAGAAGAAGAGTTTCTCGTCGCGGATAAAGAAGTCGTAGAGATCGCCCCCTACTCCTTTGGCAGGCGTCAACGAGCCATAGAGCTCGATATCCTTGCGGTTGGGAAAAGCGGGGAACGTCTTGGGCAGCATCGACATCTGGATGCTATAGGCCACATTGAGCTCACTCTCTATCGATGCCTTCGCGGCAGTCGACGCCTTAAGTTCCTCGACGTAGCGCGAGAGCGAGTGCTGCATGGTGTCAAACGAGTCGCGCAGCTGTGAGATCTCGTCGTTATGCTTGAATGTGGGAAGGGCGGTGTCGAAGTTTCCCTTGGCCACCTCCTGGGCCGTGTCGGAAAGGATGCCTAACGGCTTGGTGGAGCGGCGGATGCTGTAGTGCATGAAGATGAAGATGATGATGCCGCCGATGCCCATGAAAAAGAGGATGACGATGGCCACCACCTGACCCCAGATGAACACCATGTTGTAATGCTGGAACACGACCAGCTTCCAGTCGGTATGGGGGATCGGCTTCGTAATAATATAATAAGGTGTGCCCTTCAGGTCCATCATCTCGTACTCGGACAAAACCTCCTTTTGTTCCCCTTCGAGTATCGTGAGGTCTAAGGAGTCCGTGCCGGCAATGCACTTGCCCTGGCTGTCGATGACCTGGATGGAGAATCCTACCCCATCATTGTCCTTATCGCCTTCTTCTTCGACATCATGGGAGGGGTCTATATAGAATTCCTTCCAGATGCTTTCCTCCATTTCATTGATGGCCTGATGGAGCCAGCTCATGTTCAGGTCGATGCCATAGACGCCCACCTTGCGGCCCTGGCTGTCGAAGATGGGCCGCACATAGCTGCAGTAGAGACTGCTGTCGACGGAGTCGTCGAAGTAGGGATCGGTGATATAGCCGACGGAGTCCCTGTCGAGGGCCATTCCCTTCTGATACCATACGCTGTTGAAGTAGTCATGGTGCTCGGAGCCGATCTGAAGCAGTTCGACGTGGGTGCTGTCGGTGAAATGGGCGTAAGCCTCAAACCAGCGGCCCTGGCTATTGAAGTAGTCAGGCTCGAAGGCGACGAAACAGTCGACGTAATTTTTGTTGAGGCGCAGTTCGCGCTCAAGGGCCTGGAACACCTGCTCCGGAAAGTCGAGGTTGTCTTCTATCACCGCCGAATTGTTCCTCGACGCCACTTCGACGGCCCTGTGCATCGAATCAAACTTACCGTTAAGGCCGTCGATGACATACGAGGCACGCATGCCGCCGATCATCGTCGAGATAATGAAGACGAAGAAGAGTATGGCGCCGATGATGAGCACATTGATGAAGCAGACAATCATGATGACGCGCCAGGTGATGCGGCGAGACAGCTTGCTCTGTTTTTTCTTGAAGATGTTCATAACTGATAGCGATTTTTAGAATGGTAAGGGTCCGTTGTCGATCGGGGGAATCGGCGGATTATTGTCCTCGCCGTTGATCTTGGAACCGCGGATCTCACCACCACCGTCCATCGGCGCACGGTTGCCGAGGTTACGGTCTTCAGGATTCTCGAAGCGGGTGTACTCACCACGGAACGTCAATAAGACGTCGCCCGTAGCTCCCTTACGGTGCTTGGCGATGATGATCTGCGCCATGCCCCTCAGGTCGTGACCCGCATCGTCCTGATAGATATGGTAGTATTCTGGACGGTGGACGAAGAGCACCATATCCGCATCCTGCTCGATAGCTCCCGACTCACGGAGGTCAGACAGCATCGGTCGCTTGCCCTCGATGCCGTCACGTCCCTCGACGCCACGGTTCAACTGACTGAGGGCCAGGATAGGGATGTCGAGCTCCTTGGCCAGTCCCTTCAGTGAACGGGAGATCGTAGAGACCTCTTCCTGTCGGCTACCGAAACGCATGCCGTTGGCGTTCATCAGCTGCAGATAGTCGATCATGATGAGCTTGACGCCATGCTCACGCACCAGACGGCGGGCCTTGGTGCGCAGTTCGAAGACGGAGAGACCAGGCGTGTCGTCGACATAGAGCGGGGCACCCAGCAGGTTGTTGATGTGCTTGTCGAGACGGTCCCACTCGTCGCGCTGCAGCTGGCCGTTGAGGATCTTCGAACCCTGGATCTCGCAGACGTTGGAGATGAGGCGGTTGACGAGCTGGACATTCGACATTTCCAGCGAGAAGAAGGCCATCGGCACGTGGGAGTCGGCGGCGATGTTCTTCGCCATCGAGAGGGCGAAGGAGGTCTTACCCATGGCAGGGCGCCCAGCGATGATGACGAGGTCGGAGTTCTGCCAGCCGCTGGTCATGTCGTCGAGCTTGTAGTAGCCCGTGGAGATGCCCGTGAGTCCGTCGGTGTTGGCGGCAGCGGCCTGGATGACCTTCAGCGCCTGGTCGATCACGGGATTGATCTGGGTATAGTCCTTCTTCATGTTGCGCTGCGAGAGCTCGAAGAGCGAACCCTCGGCCTCCTGCATAAGTTCCTCGACATCAACGGTCTCGTCGAAAGCCTTGGTCTGGATGGCGCTCGAGAAGGAGATGAGTTGTCGCGCCAGGGACTTCTGGGCGATAATCTGGGCGTGATACTCGATATTGGCCGACGAGGCGACCTTGGAACTCAGTTCGGCCAAATAGCCGGGGCCTCCGACTTCCTCAAGGTTACCTGACTTGGCTAACTGTTCAGTGACAGTGAGCACGTCGACAGGACGCTCGTCCATGTTGAGGTCGCGGATGGCCGTGTAGATCATCTGGTGACGGGGGTCGTAGAAACTCTCGGGATGCAGGATCTCACAGACGACGGCATAGGCGTCCTTGTCAATCATCAGGGCGCCGAGTACGGCGTTCTCCACTTCGAGCGCCTGTGGCGGCAGATGACCGTAGGTGGTGTCCAAAGGCATCTGACGACGGGGTTTCTTGCGGGTGTTATTCTCTTGTTCTGCCATATTTAATCATTAATTTTTTTCATTTAGAGAAGCGTTCCCCCCAGTAGTTGAGCATGCGCTGGTACATCTTTTCTTCGGTGGGATTGTGCTGGCCGTGCCAGAGGCGCTCGTTGACGAGGGCGTCTGGCAGATACTGCTGGGGCGTGAAATGGCCGGGATAGTCGTGTGGATACTGGTATCCGTCGTGATAGCCCAAGTCTTTCATCAGCTGTGTGGGGGCGTTGCGGATGGGCAGCGGCACAGGCTGATTGCCTGTGCGGCGGACGAGATCGAGGGCGGCGTCGACCCCCAGATAGGCGCTGTTGCTCTTGGGCGAGGTGGCCAGATAGACCGTCGCTTCTGCCAACGGTATGCGCCCCTCGGGCCAGCCGATCTTCATCACGGCATCGAAAGCAGCATTGGCGAGCAGCAGGGCGTTGGGATTGGCCAGACCGATGTCTTCAGCAGCGCTGATGACAAGCCGGCGTGCAATGAACTGCGGGTCTTCCCCACCCTCTATCATACGTGCCAGCCAGTAGAGTGCGGCGTCAGGATCGGAACCGCGGATACTCTTGATGAAAGCTGAGATGACGTCGTAGTGCATCTCGCCGTCCTTGTCATAGGCCAGGGGATTCTGCTGTAGGCGCTGAACAACTAACTCATCGGTGATGGCTACTTCATTCGAAGATTCGGATTCTACAACCAACTCCAAGATATTCAGCAACTTACGAGCGTCACCTCCGCTGTATCTTAACATTGCTCCAGTCTCCTTCAGCAGGATGTTTCTTTCCTTCAGGATGACATCCGTATGAACTGCACGGTCGAGCAGCTGCAGCAGGTCGTCCTTCTCTAAGGACTTCAGGATATACAGCTGACAGCGGGATAGCAGCGGACGGATGACCTCGAACGAGGGGTTCTCCGTGGTGGCGCCGATGAGCGTAACGATGCCCTTCTCCACGGCACCTAACAGGGAGTCCTGCTGCGACTTGGAGAAACGGTGGATCTCGTCGATGAAGAGTATCGGCGAGGCTTCGTTGAAGAACCGGCCCTTCTGAGCCTTCTCGATGACGTCGCGGACATCCTTGACGCCACTCGTCACGGCCGACAGGGTGTAGAAGGGTGTCTCCAGCCGGTTGGCGATGATCTGGGCCAGGGTGGTCTTGCCCACGCCGGGAGGTCCCCAGAGGATAAAAGACGAGATGCGTCCTGCCTCGATCATCTTCCGCAGGACGGCCCCCTCGCCCACCAGATGTTGTTGTCCGATATAATCGTCCAAAGTGCGAGGACGGAGTCGTTCAGCCAGTGGTTGTGCCATATTTTGCCTGCAAAGTTACGCTAAAATGTGAAAATCACAAAAAATATCATCAAAAAACTTGCGAATAAAAAATAAAGTATATACATTTGCAGAAAAAAACGAGAATATATATGGCAAGAACAAAGCAACAACAGCCGGAAAGTAATCCGTCACTGTCGATTAAGGCAGTCACTAAAAGTAGTGTTTGGGACATCCAGGAGAACGATGTGATCCGTATGTGGGAGGCAGCCCGTAAGGATGCCGAAGTGAAGGAGAACGTGAGTCATTACCTGGATATCTTCAAGAGCGCGTTCCTCATCGAGGAGATCAAGGACGACGTGATGCTCGTGAAGAAGAGCTATGAGAAACGTGGTTACAAGGTGACCCAGATCAGTTTTGACGAAAACATGAAGTTCGCGTGGGCCATCAAGAAGCGTCCTATCATGCGTGTGACCGACCTGACGTACGAAAACATCCGCCACATCTCTGCAGCCAAGCTGATAGAGGTACTCGACCGTAACTTCGGCGGTGGCTGGGACTCGCTGTCACAGTCGATCCAGGACGTCATCCTTAGCGGCTTTGACATTTCCACCACGACGCTTCCCAAGGACCGTCTTCACAAGAAGGGCGGCATGTATGAGAAGAAGGTGGAAGACGGCTTCGAGGTGCTTGAAGTGGAAAAAGGCGGATGGGTGGAAGCCATCTTCGCCAAGATGAAGCCTGAGCAGGAAAAGATCCGCATGAAGTTCTCCGACAATCCGGATGAAGTAAAGGATGGCGAAGAGATTGACGACGATGAGGACTACGAGGTTCAGGACGATTACAGTTCTCACGACGAGGAGGACGAAGAGGTGGGCGATCCGGATGACGATGAGATCACCGAGGACAACTACTCGACGATGATGGACCTGGGCAGCGAAGACCCCGATGACGAGGCTGCAGCCCTCATTGAGTTTGTTGACGAATAATCAATCATTTTTAAACAAAAACCTAGATTAAAAAATGAACATTCCTGAAGTATTTTGGCTCGTGCCCGTCGCATCGGTGGTAGCACTGGGCATGGCGTATTTCTTCTTCACACAGCTGATGAAGGCAGACGAGGGTACGCCGCGTATGAAAGAAATTGCACTCTATGTGCGCAAAGGTGCCATGGCTTACCTGAAGCAGCAGTACAAGGTCGTTTGTATTGTCTTCGTGGTGCTCTGTGCGCTCTTTGCATTCATGGCCTATGGCCTGAACGTACAGAACCCCTGGGTGCCCTTTGCATTCCTCACCGGCGGTTTCTTCTCCGGACTGGCTGGTTTCTTCGGCATGAAGACCGCCACCTATGCCTCAGCACGTACGGCCAATGCCGCCCGCCAGAGCATGGACGCCGGACTGAAGATCGCCTTCCGCTCAGGTGCCGTGATGGGTCTGACGGTTGTCGGACTGGGACTGCTTGATATCGCTATCTGGTTCCTGGTGCTCAGCTATTTCTATCAGGGCGACCAGATGGCCCTCATCACCATCACCACTACGATGCTGACCTTCGGTATGGGTGCCTCGACGCAGGCCCTGTTTGCCCGTGTTGGCGGTGGTATCTATACGAAGGCTGCCGACGTTGGTGCAGATATCGTGGGTAAGGTGGAGGCCGACATCCCTGAGGATGATCCCCGCAATCCTGCTACGATTGCCGATAACGTGGGTGACAACGTGGGTGACGTCGCTGGTATGGGAGCCGACCTCTATGAGAGCTACTGCGGCTCTATCCTTTCCACGGCTGCCCTGGGTGCTGCTGCCTTTGGTGTGGCAGGCCTTGAGATTCAGCTGAAGGCCGTCATCGCCCCGATGCTGATTGCGTCGGTGGGCGTATTCCTCTCACTCTTGGGAATCTTCCTGGTTCGCACCAAGGAAGGTGCCACGATGAGGGACCTCCTCCGTTCGCTCGCCTTGGGAACGAACGTCAGTGCCGTGCTCATCGCTATTGCTACCTTCGCCATCCTCTACCTCTTAGGTATCGAGAACTGGCTGGGACTCTCCTTCTCTGTCATCTCCGGTCTGGCTGCCGGTGTCATCATCGGACAGGCTACCGAATACTACACCTCTCACTCCTACAAGCCGACGCAGAAGATCTCTGAGGCCGGACAGACAGGTGCTGCCACGGTGATCATCAAGGGTATCGGTACGGGTATGATCTCTACCTGCATCCCCGTCATCACCATTGGTGTGGCCATCATGCTGAGTTATCTCTGTGCCAACGGCTTCGACCTCTCGATGTCGTCAGAGTCACTGGCTCACGGTCTCTATGGCATCGGTATCGCTGCCGTGGGTATGCTCTCTACGCTGGGCATCACACTGGCCACCGACGCCTACGGACCTATCGCCGACAATGCGGGCGGTAATGCGGAGATGTGCGGTCTGGGTGAAGAGGTACGTCATCGTACGGATGCCCTCGATGCCTTAGGCAACACGACAGCTGCCACTGGTAAAGGTTTTGCTATTGGTTCTGCTGCCCTCACAGCTCTCGCCCTGCTCGCCTCGTATATCGAGGAGATCAAGATAGCGATGGTACGTGCTGGACAGACGCTGAACAATGTGGCTGGTGATGTGATCTCCGCTTCAGAAGCCACCATCCCCGACTTCATGAACTACTACCAGATCAACCTGATGAATCCCCGCGTCATCGTCGGTGCGTTCATCGGTGCAATGGCAGCCTTCCTCTTCTGCGGTATGACGATGGAGGCTGTGGGCCGTGCTGCTGAGAAGATGGTGCAGGAGGTGCGTCGCCAGTTCCGTGAGATTGCCGGTATTCTGGAGGGAACTGGCACACCCGACTACGGTCGTTGCGTGGAGATTTCCACCCGTGCTGCCCAGCACGAGATGGTGGTGCCTTCCATCCTCGCCATCATCATCCCCATCGTCGTGGGCTGTGTACTCGGTGTGGCTGGTGTCCTCGGTCTGCTCGTAGGCGGTCTGGCTGGCGGCTTTACGCTGGCTGTGTTCATGGCCAATGCCGGAGGTGCTTGGGACAATGCCAAGAAGAACATTGAAGAAGGCAATTTCGGCGGCAAGGGCTCGTTTGCCCATAAGGCCTGTATCGTAGGCGACACTGTGGGAGACCCGTTCAAGGATACCTCTGGTCCGTCGCTGAACATCCTGATCAAGCTTATGTCGATGGTCAGCATCGTCATGGCTGGTCTGACGGTTGCATTTTCATAATTAAATATATGTATAAGAGAAATATGAGATTATTAATATCAATGGTTATCGCAGTCTTGTGCTGCGGTAACCTTCATGCTCAGGCAGTACCTGATGCTGGGAGATTCCTTCCGGCACCTCCTACGGAAACATCCGTAGAGTATATCAAGGACTATCTCCAGTATGCCTGGGGCAAGACCATGAGAGGCACGGAGATAGGAGCACAGGCAAGGACAGACTTCAACGCCAGTGCCACTTACTACTTGGACACTTTCTCAAAGGCCATTAACGTCTCGCTGAACGCTACAGAGACGCCCTACATCGCAGAACTCTTTGAGTACTGTATGGAATATGGCAACAAGAGCATTCAGCAGGCCAAGAGTTCGTTTGCATTCTTCAGAAGGCCTTATGTGCGTTTTGACGAGGTGTCGCTCATTCCTGAAATGGAGGATGTTTATGCCAATGAGAGCTCCTACCCTTCCCGCGAGGCGCTGATGGGTTGGATGTATGCCCTGCTGCTCTCAGAGATTTGTCCGGAGAAACAGGACACAATCCTGAAGACCGGCTATCGCTTCGGCGATGCGTCGATGGTGTCTGGCTACCATTGGGACAGCGATGTCCAGGCAGGCCGTCTGCTGGCCAGTGCCCTGATGGTCCGTCTGCACGACCACACGGGTGTCAATGCGATGATCAACTCCGCCAAGGCGGAATATGCCAAAGTGTCTGGTACGGCCTATGTTAGTCCTGGGCTGACGCAGGATACCAACCAGTACTTCACCAACGATCAGCTGCCTGATGCCGTCAAATACCTGCCGGCTCCTCCTGATACGGTCTCTGCCCTCGGTACTACGGACATGAACAAGTTCATTGAAGGCAAGGCCATCCGACCGACGGATGAGGGTCAGATAGCTATCGACGACGTGAACAACGAACTGGACTATTTCCTGAAGATCTACTCCAATGCCTTCGGCAGGACACTCTCTGCGACGGCAACGCCTGAGACATATAAGCTCTGTGAGAGCATGTATACCCTCGGCGACGGTGCTACCCTCAGCTGTAAGAACTACTACAAGCGTTCGCGTCCTTTCAAGCAGCTGAACGAGGCTACAGCCTATCCGCCTGCTGAGAATATCGAGAAGAATACAGGCTCCTATCCCTCTGGCGACGCCTCTACAGGCTGGATGTACGCCTTGGTCCTGTCTGAGCTCAATCCCGATGCAGAGGAATCCTTGCTGGCCCGTGCCTATCAGTATGGTTCAGGCCGCGTCATCACAGGCTATCACTGGCAGACCGATGTCGAGGCCGGACGTCTCGTCGGCTCTGCCGTCTATGCTCGTCTGCACAACAGCGATGAGTTCCTGAAGCAGTTTGAGCGTGCGAAGAAAGAGCTCGCCGGCACCCTGGGTGTGCGTTCTGTCTCTGCCGACGTGAAGGATGCCGACACCTATACCCTTGGAGGGGTCAAAGTGGCTGGCGAACCGACTCAGAAAGGGGTCTATATCCAAGGCGACAAGAAGGTGATACGCTGATGAGAACAGCACTACTGACTATGATTCTTTTCTGGCTCTGCGGCATCCATCCTGCGCAGAGCCAGGATTTTTCTGCAGGGTTCTCCATCAACGAGATTCCTGACAGCATCTGGCAGAAGATGCAGGGGAAGACGTATCAGCCCAATGATGTCATTCATCGCAGCGACCTGCGTTATCTGCGGCTGATGCACTGGGACTACGACGGGAAGACGCATCATGGTGAGATGGTCTGCAACCGTCTCATCGCCCAGAAGCTCATCCGCATCTTCATGGAACTCTATCGCCAGCACTACCCTATCCAGCGGATTCGCCTGGCAGACGAGTATGATGCCGACGACGAACGGCAGATGCGCGACAACAACACCAGTTGCTTCTGCTTCCGTACTGTCTCTGGCCGCCAGCATTTGTCATACCACGCCAGAGGTCTCGCCGTTGATATTAATCCGCTCTATAACCCCTATATCAGGACTGGCAAGGACGGCAAACAAATAGTAGAGCCTGCCACAGGCAAGCCCTACTGTGATCGGAAGAAAGACTTCCAATATAAGATAGATAAAGGCGACCTCTGCTATAAACTATTCCTGCAGAACGGCTTCACCTGGGGCGGCTCCTGGCGCACCATGAAGGATTACCAGCACTTCGAGTTCCACCCTTAGCTCAGTTTATGGATCACAAGTCCTGAGCGCAGCTTCGGCTCAAACCATGTAGCCTTCGGTGGCATGATCTTGCCGCTGTCAGCGATGTCCATGATCTGCTGCATGGAGACGGGATAGAGTGCCAGGGCAGCACGCATCTCGCCAGAGTCCACACGACGTTTCAACTCCTTCAAGCCTCTGAGTCCTCCAACGAAGTCAATACGCTGAGAACTTCTGAGGTCGCCGATGTTCAGGATCTCGTCAAGAATCAGACGAGAGGAAATGTCCACGTCAAGCACACCGATGGGATCATTATTATCATAAGTACCTTCCTTTGCCTTCAGGCTATACCAGTGCTCGTCTAAATACAGCGAGAACTCATGCAGCTGCTGAGGCTTGTAGATCTCCGTACCCTTGTCCTCCACGATAAAGTTCACCTGCAGCGCAGCAAGGAACTCCTCTGACGACATGCCGTTCAGATCCTTCACCACACGGTTGTAGTCGAGGATGGTGAGCTGTGAGGCCTGGAAGCACACGGCCATGAAGAAGTTGTACTCCTCCGTACCGTTGTGGTTGGGGTTCTGCTTCTGTTTCTCTGCCCCCACAAGGGCAGCAGCGGCACTTCTATGATGTCCGTCGGCGATATAGAGCGAGGGCATCTTGGCAAACTCGTCGGTGATGGTCTGCATGTCCTTGTCATCATTGATTACCCAGAACTGATGGCGGAAGCCATCGATGGGTGCGATGAAGTCGTACTCAGGCTCTGTGGCGGCATAGCGCATCAGAATCTCATTGAGCACGGCATTATCGGGATAGGCGAAGAACACGGGCTCGATGTTCGCATTGTTAACACGGACGTGTTTCATGCGGTCTTCCTCCTTGTCGCGACGCGTCAGCTCATGCTTCTTGATACGGCCGGCCATATAGTCGTCGGTGTGGGCACAGACCACAAGACCGTACTGCGTCCGTCCGTTCATCGTCTGGGCATAAATATAATAATGTTCGCGGGCGTCTTGCACCAGCCAGCCCTTGTCCTGGAACTTCTGGAAGTTCTCTGCAGCTTTCTCATACACCCTGGGGTCGTACTCCGACGTGCCCACAGGGAAGTCGATCTCCGGCTTGATGATGTGATACAGACTCTTCTCGTTGTCGCCTGCCTCTGCCCTCGCCTCTTCTGAGTCAAGCACGTCGTAGGGGCGGCTCTCTACCTGCTCCACCAGTTCCTTCGGTGGACGGATACCTTTAAACGGTTTGATGATTGCCATATTTGTTGATGTTTACTATTGATTCTGGAATTGTGGTGCAAAATTACGCAGATTATTTGGAATTACCAAATATTCTTCATAATTTTGCAGTCTGAAATGAAGATGAATCGAAAAATGAAGAAAATCATCCTGATGGCCGTAGCAGTCTTGATGGCTACCATGAGCGCTGAGGCGCAGAGAATACGTACGATAGACAAAGACGGACAGCCCGTGCCCTATGTGTCGGTGTTGACGACCGACGCCAGATATATCGGTGTGACGGATATCAACGGCGTGATTGAAGACGTGAAGGGAGCCGACACCATCTCCGTGAGCCACGTGGCCTATAAGCCAAAGCTTTATAAGGTGAACGGCAAGAGCGGCACCATCACGCTGGAGGATGCCGACTTCGGACTGCCTGAGATCGTCGTGAAGAAGAAACCCCTGGTTTATGTGCAAACCTATTACCGTGTCTATTTATACAATGACGAGGATGGCGTCATGTACTATCGCGTTGGCTTCACCGACAATGTCTACGACCGTGTAACGAAGAAACTCAAGACCAGTACTACCCACACAGCGAAAGCAAAATATGCTATCCTTAAAACAGCCTTTAGTGCTTTGGCTGGAAACATAGTCGACAAGCACAGCCAGATTAAAATGAAACCGTTGGAGGATAGAATCAAGGAGAGATACAAGGACATCCAGGTAAAGATCACCGACGAGGGAAACGGCAGGAAGCGCATCAACGACTTCAAGGGCACCATCGGATACATCGTCGACAATAAGGAAGCCGGCCAGCGTCGTTTCTCCTATGACAGTGGTAAGGCATCGGCACACAGGCTGGAAGCCCAAGGCAAGGAAAAGAAGCTGAAGAAGCGCGAAACCAAAAAAGCAAAGGAGAGAAACAGAGAGGATGCTGACTTCGAACTATACAGGATCGATGATGACGGCAGATGCACTCCCGAGGACTTTATGATGTCGCAGTGGATGACCAGTTACGACGAGGACAACAAAAAGGGCGAGAGTGTTCACAAAGTACACTGCGTACAGGTGTTTACCACCGATCGTGCCTATGTCGATAAGGACGAACTGAAGCAGCTGAAAAAGGAGAACAAGATGAAGATGACTTATCAGAACATCCTCCAGTTTGAGCATGCCCACAAGATTCCCGCCCTGGCACCAGCTATCCAGAAGAAACTCAACGAACTCTGGAAGATGGAGGAATAATTAATAAAGAATGACGATGAAGAAGATTCTGTTTCTGGCCATAGCTGCCATGAAGGCTACCATGAACGCCATGGCGCAGACCAGCCTGACAGGCAGAGTGTATCACCATCCGAACATCATGGCCTCGATGTTCTCAGGGCAGATAAATATCGACAAGGATATAGTCCAGAAGAAACCCTGGAGAAGTTTGATATCGGGTGGCTCAAGCGTAAGGCCCTCAAGATGTATGTCTCGTCGGCACCAGAACTTCAGAAGGCTAAATACGAGATACAGGGCAACAAGGTGATTCTCATCGATGGTAAGGATCGTGACACCCTTACGCTTAGCGCCGACGGCCAGACCCTCAGCGGCGTCTCCGACAAGGACACGAAATATACGCTGAAACGAACAAAATAATAACTCTAATTAATAAAAAAATGAAGAAAAGACTAACTATCATTTTTGCGCTGCTGCTGACAATTGGCAGCACGGCAAAGGCAGAAAACTTTGAGTCGGCTACCGACGCAGTGAAAAACATGGGTGTGGGCTGGAACCTCGGCAACACGCTCGACGCCAACAACCAGACCGTAAGCGACATCACCAATGACGCCTACTGGGGACAGCAGGGTCTGGAGTCTGAGACATGCTGGGGGCAGCCGTTTGCCACCCAAGAGTTCATCCAGATGATGAAGAAGGCTGGCTTTACGGCTATTCGCGTACCTGTGACTTGGTACAACCATATGGACAAAGACGGCAACGTTAGCGAGGAATGGATGAAGCGCGTAAAGGAAGTTGTAGACTACGTGATCAGCGAGGGGCTCTACTGTATTCTGAACGTCCACCACGACACAGGTGCCGACAGCAAGGATGCCAGCGGAAAGCTGACAGGCTATCACTGGATCAAGGCTGATGCCGACAACTACACCACCAACAAGGAGAAATATGTAGGTCTCTGGAAACAGATTGCCGAGACTTTTAAGGACTACGGTCAGACGTTGCTCTTTGAAGGCTACAACGAGATGCTCGACGCCAACAGCTGCTGGAACTACCCCACTTGGTATGCGGACGGAAAGAACTATGATGCCGCCTACGCCAAGAAGTCACTTGAGACCATCAACAGCTATGCTCAGAGCTTTGTGAGCGCCGTCCGTGGTACTGGTGGCAACAATACGACGCGTAACCTCATCGTGAACACCTATGCTGCCACAAGCGGTGGTGCCTGGGGTAACAATACCCATCCGCAGGAGCCTTTGGAGCAACTCGTGTTGCCAACGGACGTAGCAAAGAATCATCTCATCGTAGAGGTACACAGCTATCCGAGTATCACCAGTGGCATCTCTTCGGCCAAGAGTGGTCTCGACTGGACGTTCAACAATCTCAAGGAGAAACTCATCGACCGCTTGAACGTGCCCGTGATTATCGGTGAATGGGGTACGAGCAACGTTGACAACGGTTCCGACTACATAGACCGTCGTGAGACGATGATCGCTTTCTGTGAGTACTTCGTCAAGTTGGGCAAGAAGTACAATATCGCCACGTTCTATTGGATGGGCCTCTCCGACGGCAAAGCCCGCTCGCAGCTTGTCTTTAACCAGCCCGACCTGGCTGAGACCATTACAAAAGCCTATCATGGCGCCAACTATGAGGGCGAATATCCTACGGCAGAGACTGGTGATGGCGTGGTCTTTGAGGGTGAGCAGATGCTGGAATGGGGTACTGCCATCAATCTCACTGCTGACCTCTTTACCAACCTGGACAACACGGCAACTGTCGATATCACTTATGTACAACAGTACGACCAGTATGAAAAAGAAGATGACCAATACGGCATGATGCAGTTTTGGTATAACGACTGGAGCACGAAGATCGACGTGATGGCGGAAGGTAATACTTATCATGCTGACTTTGTGCCTGCTGACGTCTATGGCACTGGCTCTGGCACGGAGCATACGACCACGTTTTCGTTCGACGCAAGCACCTTTAATAATATGAAGAAGAAAGGCTTGTTGTTTCAAGGCCATGGCATCGTTGTGAAGAAGGTGGTATTGAAGACAAATACCGGCATCTCTTCCGCAGTCTTCAAGGCTGGATGCCAAGACGCAGCCATCTACAACCTCTCAGGCCAGCGAATCGTGAGCCCACAGAAAGGCATCTACATCCAAAACGGCAAAAAGATTATTATTAAATAAAAAAGTGATCCCCTTCCGCTTGGAGGGGGATCAAATTTTTATTTAACCAATTCAAATTACTTGTTCACCTGGAACTTGGTGTCACCGTCCTTGAAGAAGGCGTTGATCTGCTTGGCAGCAGCGATACCGGCGTTGATATTGGCCTCGGCTGTCTGGGCACCCATCTTCTTCGGGGTTGAGAAGTAACGGCCCTCGAACTTTGCGAACTCGTCGTTGGCATCGGGCATGATGTCTGTGACGAACTTCAGGTCCTCACGCTCCTGCATCAGCTTAATCAGCTCAGGCTCGTTGATTACCTCCTTGCGGGCTGTGTTCACCAGTACACCACCCTTCTTCATCTTACCGACGAGGGCAGCGTTGATGCTCTGCTTGGTCTCAGGCGTAGCGGGGATGTGGAGTGACACCACGTCGCAGGTCTCAAAGAGAGCGTCCTGATTGGCAACGGCGTGTACGCCAGCAGCCTCGATAACCTCTGCAGGACAGTAGGCGTCGAAGGCATAGACCTCCATGCCGAAGCCCTTGGCGATGCGAGCCACGTTGCGACCCACGTTACCGAAAGCAAGGATACCCAGCTTCTTGCCCAGCAGCTCACTGCCGCTCTTGCCGTTGTAGAATCCACGTACAGCCATCACCAACAGACCGAACACGAGCTCGGCCACAGCGTTAGAGTTCTGGCCTGGGGTGTTCTCTGCCACCACGTTGTGGGCTGTGGCAGCGGCAAGGTCGATGTTATCATAACCAGCACCGGCGCGAACCACGATCTTCAACTGCTTGGCAGCATCCAGCACCTCAGCGTCCACCTTATCCGAACGGATAATCAGTGCGTCGGCATCCTTCACAGCGTCCAGCAGCTGAGCCTTCTCTGTGTATTTCTCCAGCAGCACCAGCTCATTGCCTGCTGCTTCAATCTCTGCCTTGATTCCATTCACAGCGGCTGCTGCGAAAGGCTTCTCTGTTGCAACTAATACTTTCATTTTTTTATTTTTGAAGTTAAAGTTAACTTCCTTTCCATTCCTTAATCTTAATGTTTACTCTCAAATTCCTTCATGCAGGCGACGAGGGCATTGCAGCCTTCGATGGTCTGGGCGTTATAGCAAGAAGCACGGAAGCCACCGACAGAACGGTGACCCTTCACGCCAACCATACCCTTCGATACGGCGAAGTCGAGGAATTCCTTCTCCAGCTCCTTATACTCGTCGGCCATCACGAAGCAGAGGTTCATCAGCGAGCGGTCCTCTTCCTTGGCAGTTCCAACGAACATCTTGTTGCGGTCGATCTCGCCATAGACGATCTCTGCACGCTGCTTGGCCAGCTTGTCCATAGCCTCAACACCACCCTGGCGCTTGATCCAGCGGAGGTTCTCAAGGGCGCAATAGATGGGCACCACAGGAGGAGTATTGAACATAGAGCCCTTGTCGACGTGAGTGCGATAGTCGAGCATCGTGGGAATCTCACGGGGAGCCTTGCCCAGTTTCTCGTCCTTCAGGATGATGATGGTCACACCGGCCATCGACAGGTTCTTCTGGGCACCGGCATAGATGGCATCGTACTTGCTGACGTCAACGGGACGGCTCATGAAGTCTGACGACATATCGGCAATCAGGGGCACGCTGACATCAAGGTCCTTGCGGATCTCAGTACCGTAGATCGTGTTGTTCGTCGTGATGTGCAGATAGTCGGCATCAGCGGGAACGGTCCAGTCCTTGGGGATGAAGGTGTAGTTGGCATCTGCAGAAGAAGCCACCTCTACGACCTCACCGAAGAGCTTTGCTTCCTTCATGGCCTTCTTGGCCCATACACCAGTATTCAGGTAGGCAGCCTTCTTGATCAGGAAATTAAAAGGAATCATGCAGAACTCAAGGCTTGCACCACCGCCGAGGAAGATCACAGAGTAGCCCTCGGGGATGTCGAGCAGCTCCTTCGTCAGAGCCACGGCCTCGTCTACGACGGGCTGGAAATCCTTTGCACGGTGGCTGATCTCCATCAGAGAGAGACCTGAGCCATTGAAATCAAGACACTGTTGAGCGGTTGCTTCGATGACCTCACGGGGAAGCATCGAGGGGCCAGCATTAAAGTTGTACTTCTTCATTTGGTTGTTTATTTTGAATGTTTATAATGAATGTTTTCGAAAAACGCTGCGAAATTACACTTTTATTTTCATTCGGCCAAATATTTGAGCAGAAATTCACAAAAATAACGTATTTTCTTTCATTTTGTCAACTCCGCATTACGCAATTCTGCCTACTTTGCTGCAAAATTACAAAGATTCTCCGACATACGCAAGCCTTTTAGTCAAGTTTAACGCGAGATATCAGACCTCTAATACACATTATTTATAGATATTTCGTATCTTTGTGCACAAAAATCTCCCATAGGGGGTGATGATTCCGTCTGCTTATCTGTATATATAGTAAAACAGCAACGAAAAAATGTCAGCAAGAGTCATCGACGTAACGTCGCTCGCACAGCGAGAACAACAGTTCAAGGAGCTCTTCCTTTCGGAGTACGGCAGGATGTATCAGGCAGCCTACATCCTGCTGGGCGATGAAGACGAGGCGAAGGATGCCGTACAGGATGTCTTCGCCAAGCTGTGGGCAGGTACCACCCCACTACGCGAGGAGTCGACGCGAACCTTTCTGCTGACATGTATCCGTAACCGCTGCCTCAACATCCTTGAACATCGCAAGGTGATCACGGCGATAGAGGTTCCGACAGATTCCGATAACGACGACGAGCTGATTGAGGCCATCCATCGCTATGTGGATGAAAGGCTCTCGCCTCAGACCAGCCGCATCATCAAGATGCACTTCGACGAGGATCAGTCGTACAAGGAAATCTCCAGCGAACTGGGCATCAGCCTATCGGCCGTGAACAAGCATATCGTTCAGGGACTGAGGAAATTACGTTCAACCTTTAAAAGCAAAGATTTATGAAGAAAGACGAACAGATCAGAATGCTGCTACATCCTGAAGATTATACAGACGAGCAACTCGACCAGATGCTGGAAGAGGCCCATATCAACGTGCCAGATGCCAACGAAGCATGGGAGAGATTCGTAAGCGAAAGACGGAAAACGAGGCGTGAAAAGTTCTCGCTGATGAAGATTGCAGCCACCTTTGTAGGTGTACTGATGCTCTCAGGCATCACCTATGCCGCCATCCATTTCATCGGCGGCAGCTCACAAAAGGCGCAGGAACCACAGACTGTAATCACAGACAGCGCTCAACGCCCAGCCACCAAGACTCAGCCAGCAGACAACAACAGTACCGAGCTTAAGACGGTGGTGTATGAAGATACGGAATTGGCAACTATCCTAAACGACATAGCCAAGTTCTATCAGGTGGAGACTGTCTACAAGCAGGAGGATACAAAGCACATACGTCTCTACTTCACTTGGGACAAACAACTGAAACTGGACGATATCATCGACCTGTTCAATAAGTTTGAACGCTTCCACATCACTCGAGAGAACCAGAAACTGATTGTAGAATAACCTTATCCGACACAGAAATGAAACAATATATCTTCACAGTATTGCTGTGTACACTTACTTTGTGTGCCCAAGCCCAGAGGCTGAGCCGTGACTATCAGAACGAGTCGCTGTCGAAAGTGCTTGAAGACCTGAATGCCGCCACCAGCGACAAAACCATTTACTTCATCTATGACGAACTGGAGGATTTCACCGTCACAAGCCATTTCAGCGACCTGCCCATTCAGGAGGCCATCCGTGAGGTCATCGGGTTCTATCCGATGCGGGTGACCTATGACGATGCCAACATCTTTATCGAGTGTACCCAAAAAGAGGATACCAAAGTGATTGGCCGTGTAGTAGACGAAAGTGGCAGCCCTATCGAGTTTGCCAACATTTCCCTGCTCCATGAGGGATTTATCAACGGCGGTGTGACTAACGAGAACGGCGACTTCGTCATCCCCTGCAAGGAGAAACGCATCACTCTGAAAGCGTCGTATGTAGGTTACAAGACGGTGGAACGAAACGTCAGCGTGGGTAATATCGGCACCATTACCCTACAGCCTGAGACCTATATGGTGAAAGGCGTTGAGGTGAAGGGTGAGATTCCGCAGTACAAGATGACGTCTGGCGGTATGACGGTCGACGTGCAGCACTCGCTGCTCCACGATATCGGCAATGCCGATGACCTGTTGTCGATGATTCCGCTCATTCAGGGCAAAGACGGTAAGTTCGAAGTGCTGGCCAAGGGCGAGCCGGAGATCTATATCAATAATAAAAAGGTACGCGATATGGGCGATTTGAAGCAACTGAAGTCTTCCGACATCAAGAGTGTCGACGTCATCACCGCCCCAGGTGCCAAATACAATGCCGAAGTGAATGCCGTCATCCTCATCAAGACGCTGAAGCCTCAGGGCGACGGACTGAGTATGATGGTAACAAGCGAGACCTGGCGAAACAACCGATGGAACAACTACGACGACCTGACGCTGAAATATCGTACAGGTGGCTTGGAGGCGTTTGCCAACGTAGCGTTCGACTGGGGCCACTATAGCAATGACCAGAACTTTGAGCAAGAGCTGCACATCAGTCGCGACCTGTTTAATGTCCATGCAGAGACACCCGTAAGAAGCCGCTGGACGGAGTTGCTTTACAGAGCCGGCCTGAACTACGATTTCAACGAAGGTCATTCCGTAGGACTGAGTTTCTCGTCACAGAAACGGCTTCATCAGCATTTCGACTCAGACATGATGCAGAACTATCAGAAGAATGGGGCCTATTACGGCGACATCCGTCTCATCTCGCAGGCCGAGGAGCAGGACAAACCTGTATGGGAACTGAACACCTATTATATAGGAAAGGTAGGGAAATTAGGCATCGACCTGAATGCCACCTTGCTGCGACGTGAATCGGAGGACCGGATGAATGGACAGGAGTATAGCCATGAACTCGGTGATCGCACTATCACGACCGTCAACCAGGAGAAAAGAACGATGGCTGCAGGTAAACTGATACTGACCTATCCCGTCTGGAAGGGCGAGTTGAGTTTTGGGTCAGAGGCGACATCCACCAAAAGCCACGGAAACAACTACAATCAGGAGAACATCATCCCAGCGGCAGATAACGAGATGAAGGAAAAGAATATTGCCGGCTTTGCAGAATACCAACTATCTTTAAACTGTAAACAATCAACCGTCAACTTCAATGTCGGCCTGCGCTATGAGCATGTTGCTGCTGATTACACGTCGTTTGGCGTCTGGCAGTCAGAACCCAGCCGCACCTACAACGACTGGTTCCCCAACTTCTCGGCAGCCTGGCAGAAAGGAAAATGGGGCGCACAACTGAGCTACAGCAAGCGTATTACTCGCCCACCCTACGGACTGTTGAGCTCTGCGGTGTATTACGACAGCCGTATCGTCTATGAGGGAGGTAATCCGCTGTTGCGCCCATCCATACGTCAGAGCATAGACTTCAACCTCACCTATTCATGGCTGAACTTCTCTACAGGCTTCACTCGCGAGAACGACTTCTTCACCCATGTAGTCAATGTCTATGACGAGGTTCAGGAGATAGGCATCTATCAGCCCGCCAACTTCGACCATCAGGATCGTGTATATGCCACCATCGTGGCCTCTCCTAAGTTCGGTTTCTGGCAGCCCACCCTCACGCTGCACTACTATCAGCAGAAGTTTGATGCCGAAGCCTACGGCGTACCGATGAAACTGAACAAACCTGAATTCAGCTTCAATCTGCAGAGTTGGTTCATCATCAATTCCACGACGAAAGCCGTAATACAAGCCAACTATACAGGCAGCAACCATTGGGGATTTACGTATCGCGGCAGCAACTTTAACATGGGTGCCCGCGTGCAGAAATCCTTTTTGGAAGGACGTCTGACGGCCTCACTCTACGCCAACGATATTCTCCGCACCTGCAAGAACAAAGTGACAACCTATTATGAAATCGGCTCAACAGCCCAGGACGACTACAGCTATACGCAGCAGATAGGCCTCTCTCTCAGCTATAATTTCAATGCCAGCAACTCTAAGTATAAGGGAACTGGTGCTGGAAATGATGAGAAGAATCGACTTTAAACTTGTAGGTTTCAATATAATTTGTTACCTTTGCACCCAAAACGTGAAAGTATGAAGGTGCATGAAGTGATAATCTCTCTCGCGTCGAACGAGAACCAAGAGGCTAACCTGGCAAAGGCCAGAGAACAATTAACCCAATTGATGTCGGAGGTACATTTTACTTCCGCCATCTGGACGGAACCTGTGAACACAAGCCGTAAGAAACCCTATCTGAACCAGCTCTGCTGGGGAACCACCACTTTCGGCGAAGGCTTGTTGTGTGAGGTTCTGAAAGAGACGGAAAAGCGTTTAGGACGTACCCGCAACGAAGACGGTATCGTGACTATCGACCTCGACCTGTTGCAGTATGACGACCAACGGCATCATCTTCGTGACTGGGGGCGTGATTATGTCAAGAACTTATTGAACGAATTATGAGAAAGTATCTGATAATCATAGCATTAACACTTGGAACATGTCTTTATACAGACGCCCAGAGGTTTGAGGACTACTTCGAGGATCGCACCCTGCGGCTCGACTATACCTTTGCTGGCGACAACTGTCTCCATCAGATATATGTTGACGAACTCGTCAGCCTCCCCCAATGGTATGGTCGCAGAGACCATCTGGCAGAACTGCCCCTGAAAGGCAACGGGCAGATCACCATGCGTTCAAAAGCCGATGGAATGCTCATTTATCGGCACTCCTTCTCCACCCTCTTTCAGGAATGGCTCGCCACAGATGAGGCCAAGCATGTGCAGAAATCCTTTGAGAACGTGTTCCTTGTACCCTTCCCGAAAGACTCCGTGGAGATCAAGGTAGAACTGTTCGATTACCACGATGAGGTGATTAACTCATTGACGCATATCGTCGACCCCAAGGACATTCTGATCCGTAAGGCTGGTGAGCGCAGTATCACGCCCTACAACGTGCTGCATCAGGCCGCCGACACCTCCCGGTGCATCCATATAGCCTTTGTGGCGGAAGGCTATACGGCCGATGAAATGGACCGTTACCTCGACGACTGCCAGAAGGCCATCGGCTCCCTCTTCAACCACGAGCCGTTCAAATCGATGCAGGACCGTTTTAATATCATCGCCGTGAAATCCGTATCTGTAGAATCAGGCACCAGCGAGCCCTCGAAGGGTATCTGGAAGAACACGGCCCTCGGTTCCCACTTCGACACCTTCTATAGCGACCGCTATCTGACGACGTTGCACCTGAAACGGCTACACGATCTGTTGGCAGGTACGCCCTACGAGCATATCATCATCCTGGTGAATACCGAGCACTATGGCGGAGGCGGCATCTACAATTCCTATAATCTCAGTTATACGGGTGGTAAGCATTTCTTGCCTGTCGTCGTGCACGAATTCGGCCATTCCTTCGGTGGATTGGGCGATGAATACGACTACGGCAGCGACGATCCGATTTACTTCCCTGAAACAGAACCCTGGGAACCCAACCTGACCACCCAGGCTACGGCTTACGTCAAGTGGGAACATCTGATCAAGGAAGGAAAGGCCGGACTCATTGAGGGTGGCGGCTATCTGGAGAAAGGCGTCTGGCGTGGTTGCGAGAACTGCCGTATGCGCACCAACGAGGAGCCTGAGTTCTGTGTGGTCTGCCAGGAGGCCCTCGTCAGACTTATTGACTTCTATACGAAATGATATACGAGATTTCATCGCTACAAGACGAGCGCATCGCTCTGTTTGCCTCAATGACCGAGGCCCAGCTTCGCAACCGTCTGAATATAGAACAAGGCCTTTTCATCGCAGAAAGTCCGAAGGTGATCCGTGTGGCGCTACAGGCTGGCTATGAGCCACAGGCCCTGCTCTGCGAACAGAAGCATATCGAGGGCGATGCCGCCGACATCATCGAGGCTCATCCTTCGATGACCGTCTATACAGGTTCGAGGGAACTGCTCTCCAACCTGACGGGCTACACGCTGACCCGTGGCGTGCTCTGCGCCATGCGTCGCAAGCCGGAGCCTAAACTCGATGAAATCCTTAAGGATGCCCGTCGTGTCTGCATCATCGACAGCGTCTGCGACACCACCAATATCGGCGCCATCTTCCGCTCGGCAGCAGCACTTGGCGTGGATGCAGTATTACTTACACGAAGTTCATGTGACCCCTTGAACCGCAGGTCGATACGCGTGTCTATGGGCACTGTATTTCTCGTGCCTTGGACTTGGCTGGATGATTACCGGCAGTTGCACGATTCGGGCTTCAAGACCGCCGCAATGGCCCTTAGTGACAATAGCATCTCCCTCTCCGACCCTATCCTCAAGCAACAGGAACATCTGGCTGTTATCATGGGAACTGAGGGCGAGGGCCTGCCCCAGAAAACAATTGAGGATGCAGACTTCGTCGTCCGCATCCCCATGTATCATCAAGTCGACTCCCTCAATGTGGCAGCAGCGGCAGCCGTTGCCTTCTGGGAACTCACCAAATAATCAGCCTTTGGCATCCTTCGCCGTTACCACCGTGACGATGTAGGCACTCAGCAGCACCAGTATTCCAGCCACGGGCTTGTCCCATGTGAGTACATCCTGACCAATCATGATGGCCACGAACGAGGCGATCACAGGTTGCAGGTTAGTGTAGATACTGACCGTTGTGGCCTGCAGGTACTTCATGGCAAAGGGGATGAGGAAATAGCCGAGGGCCGTAGCACCCAATACGATAAAGAGCATCTCCACCACTCCATCCCAGCCCCAGGTAGACGTATAGAGCGCATTCATCGGCAATTCCGGGATGGCGATGGGTACGGTCACGATGGCCGAGATCAGGAAGACATACTTCATCTGCGTCACGGGCGAGTACTTCGAGGCCACATTACGCGTTATAATAAGGTATATGGCCCATGTGAGCACACTCAGAATGGCCAGCGAAATACCGATCAAATCGTTCTTTCCAGACCCTAACGTCTGACTCATCAGCACCATCAGCACGGCACCGGCAATACCCAGCAGCACGCCCAGGAACTTCATCGGTGTGATCTTCTCGCCTATCGTCAAGGCCGCACAGAGCATCACGGCCACAGGTGTCAGCGTCGCAATCAGCGAGAAATAGACAGGACTTGTGTAGTCGAGCGCCCAGGCGGTGAGCGTCTGTGAGATGACAAAGCCCAGCAGACCGCCAGCCAGAATGGTAATCAGGTCCTTACGCTCCACATGTTCCTTAGGCAGGAAGGCGGCAATGAGCCAGAACACGAGACAAGCACCGAGCGAGCGGGAAGCCATATAGCCCATGGGCGTCACCCACTCATCGAGCAGAAGTTTGGTCACAGGAACACCCAGTCCGAAGATGGTGTTCGCCAGGAAGATGGCGCTGTGCGCCTGAAGTTTCTTATTCATGTCATTTTTCTTTTGGCGTGCAAAGTTAAGCATTTATTTCGAACTGCACAAAGATTTCTCTTTTTTATCATCGAATTCTAAAAAATATCTAATTAACGCAAGGTTATTTGACAATAACCCAGGGATATCGCGCAATAACCCCGGGTTATTGTTTTCAAGGTGTTTTTGCCGATGCCCAGTAATGGAAATGCGGAAAGTAGGAAATGCGGAAAGTGGACATTAAGGTATTTTGAGGCGGTATTATAGATAGTAGAAATAATTAATACGATTGTAATAATTAATATGGCAATAATAATTATTTATATTAATAATATAATAATATTAAAGAATAAAAATAATTCAAGTAATAATTTATATATTAATAATAATAATTTTAAAAGAAATTATACTATAAATGTCTCTTTTCCGTACTTTTCCGTACTTAGAAAATGCTTAATGTCCACTTTCCGCATTTCCGCATTTCCTACTTTCCACATTTCTCAATGCTCTGGACCCCCGTTTTTTACAAGGCCTTCCAACACTTTTTCCATGGCTTCCAAAAAAGTGTTAGAAGGCTTCCCTGCAAGAAATCCATCGGCATGTAATATAGTGGGCGATTTTCGTTCGTTGTTGGAGCCGCTACATATATACGCGGCTCCGACAATTGGACTCCTATTGGGGAGCAAACATACAAATATATGAAATGCTCACAGAAGGATGTCCCCTTGTGAGCATAGCTAATGGTAGAGTTTTTATGGCTTAGCGGATAATGCCCTCAGTGTCATTATCACTATCGCCTCCATAGTCGAGATTATCCTGTCCTAAGCCTCCTGAGCTAACACTATTCACCCTTCCCTTTGTTGCTAAACTGTTGACCATTAATGGCATGCGGCCATGTAGCTTCACAACCTTGAACTGGGGTTTGAAATATTTATTCTTCATATCTATATCTAATTTTTAATCTTATTTAACCCAACTTTAACGCCACAAACTTGATTTCATTTGCTAATCAGCGATTTGCACATTCTCGCTATGGTGACTGTGTTCTACAGATTTTGATTTTTCGGAACGGCATTTTCTTGTAGTTCAACATGGAGTAGATGTCAG
>JAFVGS010000021.1 GCA_017474845.1 Prevotella sp.
CACGATTGCTCATGGTAGAAAATCCAAACACCTCGGCTTTGGCAGTCAGCCAGTCAATAGGCAGATACTGTCCAGAGCGAATACTCTCAGGGACCATCGTATCTTTGAGGATTTTGCCTTCTACATGGTGTCTATTGCTCACCCGTGTCCCAGGCATTCACGCTAGACGGAGTACCAGCCTTGGTGTTGCGGTTTGTGATAGGTTGCGACTTATAGATATAAGGTACAGGCGTGTATTGTGCCGCAGGATTCTTCGTTTGTCCCTCAGTAGGTCCTGCCGGGATGCTCATATCCAGACGATCTACTAACTTTCCTGTTCTTTTGTCAAATACAGACACGAACCCTTTCTGCCCGACGATGGCATCATCACTCATCGTCAGCGTCAGATGTGTGTCGATATTCACATCTGTCGCCCCGTTCTCTGGCAGCATCTTTACTACTGCATTTTGCGCCAGGCAAATGCAGGCTGTGTTTGCCAAGATAGCCAGAAAGCAAGTTAAAACCTTCTTCATCATTCTGTGCAATTTTCTAAACTTGGCACAAAAGTACGAAGAAATCTTCAAATATCAACTGAAAGTACTAAAAACTTTAAGTAGTAAACATTAGTTGATACTATTGGCGGCATCAGTGTCCTGTGATCTGATATTCCTAAAATCACCAAAACAATCCTAAAAATGTTATAAATTTGAATTTTCCTTACGGAGAGTGGGGTCGGGTTTGAAATTTTGGGGTTTGATTCGGGGGCGAATCGGAATCTATCACGCCAAAATCACGCCAAAAGTGAAATAGAAAAATTGCTAAGTGCTTGATTTTAAGCGACTTAGCAATTTTCTTCTGTTGGGGTACTCGGACTCGAACCAAGAATGACAGGACCAGAATCTGTAGTGTTACCATTACACCATACCCCAATGTCAATTTGCCTTTCAGAACACCCTTGTTCTTTCAATTGCGGGTGCAAAGGTAGTGCTTTTTCTTGAATCACCAAAACTTTTTGGGGATTTTTTTATCAAAATGCCCAATTTTCCCTAATTTATTTTGTATTTCGCCCGATTTGCTGTACCTTTGCACACTCAATACATTATTAATATATATGGACGAACTGGTAAAAACCATAACAGAAGCGATACAAGAGAAAAAAGGCAGCGGCATCGTCGTGGCTGACCTGACGAAGATCGGTGGTACCATCAGCAACTATTTCATCATCTGTGAAGGCAATTCGCCCACACAGGTGGAAGCCATCTGCGAGTCGGTGGGCGACATGTGCCGTGAGCGACTGAAAGAGAAACCCATGCATGTGGTGGGATTGGAGAATGCCCAGTGGGTGGCTATGGACTACGGTGACGCGCTGGTACATATTTTCCTGCCAGACGTGAGAGCATATTACGACTTGGAGCACCTCTGGGATGACGCAGAACTCACGAGAATCGAGGATATTGATTAGAGGAAAGTGGAAAGAGGAAAGTGGAAAGTGGAAAGAGAATAGAAAAAGAGCGAAAGGAAATAATTAAATATGGATAAAAATAAACCAAACAAGAACGGAAACGGTCCGAAGATGAACATGCCCAAGTTCAATATGAACTGGATTTATGCCATCGCCATCTTGGCATTGGGCCTTTTATACTTTTCGAGTGGCGGGCCTCAGAACAGCAGCGTTAGCCGTACGGCTACCTATTCTGACTTCAAGTCGATGATCGACCACGGCTATGCCTCGAAGATTGTGATCAACAAGACGCAGGGCAATCTGAAGATGTACGTGAAGCCGGAGCATATCCGCGACGTGTTCCACCAGAGTGCCCAGCAGACGGGCAAGGATCCCTACGTCGAGGTGGAGTTCGGCTCGATAGACCAGGTGGAGGAGTATATCAATCAGGCCAAGGAGGCCAAGACGTTTACGGGCGACTACACCTTTGAGAACCGTAAGGAAAATGACTTCCTGAACATGATCTTCTATAACATGTTCCCCATCCTCCTGCTGATAGCCTTGTGGATGTTCTTCATGCGCCGTATGGGCGGTGGAGGCATGGGCGCTGGCGGCAATGTGTTCAGCGTCGGAAAGTCGAAGGCGAAGATGTATGAGAAGGGCGGCGACCTGGGTATCACGTTCAAGGATGTAGCCGGACAGGCTGGCGCCAAGCAGGAGATACAGGAGATCGTGGACTTCCTGAAGAATCCGCAGAAATATACCGAACTGGGTGGTAAGATTCCCAAGGGTGCCCTGTTGGTAGGCCCTCCGGGAACGGGTAAGACGCTGTTGGCGAAGGCTGTGGCCGGAGAGGCTGGCGTGCCGTTCTTCTCGATGTCGGGTTCCGACTTCGTGGAGATGTTCGTCGGCGTGGGAGCCTCCCGTGTTCGCGACCTGTTCCAGCAGGCGAAGACGAAGTCGCCTTGCATCATCTTCATTGATGAGATTGATGCCGTAGGCCGTGCCCGTTCCAAAAATCCCGCTATGGGTGGCAACGATGAGCGCGAGAATACGCTGAATGCCCTGTTGACGGAGATGGACGGGTTTGGAACCAACAGTGGTGTGATCATCCTTGCAGCCACGAACCGTGCCGATATGCTCGACTCGGCGCTGCTGCGTGCAGGACGATTCGACCGTCAGATTCATGTAGACCTGCCAGACTTGAACGAACGCAAGGAGGTGTTCAAGGTGCATTTGAAACCCGTCAAGACGGACGAAAGCGTGGATATAGATTTCCTCGCCCGTCAGACACCGGGCTTCTCTGGTGCCGATATCGCCAACGTCTGTAACGAGGCGGCCCTGATTGCTGCCCGTCATAACTCGCAGACGGTTAAGAAGCAGGACTTCCTCGATGCCGTTGACCGTATCATCGGTGGTCTGGAGAAGAAGACGAAGGTGATGACCGAGGCGGAGAAACGTTCTATCGCCATCCATGAGGCTGGTCACGCTACGATATCGTGGTTTACGGAGTTTGCCAATCCGCTGGTGAAGGTGAGCATCGTGCCACGTGGTCAGGCCCTGGGTGCCGCCTGGTATCTGCCAGAGGAGCGCGTGCTCCAGACCAAGGAGGCGATGCTCGACGAGATGTGTTCACTCTTGGGAGGCCGTGCGGCTGAGGAACTGTTTGTGGGACATATCTCCACTGGTGCGATGAACGATCTGGAGCGTACCACCAAGCAGGCTTACGGCATGATTGCCTTCGCTGGTATGAGCGACAAACTGCCCAACCTCTGCTACTACAACAATGCCGAGTATCAGTTCCAGAAGCCCTATTCCGAGACAACGGCGAAGATTATGGATGACGAGGTGCTGCGGATGATCAACGAGCAGTACGAACGCGCCAAGAAGATCCTGACAGAGCACAAGGAAGGTCACGCCCAGCTGGCTCAGTTGCTCATCGACCGTGAGGTGATTTTCGCTGAGGATGTCGAGAAGATCTTCGGCAAACGTCCTTGGACCAGTCGTGCCGAGGAACTCCTTGAGGCCCAGATGAAGGCTGATGCCGAGCGCATGGCCGAGGAGCGCGCCCGGGAACTGGAGGCTCAGAAGGCAGAAGAAACGAAAAGCGACGCTGGCGACGGCGAGACAAAAGCCGACGAGAGCGAAGATAAATAATATTAAGGTACGCGTATGAAAAATTTTATAGTTAGGACGATCACATCGGTGTTCTTCGTTGCTGCAATCGTGAGTTGCTTCCTGCGTCCGGAGGCGATGATATTCTTGTTCGCACTTGTGACGGGTATGACCATCTGGGAGTTTGCGGGTCTGGTGAACGATCGGAATCGTGTGTCTGTCAATCAGATGATCTCAACGGTGGCAGGCGTGTACTTCTTTCTGGCGATGGCAGGCTTCTGCAGTGGCATCACGCCCCCTTCCATCTTCGTGCCTTACCTGGTTACGCTGATCTATCTCATGGTGGCGGAGCTTTATCTGAAGCAGGAAGACCCCGTTCACGACTGGGCCTACACAATGATGAGCCAGCTCTATATCGCCCTGCCTTTCTCGCTGCTGAACGTGCTGGCGTTCCAGTCTGATTCATCAGGCATCCACTTTGTGTGGTCTATTCCCTTGTCTGTGTTCGTGTTCCTTTGGATCAACGATGCAGGCGCCTATATCTGCGGTTCGCTCTTAGGCAAGCACAAACTCTTCCCCCGCATCTCTCCAGGCAAGTCTTGGGAGGGAAGCATCGGCGGAGGCATTCTGGTGATTATCGTAGCTGTGCTTGTGTGGTATCTATCTGAGCAGTACGCACAGAATCCCCTTGGACTCACAGCCATTGAATGGGCGGGTCTTGGCCTTGTGGTTGTCGTTTTCGGCACTTGGGGCGATCTCGTTGAGTCTCTCTTCAAGCGCACCCTCGGTATCAAGGACTCAGGCCACATCCTGCCTGGTCACGGTGGTATGCTTGACCGTTTCGACTCCACCCTCATGGCCGTCCCCGCCGCTGTTGTCTACCTCTACACGCTTCAGATGCTCTGACGAATACCCAGAAATATTTCTTATATATTCACTTCCTAAAACAACTATAAGATGAAGAAGATATTCATTCTTTTATTAATGATGACAGTGTCGCTGAATTTGATGGCTGGTTCTGGCGACGTAGATGGTGACGGCAAACGGACTCTCAAAGACGTTGAGTTCATCACACAGTATATTATGGGGGAAACCCCCAATGAGTTTAATGAGGAGGCTGCCGACGTCAACGGCGACACCTTCATCAACGCCTCAGACATCGTGATTCTGCTGAACATGATTCTTAATAATGACATAGTCCTGTGGGTGCACCCCGTAAAGACCGGTTTGCCCGTCGTTTTTATCAACACCCCTGGCGGTAAGGCCATTCCTAAGAAAACGGAATCGTGGATGGAAAAGGTATCAATCCAAGTCTATAACCCTGACGGAACCATCGACTATAAAGATGACAGCCTGTCCATACGCCAGCGCGGCAACTTGACTGCCACGCTGCCCAAGAAACCATACGCGCTGAAACTCAACAAAAGTTCGAAACTCCTGGGCATGAACAAACACAAGCGCTGGTGTCTGCTGGCCAACTGGATAGACCGCACGCTGCTAAGAAACGACGCGGCCTTCCAGATAGCCCGACAAACGGCGCTTGACTGGACACCGACGGGCAAATTCGTAGAAGTGATGCTGAACGGCAAGCACGTGGGCAACTACTATCTGTGTGAACAGGTTAGGGTGAACAAGAATCGTGTGAACATCACGGAGATGAAGAAGGAGGACGTCACGGAAAAAACGATCACGGGCGGCTATCTGCTGGAAGTCGATGTGGCTTATGATGAAGTGAATAAATTCACATCAGCAAAAAAGAGCCTACCCTACATGATCAAGTCACCCGATGAAGATGTGCTGCAGCCTGCACAGAAGAAATATATCACGGACTATATCAACAAGATGGAGGAACTGCTCTACGCCGACAACTGGCTTAAGAAAAGAGGCTATGCCGACATGATGGACATCGGCTCGTTTGTTGACAACTGGTTCGTTCAGGAACTGGCGATGAACAGTGAAAGCCGGTATCCTAAGAGCACATACATGTTCAAGGATCGTGGCGGGAAACTGAAAGCCGGACCCGTATGGGATTTCGACTATGAGACTTTCTATCCGAGCAAGACTACCAAGTTTAATGCGTCGTTCAATTACAAGAACCATGAGCATGTCTATTATGAGCGGTTGCTACAAGACCCACAGTTCGTGGCCGAAGTGAAGAAAAGGTGGGATGCCTATAAGGAAGGCTTTGGTCAGATTCCTGCCTACATCCGCGAAATGGCAGCCTACATCAAAGCCTCTAACGAACTTGATATCGCCAAGTGGCCGTTGCTGCCCGAATACGGCATTCCTGCGACGGTCAATGGTGACCAGAACATGACGTTCGACGAGGCTGTCGAACGTATGATTTCCTGCTATGAGGCCAAACTGGCTTGGATGAATGAGCAGATCAAGAATATGTGATACAGCCTATTTCACCTCGTAGAGCACGGAGAGTGTGGGCTTGTAGGTGTTTTCGAGGGTGAGGGTGATGAAGCCGCCGTCAGACTCGAACTTGGCGATTTTGTGGTCGTCGCCGTGTTTGGGCATGTTGGGCCAAGCACCTAATTCCTTCTCGAAGTCGTCACGCAGCTGCTGCCAAGTACGACGGGTGCTGTCATTGGTGGAGAGGGTATAGTTTTCCTGCAGAGCCTGGAGCTTTCCATTCTGCTGGGCGAGCATCAGACGATAGTGGTCGCCAGTACGGGCCATCACCACACGGGTAAAGGCAGAGTCGGTCTTGGCAGAGTCGACGGCATAGCCGCGGTTCACTAAGGAGTCGCAGAAAGTCTGGAAGGGTAGGGCCATCGAGAGACCACGATACGAGAATTCTTTCTTCTCACTGCTGCATGCACAGAGTGCTACGATTGCCACAAGGGCTACAAAGATCTTTTTCATCTGCAATTTACTAATGGATGGTTTACTATTTATCGGGGGCAAAGTTACAACTTTTTCCTTAAAGAAAAGACAAAAATACTGAATTTTACTACAACTTGGTCAATGAAGACCACATATTATGATAAAATAGTTGTCTGAGTTGTCTGAGTTGTCGTAAATAAATCGTATCTTTGCACCCATGTTTGGACTTAGTATCTTGCTTTCAGCGTTTTTGAGTCTGCCTTTGGTAGAGGAAGACACCATCCGCACAGAGCGGCTGGAGGAGGTCGTCGTGACCTCCAACTCAGCCCGTCAGCGCATCCAGAATGTGCAGACAGGTGCCGAGGTGTTGCAGTTGGAAGACCTGGCTTCAGCTCCCCAGTTGTTTGGTGAGACGGACATCATGCGTTCCATCCAGCTTTTGCCTGGCGTGAAAGCGGAGAGCGATGCATCGAGCAGCTTTCAGGTGCGTGGCGGTACCTCGGCACAGAATCAGGTACTCTTCGACTTGGCTCCCGTCTATAATTCAGGCCATCTGGCAGGACTGTTCTCTGCCTTTAATGACGATGCGCTGGCCTCTGCCACTCTCTATAAAGGTCTGCTGCCTGCCCAATATGGTGGTGCCTCATCGGCTGTACTCGACATCACTGGCAAGACGGGCAACAAGCACGACTGGCATGGTGGCGCCAGCATAGGCATCCTGTCTGCCAAAGGTACCATCGAAGGACCTATCGCGAAGGATAAAGCTTCGCTGTTAGTGACTGCCCGTCGTACGTATATGGATCTCTTCCTGAAAGCCTCGAAGGACTTCAGGGATAACACCCTCTACTTCTACGATGTCAACGCGAAACTCGACTGGATGCTCAACATGCGGAACCAACTGTTCTTTACCTTCTTCACCAGCTACGACTGTACGGCTGTAGACAAGATGGCGGACATCCGATGGAGCAATATGACATTCAACCTGAAATGGCTGCATCATTTCAAGGGTGACTCATACGCCCAGACGACAGCCTACTACAGCAACTATCTGACGGACAACGGCGTGGACTTCCTGCGGATGAACCTCTGGTATAAAGGTCATATCCGTCAGGCCAGTCTGCGACAGGACTTCCATATTGTCTTGGGCGAGCATCAGTTGAAGGCCGGCTTGCAGACATCACTCTATAATGTGAAATCGGCAGAGTGGCAGGTACTGACCAAATACGACAAGGAAGAGCGCCGTGCCTGGGAGAATACGGGCTGGGTGAATGGCACATTCAATCTGCGTCCAGACCTGCAGGCCTCGCTCGGACTGAGGCTCAATGCCTTCTCGCCCCTTGGCGGTTCGCTCTATTACGATATTGAGGACAACGGAGAAATTGGCTGGTATTATAACTACGGCAGGAACGAAATCGTGAAGACCCACCTGACGCTCGAACCCAGAGCCAGCATCAGTTGGCAACCTACGACACAGACCAGCATCAAACTGGGCTATGCACGGACCTCGCAGAATCTGCACGCCCTCAGGAACCAGAGCACGTCGACACCCTTCGACCGTTATACCATCAGCAGTAATATTGTAGAGCCGGAGATCGCAGACCAGTGGAGTGGGGGATTCTATATGATGACGCCTGAGCAAGACTATGATTTCAGCGTGGAGGGCTATTACAGGAAGATACAGAACGTGCTCGACTATCGCGACGGTAAGTCGTTCAGCAGCGAGATTGAGATAGAGCGTCTGGTGTTGGCTGGCGACGGCAAGAGTTATGGCGTAGAGCTCTGTGCCCGTAAGAACAGCGGCAGGCTGACGGGTTGGATAGGCTATACCCTCTCATGGTCGAAGACCCGTATCGACGGTATCAACGGCGGGCAATGGTACGATGCCAACAACGACCGTCGTCATGACATCAATATCGTTTGTATGTTCAGGCTGAACAAGCGATGGACCTTCAATGCCGCCTGGGTGTTCAACAGCGGACAGGCTTTCACGGCTCCCAGTGGCAAGTATCAGATCATCGACAACTGGATTTACTATTATTCTGAGCGCAACGGCTACCGGGCACCAGACTATCATCGTCTGGACGTGAGTGCCGTATGGTCCAAGAAGTATCGTAAGACGACCAGACAATGGGTGTTTGGCATCTATAATATATATAATAGGTATAACCCTTATTTGATTAATTTTGAGGATAGTGCTGACGGAGCCCGTACCAAAGCCAAACAGTATTCGCTGTTCGGCATCGTACCAAGTGTGGCGTTTAATATTCAATTCTAAAGATGAAGAAGATAGGGTTATTAGGGATATTAGGATTATTAGGGTTAGTTGGCTGTGAGAAGGAGATCGACATCGACTATCGCAGCGTGGAGCCTATCTACGTGGTGGAGGCATCCGTTTCCAATGACGGAATGACGGCCCGTGTCAGCCTGACGCAGGATGTGGATGACAACCATACGACAAGCGATGTGTCAGATGCCAGCATTGTTGTGACAGGCAGCGATGGCAGCGAGACAAAGCTCGTCCATAAGAAGAATGGTATCTATCAGGCGACGGCAAAGGGGCAGGTGGGCGTGACCTATCAGATAGATGTGGAGGTGGGAGGTCATCACTTTACCTCGACCTCGACGATGCAGCGCATGCCGAAGATCAACAAGTTTCACTTCATATGGAAGAAGATCATGAGCAGTCGGTTCTTGATGGGAGAACTGTTGTTCCAGGATATCCCCAATGAGGAGAATTGGTATTTCTCGCATATCTATCGCAACAAGCTTGGTTTCCGATGGGCCGTGAAGCGCGACGATCAGAATCCGAATAAGGAACTGCAGCAACTGTACTCAATTGCGAAAGAAGGTAGCGATGACAAGGATTTGTTGAGAGAGGGAGACCAGTTGCGGATAGAACTGCGTGCCATAGACCAACGGGCCTACGACTATCTATACTCTATGCAGATCATGGATAATACCAATACCAACCCCATTCCTAATTTTACAGGCGGGTGTTTAGGGTATTTCTCTGCTTATAGCCAGACGACCATCAACTATGTCTACCATGAGTCAGACGTAGATGAGGAGGAGTAGGATTGTTTGTGGTTTACAGTTTACAGCTTGCGGACGATGAAGGTAATAGTCACGCCGAATTCTTCGTTCTCGTATCGTAGCTGGAGGGTGTCGTCAGTAAAGTATACCACTTGTGCCAGCAATTTCTCCTCGCCATCGGGCTCCAGTTTCATATTGTGATTATCACACTGGTATTTCCCTTCGAAGATAACGTCGCCATAAGTGTCGTAGGCAATGAAAGTCCCATTGCGCACCATACCGTTGTAGCTGCCATCGTCGTTGAACACAAACTGGTCATAGGCAAAGTTCTCGGGCCTCAGATCAGTATCACCTTCAATCACCACATCACCTTCACCCCAGCCACGTTGCCAAGTGCCAACGATGACTTCGCCAAGCCGTCGGCCGTCGTCATCGCCACCACCGCAGGAATTGAAAAATAATAGGGAAGTTAAAAGGAAAAGAAAGGAAGTTAAAAGGAAGTTCAAAGGACGAAAGTAATGTCCCTTTGACTTCCCTATAACTTCCCTAAAACTTTCCTTTAACTTCATAGTAACTTTATTTCACGTTGCCAACCTTTACCAGATACTCAGCAATCTGCACGGCATTCAGGGCTGCACCCTTACGGATCTGGTCGCCAGAAAGCCAGAAGGTCAGACCGCAGTCGTCAGTGAGGTCTTTGCGGATACGTCCCACGTAGACGTCATCCTTGCCTGCTGTCTCGAGCGGCATAGGATAGGTGAGGGTAGATGGATCGTCTTTCAGCGTACAACCAGGGGCAGCGGCAATAGCCTTCTGTGCCTCTTCGACGCTGATGGGCTTCTCCGTCTCAATCCATACGGACTCAGAGTGGGAGCGGAGAGAACTTACACGAACACACATGGCTGAGCACTTGGCATCGGTATGCATGATCTTGCGGGTCTCGTTGTACATCTTCATCTCCTCCTTCGTGTAGCCATTGGGCTGGAAGACATCAATCTGGGGAATCACATTGTAAGCCAACTGGTGGGCGAACTTCTTGACGGTCTTCACCTCGCCTTCCTCCACCATCTCCTTGTACTGCTGCTGGAGTTCTGCCATAGCGGCAGCACCAGCTCCAGAGGCACTCTGATAGGAGGCCACGTGGATGCGCTTGATATGAGAGATGTTCTCCAATGGCTGGAGTACGACCACCATCATGATCGTTGTGCAGTTCGGGTTGGCGATGATGCCACGAGGACGGTTCAGGGCGTCCTCTGCATTGCACTCAGGCACTACAAGGGGTACATCGTCATCCATACGGAAGGCGCTGGAGTTGTCAATCATTACGGCACCATACTTTGTGATTGTCTCTGCGAACTCCTTGGATGTGCCTGCACCTGCCGAAGTAAAGGCGATATCGACGTCTTTGAAATCATCATTATGCTGAAGCAACTTCACCTCAATCTCTTTTCCCTTGAAGGTATATTTTTTGCCTGCGCTGCGCTCTGAACCAAACAACACCAGTTCATCCATCGGGAAATTCCTCTCGTCAAGAATCCGCAGGAACTCCTGTCCCACGGCTCCACTTGCACCTACAATTGCTACTTTCATCTTACCTTTTTTCTTTAATTGGTTACAATTTGGCTGCAAAGGTACGAAAAAATGGATAATGGACAATGGAAAATGGTTATTTTTTCAGTGGCGGCAGCAAATTATTCACTTTTCACTCTTCACTTTTCACTTAAAAATCGTACCTTTGCACACAGAATGACATTATTGACGTCATATTTGCCAATCACAGACCCCACGTTGATTTTCTTTGTGGTGTTGTTGATTATCCTCGTTGCACCGATTGTGATGAGTAAACTGCGTATCCCGCATATCATTGGTATGGTGCTGGCGGGTGTGATAATCGGGCAGTATGGTTTCAATATTTTGGTACGCGACAACTCCTTCGAACTATTCGGCAGGGTGGGACTCTATTATATCATGTTTCTGGCTGGTTTGGAGATGGACATGGAGGGTGTGAAGAAACAGACACGCTCGTTTATCGTCTTCGGACTGCTCACCTGTTTTGTGCCATTGATCCTGACGTATGTGATGGCTATTACTATGCTTGGATACTCTTCGACGGCCTCTTTCCTGTTGGGATGTATCATGGCCTCCAATACACTCATAGCTTACCCCATCATCGGCCGTTATGGTCTGCAACGCCACCAAAGTGTGATGCTCAGCGTGGGTTCGTCAATGATTTCGTTGTTCATGGCCCTGGTGATGCTTGCAGCATTCTCAGGTTCCTTCGAGAGCGGTAGTGGCTGGCTGTTCTGGATACTCTTCGTAGTGAAGTTCGCTGTCTTCTGTGCGGGCAGCATCATCCTGATACCCAAGTTGACGCGCTATTTTCTCCGTCGTTACAGCGATGCGGTGATGCAATATATCTTCGTATTGGGCATCATGTTCCTCAGTGCAGCCCTCACCTCGCTCATCGGTATTGAGGGAATCTTTGGCGCTTTCTTCTCCGGACTGATCCTCAACAGATATATCCCCCACGTCTCACCCCTGATGAACCGCATCGAGTTTATCGGCAACGCCCTGTTCATCCCCTATTTCTTGATTGGTGTTGGTATGCTCATCAACGTGCGCACTCTTTTTACGGGTATCGACATGCTGTGGATTGTATTCCTCATCGCCTTTTTCGGCACTTTCGGAAAGGCGGCAGCAGCCTATATATCCAGCCTTCTCTTCCGTCTGTCGAAGGCTGATGGTAATATGATGTTCGGCTTGACATCCGCCCATGCGGCAGGTGCCATCGCGATGGTGATGGTGGGTATGCGGTTGGAGGTGGCTCAAGGACAGTATTTGGTGAACGATGATATGCTTAACGGCGTGGTGATCATGATTCTTGTCACTTGTGTCATCAGCACCCTGATGACTGAGCATGCCGCTCAGCAAATTATCCTGCAAGAGAAGAGACATCCTCATGTTGACAGTCCCCAGACTGATGATGAAAAGATTCTGCTCTGCGTGAAGTATCCTGAGATTGCCCCGCATTTGCTCTATCTCTCTATCCTGATGCGTGACCAGCGGTTGAATCGTGAACTGGTGGCACTGAACGTTGTCTATGATGACCAGAATAGCAATACCGCCAGACAACAGGGCCTACAGTTGCTTGAACGTTTGCAGCAGACCGCCAGTGCTTCCGATGTCAAGGTGCAGACACAGGTGCGCCTCGCCACGAACATAGCCAACGGCATCAAGCATGCCTTCCGGGAGTTTGCCTGTTCGGAGATTATCATGGGTATGCACGTCCATACGGATATCAACCCCCGCTTCTGGGGTGAGTTCATTCAGAGTCTCTATAACGGTCTGAACCGTCAGATCATACTTATCCGCTTCGTTCAGCCAATGTCTACCTTGCGTAGAATACAGGTCGTGGTGCCGTCCAGGGCCGAGTTCGAGCCGGGCTTCCACCGTTGGCTGGAGCGCCTGAGCCGTCTGGCGGGACAGTTAGACTGCCGTATACAGTTTCATGGGCGTAACGAGTCATTGGTTCTGATAGCGGAATACATCAACAACCGCCATCCGAGCGTAAGGGCCGAATATACGCATATGGAACACTGGAACGAACTACCGCGATTGGCTGCCGGCATCGCTGAAGACCATCTCTTCGTGGTGGTGACTGCCCGTAAGGGAACCATCTCATACAAGAACGCCTTAGAACGGTTACCAGATGAACTGCAAAAACATTTCTCAGGAAAGAACCTCATGATCATCTTCCCAGACCAGTTCGGTAACACAAAGGATGAGCGCATGAGCTTCACTGAAGCACAGCACCATGAGGAGAAGAGTATTTATGACACCATATCCAAGTGGATACATAAATCGTAAATCCGTAAATCGTAAATATCCATCATGATAGATATAAAGAATATAACGAAGAGTTTTGGGACACTTCAGGTGCTCAAAGGCATAGACCTCCATATTGACAAAGGCGAGGTGGTCAGCATTGTTGGTCCCAGTGGTGCAGGTAAGACAACCCTGCTACAGATTATAGGAACTTTAGACCGTCCTGACACAGGTTCTGTCTGTGTCGACGGCATCGATACTAGCCGCCTGCCTGCAAAGAAACTGTCTGATTTCCGCAACCAGCATCTGGGTTTTGTGTTCCAATTCCATCAGTTATTACCGGAGTTCACAGCTATCGAGAATATTATGATTCCTGCCTATATTGCGGGAACGTCCCAAAAGGCGTCCAAGGCCCGTGCCGAGGAACTGCTTCGATTCATGGGCCTGAGTGATCGAGCATCACATAAACCAAACGAACTGTCGGGTGGAGAGAAACAGCGCATTGCCGTAGCCCGTGCATTGGTCAACAACCCTGCTGTTATCTTGGCTGACGAACCTTCTGGCTCCCTTGATACACGTAACAAGGAAGACTTGCATAAGTTGTTCTTCGACCTGCGTGATCAGTTCGGACAGACGTTTGTTATTGTCACCCACGATGAATCTCTCGCTGCTATTACTGACCGCACCATTCACCTGCGTGACGGTCTGATTGAGGTTCCACAAATTGAAGTCCTACAAACCGAGGAAGAATGCTTAAACTTGGAGACTACAATACCCTCAGAATAAAGAAACGTACGGATTACGGTCTTTATTTGGACGGTGGTGACGAGGGAAATATCCTGTTGCCTAACCGTTATGTCACACAGGATATGCATATTGGTGATAATCTGGAAGTTTTCATCTATCTTGACCAGGATGAGCGGACCATAGCCACTACGGAACATCCGATAGCCAAGGTGGGTGAGTTCGCTTATCTGGAATGCGCCTGGACGAATGAGTACGGCGCTTTTCTTAAATGGGGATTGATGAAGGATCTCTTCTGCCCATTCCGTGAGCAGAAGCAGCGGATGGAAATTGGGAAAACCTACTATGTCTATATCATGGAAGACGAAAAGACCCATCGGCTGATGGCGACAGCGAAGGTCGAACGCTACCAGAAGTTTGACGGACGCCAGCGCGTGCTGGATTTTGCAGAAGTGCTGCTCCGTTATCTCTATGAACACGATGGCAAGTGCGAACTTGGCGACAAGTCGCCTGCTGAGCAGATCTATGAGCGTTTTCAGGTCTCAAAGAAAGATTATAAAAAAGCCATCGGCGATCTGTATCGCCGACGGCTTATCACTATCTCCGAAAAGGGTATTCAATTAATTTAGAATTCTGCAGATTTTGGCGTTCTCGGGAAGGGTATGACGTCGCGGATGTTCTGCATGCCCGTGACGAACAGGATTAGACGCTCGAAGCCGAGACCGAAACCTGCATGGGGACAAGTACCCCATCGACGTGTGTCAAGATACCACCAAAGATGCGTGGTGTCCATCTTTCGACGTTCCACCTCGCCCATCAGCTTGTCGTAACTCTCCTCACGGACAGAACCGCCGATGATCTCGCCAATCTGTGGGAACAGCACGTCGGTGCCCTGCATCGTGGGACCAGGAGCAACAGCGCCCTTATAGCCTACAGAACCACCATCTGCTGTATCCGCATTCTGCTTCATGTAGAACGACTTGAACTCACGCGGGTAGTCCGTCATGATAACAGGTTTCTTGAAATGCTCCTCAACCAGGTAGCGCTCATGCTCAGAAGCCAGATCATCGCCCCAGTTGCAGGGGAACTCAAACTTCTTACCGTTCTTAATAGCCTCCTGTAGGATGTTGATACCTTCAGTATAAGGCAGACGGACAAAGGTCTCTTTCAGCACACCTTCCAAACGGGCGATAAGGGTCTTGTCAATCATCTGGTTCAGGAATGCCAGGTCGTCCTTACAGTTGTCCAATGCCCAACGGACACAATATTTGATGAAGTCCTCCTCGAGGTCCATCAGTTCCTCCTGGTCGAGGAAGGCCACTTCAGGCTCCACCATCCAGAACTCTGCAAGATGACGAGGTGTGTTGGAATTCTCTGCACGGAAGGTCGGTCCAAACGTATAGATGGCTCCCAAAGCAGTGGCACCAAGCTCACCCTCCAGCTGGCCAGATACTGTCAGTGAGGTCTGCTCACCGAAGAAATCATCATCATAGATAATTTTCCCCTGCTCGTCCTTCTTCAGGTCATAGAGGTTCTTCGTGGTCACCTGGAACATATTCCCTGCTCCCTCACAGTCAGAAGCAGTAATCAGTGGGGTATGGAAATAGAAGAATCCATGCTCATGGAAATAGGTATGGATAGCCATTGCCATATTGTGACGGATGCGCATGACTGCTCCGAATGTGTTGGTGCGAAGACGCATGTGGGCGTTCTTACGCATCACCTCGAAGCTTTGTCCCTTTTTCTGCATCGGATAGGTGTTGTCGCAGAGACCATATATTTCCAGTTTCGTTGCCTGGATCTCACTACTCTGTCCGGCACCCTGACTCTCCACCAGCACACCTTCTGCACAGATACATGCTCCAGTCGTAATATCCTTCAAGAGTTGCTCGTCGAACTTTGTCGGGTCAACGACAACCTGTACATTCTTAATGGTGGAACCATCATTCAAGGCGATAAAGTCAACTGCCTTTGAAGAGCGGTGCGTACGCACCCAACCCTTCACGCAGATGTCTTTGCCGTATTCTGTACTCTGCAGTACATCGATAATCTTTGTCCTTATCACTTTTTTATTATTTACCTTTATTCATATGCTCCCATGCGCAGACGATCGACCTCTTCCTCTGTGAGATAGCGCCAGTCACCACGCTTCAGGTTCTTCTTTGTCAGACCGGCAAACTGTACGCGGTCCAATTTCTGCACACGATAACCCAGTGATTCGAAGATACGACGCACAATACGGTTCTTGCCGCTGTGGATCTCTATGCCCACCTGTTTTTTGTCTGTCGGACTGGCATACTGTACATCGTCGGCTTTGATCTCGCCATCTTCGAGTTGTATACCGTCGGCAATCTGCTGCAGGTCATGGGCTGTCACGTTCTTGTCAAGGAATACGTGATAAATCTTCTTCTTCAAATACTTCGGATGGGTCAGCTTGGAGGCTAGATCGCCATCATTCGTCAACAGGAGGACACCTGTCGTGTTGCGGTCAAGGCGTCCCACTGGATAGATACGTTCCGGACATGCGTTCTTCACAAGATCCATCACGGTCTTGCGCTGCTGGGGATCGTCACTCGTCGTCACGTAATCCTTCGGTTTGTTCAGCAGGACATATACCTTCTTCTCAATTTTGACGGGCTGGTCGTGGAACATCACCGTATCGGTGCGCAACACCTTGGTTCCCAGTTCCGTCACGACCTCACCGTTGACGGTGACGACGCCAGCCTGGATGAACTCATCAGCCTCACGACGACTGCAAATACCTGCATTGGCAAGGAACTTGTTCAAGCGAAGCGGCTCGTTCGGATCAATGTTCACCTCCTTGTACTCGATACGCTTCTTCATGCTATACTTGGCATTCGGATCGTAGTCTGCCGTATGCTGGCGTGGCCCTTTCTTATAGGCCCCCGGCTTGCCGTAGGGTTTCTGATAACCACCCTGGCGCTGCTGGTATCCACCACCCTGTCCCTGACGGGGCTGATAGCCTCCCTGACGCTGCTGGTATCCACCCTGACGGGGCTGATAACCGCCTTCTTGTCCCTGACGTGACTGGTATTCACCTTGACGTGGCTGATAGCCTCCCTGACGCTGCTGGTATCCTCCTTGACGGGGCTGATAACCGCCTTCCTGTCCCTGACGGGGTTGATAGCCACCCTGGCGCTGCTGGTATCCGCCTTGACGGGGCTGATAGCCACCCTGACGCTGACGGGGCTGGTATCCACCTTGGCTCCGCTGTGTGTTGCCTTCGAACAGAGCTGCGCCAAAACCTTCAGGGCGGAACCCGCCCTCATCATTGTCATGGCGACGGTAGTCCTGACGTTCAAAAGGAGGACGCTGGACAGTATGTATACGGGGACGTGGTGTACGTCTTGCTTCTCTCTGACCGCTCGGCTCTGCCGCTTGGCTTCGCCAAGAACCTTCCTGCTGTGTTGTTTCCTCTTGTTTCTTTTCGTTATTCTCGATATCCATTTTCTTATATGTTTTTATGTGGTTAAATTCCTGTATATGTCGATGGACTGATGGCACGGAGCTCATTCTTCACATCCTCGCTGACTTCCAGCGTCTCAATAAAGTCCTGAATCTTTTCTGCCGTCAGTTTCTCGTTTGTTCTTGTGAGTGCCTTCAGTGTCTCGTAGGGGTTGGGATAAGCCTCGCGACGTAGAATGGTCTGGATGGCTTCTGCCACAACAGCCCATGTGTTGTCGAGGTCTTCCTGTAGTTTCTCCTCATTGAGGATCAGCTTACGGAGTCCTTTCAGAGTGCTCTGGAAAGCAATCAGGCCGTGTCCCATGGGTACACCGACGTTACGCAATACCGTGGAGTCTGTCAGATCCCGCTGCAGACGGCTTACAGGCAGTTTCGCTGCGAGAAACTGAAGGATGGCATTGGCAATGCCGAGGTTGCCCTCAGAGTTCTCGTAGTCAATGGGGTTCACCTTATGGGGCATGGCACTACTGCCCACCTCGCCGGCCTTGATCTTCTGCTTGAAGTAATCCATAGAGATATACATCCAGAAATCACGGTCCAGGTCAATGATGATGGTGTTGATACGACGCATGGCGTCAAACAGACCGCCGAGCCAGTCGTAATTGGAAATCTGTGTAGTATATTGCTCACGTTCCAGTCCGAGCTTCTCGCTGACGAAACTGTTTCCAAACTCCCGCCAGTCGTACTGCGCGTAGGCCACGTGATGGGCATTGAAATTACCTGTGGCACCGCCGAACTTGGCTGTAAGGGGAATTTCTTTCAATCCGCGCAGTTGCTCTTCCAGACGATATACGTAGACCATGATTTCTTTCCCGAGACGGGTGGGAGATGCAGGCTGCCCGTGCGTCTTTGCCAGCATTGGGATATTCTTCCACTGCTCGGCATAGTCGTTGAGTTGCTCAATCAGTTCCTCTATCAGTGGGATATACACCTCTTCAAGAGCCTCTTTGATGCTCAGGGGCACACTCGTGTTGTTGATGTCCTGTGAAGTCAGTCCGAAATGGATGAATTCCTTGTAGACTTTCAACTCTGAGAGCTGGGGCTGTTGGTCAATCTGCTCCTTGATGTAGTACTCCACTGCCTTTACGTCGTGGTTGGTCACCTTCTCAATATCCTTGACACGCTGGGCATCAACAGGAGTGAGATGGCGATAGACATCACGGAGTGGTTCAAACAGTTCGTGGTTGACTTGTTGCAGTTGCGGCAGGGGGAGTTCACACAAAGCGATGAAGTATTCTATTTCCACACGTACCCTATAACGGATAAGGGCATATTCGGAGAAATAGCCTGCCAATGGTTCGGTTTTACTTCGATAACGGCCGTCAATAGGCGAGACGGCTGTCAGTGCATTTAATTCCATGTTTTCTAATCCAAATTTTATATAAGCGCTTATACTTAAGCCCAAAACCAACAACCTCCACGGCTGCGGACGGGTCTATTAATGTGTTGTGGGCGCTGACGGATTCGAACCGCCGACCCTCTGCTTGTAAGGCAGATGCTCTAAACCAGCTGAGCTAAGCGCCCTTTCGTTTTGCGGCTGCAAAGGTACTGAGAAAAAACGAAACTGCAAAATTTCCAGGCGGAAATTTTGCAGTTCCAGTCTTTTTTATAGCTGATAGAGGTCATTGGCTGCCATCAGTTCCACTTTCTTGGCTGCCAGAATCTCTTCGCAGGCATCCAGATCGGAGGGACGGATGACCACTGTGGCCACGTCGCCATTGGCAAATGAGTACATATACTCAATAAATACGCCGTTGTCGGAGAGGTGGCGCAATACGACTGCCAGCGAACCGCTAGTGTTCGGACAGACGAAGCCGATGACATCTGTGATCTTTACGGCAAAATGCTGTTCCTTCAGTACCTGATAGGCCTTGTCTGGATCTGAGACGATGCAACGCAGAATACCGAAGTCGCTGTTGTCTGCAATACTCATGGCCGACAGATTGATGCCTGCTGCACCAAGGGCGTCAGTAACCTCAGTCAGACGACCTGACTTGTTCTCGAGAAATACGGATAGTTGTTTTGCTTTCATATGCTTTTGTTATTTTACTATACCTTTATATAATATATCTGTGTCAATCACAACTTCTGTGATAATCTGTGTAATCTGTGGCTTAAATCTGGCGATTGTCAATTACGCGCTTAGCCTTGCCCGTAGAGCGCTCGATGCCCTTAGGCTCGACAAGTTTCACCTTGAATCCGAGACCGATGACGCTGCGCAGTTCTGCTTCGAGCTTCTTCTGCAGCCCAACCATCGTAGCCATGTCGTCGGTGAAGTATTCCTCCTTCACTTCGACCTTCAGCTCAGAGGTGTCGGTATTGTTCACACGGTCGACGGTGAGCAGGAAGTGTGGCTCGTACTCAGGCAGCTTCAGGATGACATCCTCTATCTGCGACGGGAATACGTTCACACCGCGGATGATGAGCATATCGTCGCAACGGCCCAGGATACGATCCATCCTCACCAACGTACGTCCACATTCACACTTCTCATAATGCAAAGCCGTGAGGTCGTGGGTGCGATAACGCAACAGCGGCATTCCCTCTTTCGTCAGATGCGTGAAGGTCAGTTCTCCGAAGGTTCCCTCCGGCAGGGGCTCACCTGTATTTGGGTCAAGGATCTCCGGATAGAAATAGTCCTCATTCAGGTGGGTACCGTTCTGACACTGGCACTCATAACCCACACCTGGACCTGCTACCTCCGATAGTCCGTAGATGTCGTATGCCTTGATGCCTAAAGACTCTTCCAGCTTCACACGCATCTTCTCTGTCCATGGCTCTGCGCCGAATACACCGATCTTCAGCTTGAAATCCTCCCGGGGCCACTCACATTCTTTCATTGCCTCTCCAAGGAACATGGCGTATGATGGTGTACAGCAGAGGATGGTCGTCCCAAAGTCGTGCATCAGCGTCATCTGCTTCTGGGTGTTGCCAGAAGAGATAGGAATCACGGAAGCTCCGATATTCGTGGCACCGTCGTGGGCACCCAATCCACCTGTGAACAGTCCGTAGCCGTATGCCACCTGGAAGATATCTTCTTTACCAGCGCCGTAGGCCGTGAAGGCACGCGAGATGGCCTCTGCCCACATGGCGAGGTCCTTCCGGGTATAGAGTACGACAACAGGTTTCCCCGTCGTACCTGAAGAGGCGTGGATACGGACAATCTGGCTCATCGGCACTGCTGCCAGCCCAAATGGGTAATTGTCTCTCAGATCGAGTTTGTTGGTAAATGGCAACTTGACGATATCGTCGATACTCTTGATGTCGCCTGGCTCCAGGCCCATCTCCTGGAATTTCTTCCGATAGAAGGGCGTGTTGTAATAGACATACTCAGCCATCTTCACCAGACGACGGCTTTGGATCTCACGAAGCTGCTCGCGATCCATGCACTCTATGCTCTCATTCCAAATCATGTTGTGTTTTATCTAGTTTGTTGATGTTTTGTCAGCCTTGCTGTGCCTTGTTCTCCGCATCGATGGCCTTGATCTTCTCCTTGACGAGGTTCAGGTCGTCCTTGAGTTTCTGCACCTTGCGGTTCATCTCGTCGATGAGGCTACTGCCCTTCTTCGAACTGGCGTTCAGGAAACCGAGGTTGTTCTCGTAGGTCTGGATCTCCTGCTTGAGGGTCTCATACTGACGGAACAGACGGGCACGCTCCGTGTCGAGGGCATTCTCCCCACGTTCGGCCACCTGCTTAAGGTTTTGCTTGAAATTGTTCAGACGGCGCTTGGCCACGGAGATGTTCAGTTCCTTATAAAGACGGTCCAATACGGCATGGTATTCCTCGTAGAGCTTGTCTTTCTCCTTGAAGGGTACATGTCCGATAGACTGATACTCGTCCACCAGTTTCTGGACTTCTTTCTGGACATCATCGCCGGCCTCTTCCGTGATGGCCTTCAGCTTCTCAACCACCTCACGCTTCTTTTCCAGGTTGGCATATTCCTCACTGTGCTGTCCGGCACCGGCAGCCTTGCGAGCCTCGAAGAACTTGTTGCAGGCTCCGAGGAACTCATCCCACAACTGGTCTCCCAGTTTCTTGGGTACCATGCCGATGGTCTTCCACTCTTTCTGGAGGGCGATCAGCTTGTCGGCGGTCGACTTCCATTCCGTGGAGTCCTGCAGGGCCTTGGCCTTCTCGATTAATGCACGTTTCTTATCGGCGTTCTCCTTGAAGGCATCCTTAAGTGTCTTGAAATATTCAGCCTTACGTCCGAAGAAATCATCGCAGGCAGCACGGAAGCGCTCGAAAATCTTGACATTCATCTTCTGGGGCGCAAAACCGATGGTCTTCCATTCTGCCTGCAGTTCGATGATCTGCTTGGTGTGCTTCTCCCAGTCGCCGCTGCCCTTGTTTTCTTCAGCAGCAATGGCCTCCACCTTCTCGCAGAGCTCCGTCTTACGGGCCAGGTTCTCTTCCTCCTTGGCACGGATGCCCTCGAAATGCTGTTGATGACGCTTGTTGATAACCGTACTGGCAGCCTTGAAGCGATTCCATATTTCTTCACGCTCTTCCTTGGCCACAGGACCGATCTCACGATATTCCTGATGCAGTTTCTGCAACTGATGGAAGGCGCTGATGATGTCTGGTTCGTCGGCCAGCTTCTCTGCAGCTTCGCAAAGGCGCTCCTTCTGTTCCTTGTTCTTGCGGAAGTCGTATTCACGGGCTTCGCTGTTCAGGCGGAGCATATCATAGAACTGTTCCACATAGAGCTGATAGTTACGCCACAGTTCATTGGCCTTCTCGGCAGGTACATTCTTGATCTCACGCCACTGCTGCTGCAGGGCCTTGAACTCCTGATAGCTCTTGTTGGCCTCCTCAGGAGTGGTGATCATCGACTTCACCTTCTCAATGATCTCGAGTTTCTTGGCCAGGTTGGCCTGCTTCTCTGCTTCCTGCTCCTTGAAGAGCTTGGCGCGCTTCTCCTTGACAATGCCCATCTCGGCCTTGAAAGCCTCTTCCAATTCGTCGGGAGTGATTTGATACTGTTCAGGGTCGCCGCCACCGTCGAGATATGCTTTGAAACTGGCTTCGCGCTCTGCAATATGCAGCTTGTAGAAGGCGGTCTTCAGATAGTCCACCTCCTCCTTCTGGGGAGACTCGTCACCATGGGCGATTTCCCTGATACGCTCCAGAATCTCTGCTTTGGTCTCGTAGACCTTGCGGGGAGTTTCCACTTCGGAAGCTTCCTCTTCATCTGTTTCTTCCACAGGCTGAGAGGTCACTTCACTTTTCACTTCTTCACTTTTCACTTCCGTGTTGCAAAGTTCTTCACTTGGCGAAACGGTACCGCCGATAACGGGGGCATTTTCTTGAGAGTCCATCATTTAACTTCTGTTAGTTACTGACACAAATTACTATTACTGATGCGTCGCATCAACACATTTGGGGTCAAAGGTACTAATAAAAAGTGAAATAGTAAAAAAGTGAAAAGGTGAAAGGCGTTAATTTGTAATTTTTTAACCTTTCACCTTTTCGCCCTTTCACCTTTACACAAGCCGTTTATGCCTGAATATGAGCCACGCGACGACAGAAACAGCCACTGAAAGCACCATTGCGAAGACAAATCCCCATGTGGTTGTCTCCATGCCGTTCACCAGGTTCATGCCGAACAAAGAGGCGATGAGTGTGGGGCACATCATCATGATCGACACCGACGTCAGCGTACGCATCACCGTATTCATATTATTATTAATAATAGAGGAATAGGTGTCCATCGTCGACTCCAGAATGTCGGAGTAGATGGAAGTAGTTTCACGGGCCTGCGACATCTCGATGTTCACGTCCTCGATCAGGTCGGCATCCAGTTCGTCAATCTGCAGTTTGAACTTCAGTTTCGACAACAAGTTCTCATTGCCTCGGATGGATGTCTGGAAGTAGGTGAGCGAGTCCTGCAGGCGGCTGAGGCCTATCAGGCTCTCGTTGTTCACTTCCTTGTCGAGGTTGCGCTTGGCCTTGTCGATGAGCATCGAGATCTGCTTCAAGCGCTTCAGGTACCAGACGGCGCTGGAGAGGAACAGGCGGAAGATCATATCGACATAGTCTGTAAATCCTACGTTGCGCTTCTGCTGGAACGAAACGAAGTCGATCATCATGTTCGTCTCGTAGTAGCAGACGGTGATGGTAACATCGCGTTTGTGGATGATACCTAAGGGCACGGTGGTATACGGTGTCCTCGACCGTATCTCTTTCACGTAGGGGATACGGAGGATGATCAGCATCCAGCCGTCGTCGTACTCGTAACGGGCACGCTCGTCGGTATCGCTGATGTCCGACATGAAATAGTCAGGGATATTGAACTGCTCTTCTAGTTCGTGCTGGTCTTCTTCGGTGGGGCATGTCACCTGTATCCAGCAATTGGGCTGCCACTCTGAGAGTTGGCTCAGTCCGCCTTGGGTGTTCCAAAAAGTCTTCATTTTGCTAATCCTTTTCTTTTTCCTTGGCGCGACGGTGCGGGGGGCACGTTGGCGCGAGAAATGACTTAGTGGCAAGAGGATTAGCGGTCTTGCCTGCTATCCTCCGGCCTATAACTTGTTACTATTCGCCGGGTAATCGTCCATAATTTTATTAATACTTTGATGATTTCGGCTGCAAAGTTACGAATAACTGAGCAATAAACCAAATTTTATTGGGATTATTTCGCGCAAAAGATGCAGGGAAAGGCTGTTGGAGGTCTCTGGAAACAGGTCATGAATGCCGAGTAAACCGTTTGTCGACTATAGTCAACGAATAATTTGACTGGAGTCAACGAATAATTTGACTCCAGTCAGTCGATTGGTTGACTCTATGTCAACAAGCATTCTTACTTTTCAGGAATATCCTCCAGGGTCTTCTTCAGCAGCGTCCAGAATGGCTCGACGGTGGCGATGAGGGCGCGCTCTGTTGTTGTGTGGGGCGACTTCATCGTGGGGCCGAGGCTGACGACATCGAGCCAGGGGTACTTGCCGAGGATGACCGAACACTCCAGACCAGCGTGGTCTACTTGTACGATGCCGTCTTCGCCGAAGAGTTCCTTGTATTCTTTCAGCAGCAGGTTCAGGATCTCAGAGTCGGGATTGGGGTCCCAACCTCCGTAGGAACCTGCGGTCTCCACCTTCATGCCGGCCATGTTGAAACAACTTTCGAGGGTCTTTACGATGTAATCCTTCATATCCTCGCGGCTACTGCGAGCCAGGATTTTCAATGATGCCTTGCCGTCGCCGATGTTGATGATGGCGAGGTTGGAGGATGTCTCTACGACGCTGGGGTAGGAGGGGATCATGCGGATGACACCGTCGTGACAGGCGTAAATGGCATTGATCAGGTTGTCCTGAATCTCTACGGGCACTTCCGTCTTGGGCGTCTCGACGTCCTCACAGATCACTTCGATGCCGCTCTCGATGCCTTTGTACTCGTCGGTGAAGTCGTCGAGCCAATCTTGGGCGAGTTCCTTCAGCAGGGTGACGTTCTCCTTGGGCACCGTCAACACGGCCTCAGCCTTGAAGGGAATGGCGTTGCGCATGTTGCCGCCCTGCCACGAAGCCAGACGGGCCTCGCACTCCTCGATGGCCTCGCGGACGAGACGAACGAGCAGTTTGTTGGCGTTGGCGCGTCCTTCGTGGATCTCCAGGCCAGAGTGTCCGCCACGCAGACCTTTGACAGTTACCTTGACGGCAGCATCGTCAGCATCCGTCTCAGCCTCTTTGTAGTCGAGGGTGGCAGTCACGTCGATACCTCCTGCCGAGCCGATGACGAACTTGCCCCAGTGCTCAGAGTCGAGGTTCAAAAGAATATCGCCCTGCAACTCGTCTTTAGGCAGGTCGTTGGCGCCATACATGCCCGTCTCTTCATCAGCGGTGATGAGGGCATTGATGGGGCCGTGTTTCAGGGTCTTGTCCTCCATGATGGCCATAATGGCAGCCACACCCAAACCGTTGTCGGCTCCGAGGGTCGTGCCCTTGGCTTTCACCCACTCGCCGTCGATCCAAGGCTGGATGGGATCGGTCTCGAAGTTATGGGTACTCTCTGGTGTCTTCTGCGGCACCATATCCATGTGGGCCTGGAGGATGACGCCCTTGCGGTTCTCCATTCCCGGCGATGCGGGCTTGCGCATCACGATGTTGTTGCCTGGATCCTTGAAGGCCTCGACGCCTGCCTCTTTGGCAAAGTCTAGCAGGAACTTCTGGATTTTCTCGAGATGTCCGCTCGGACGCGGTACCTGCGTCAGTGCATAGAAGTTCTTCCAGATGCACGCTGGGTTCAGATTCTTAATTTCGCTCATAGCTGTTTGTTTCTTAAAATTTATGTTCTTATGTACTTATGTCTAAAAATATGTTCGTATGTTAATCTGTCTTTAATTTGTTATTCTGTCTCTTCGTAAACGAAAGTGCGGCCCAGGCATAGATGCCAAGGGCGACGACGAGCATCGTCTGGACGGTGTGGACGATGAGGACAAAGTAGAGCGCATACTCATCGACGACGCCGTAGAGGATGAGCATCGTCTTGACGGCAAAGTGCCAGGGGCCTGCGCCGTTGGGGGTAGGCACGATGACGGCGATGGAGCCGACGACGAAAGTGACCAGCGCACAGGCCAGTCCTAAGTGGGATGTGGCCTCGAAGCAGAAGAAGGTCAGATAGTAGTGTAGGAAGTAGCTGATCCAGATGCCGATAGTGAAGAAGATGAACAGCGGCAGGTTCTTCACGTCCTTCAGGGAGATAACCCCTTGCCAGATGCCGCTGGCCGTCGCTTTCACCTTACTGTATATGTTAAGGCTCTGGAAAAGGATATGCAACAGGATGAGGATGGCAATGGCACAGACGGCTGTCACCAGATAGCCTGTCAGCGAGAATCGTGCGAGGATGGTGTCGAGGCTGGTGCCCGTCTGGGTAAAGAATGTACCAAAGATGCTCAGCTGAAACAGCAGCGTCAGTCCTGCCACCGTCCCCATCAGCAGGGTGTCGATGGCGCGCTCTGTCACCACCGTGCCTAAAGCCTTCGAGAAAGAGCAGCCGTCGTAACGCTTCAGCACCCCACAGCGGGTGAACTCTCCAAGACGGGGGATGATGAGGCTCACGGCATATGACAGGAATACGGCATAGATACTCGTTGACGTGCGTGGATGCTCGTCGATGGGCTCCAGTGTCTGCTTCCATCGCCAGCCGCGGAACAACTGTGCCAGGATGCCAAAAGGGAACGAGAGCAGCATCCACGTCCAGTTCATTTCTTCCAGCAGGACATGCTTCAATCGCAGAAAGTCCTCGCCGCGATACATCCAATACAGAATGACCCCACCCAGCAGGATAGGGGCGATGATTTTGGCTATGTTGGTGAGGACCGTTTTCATTTCCATGGGGACAAAGGTACGAATAAAAATTGATACGTATCAATGAATTGTCTATTTTTCACCCTTTTTCTGCCAAAATCTTGTCTGTGCGCGCAAACAGTAGTACCTTTGCATCGTCTTAAGACAGACTAAAGTTTAGAGAAAGGATAAAGTTATGGTTTTAGGTTTTATGGTAACCCTCGCCGTTGCAGTCTTCGTGGCTGAGGCCGTCAAGATGAACAACGACATGAATTTAGGACTGAAGTAACGAAAGTACTTAGAAAAGAAAGCATAGACGAAGATGGGCCGGATGTGAATCCAGCCCGTCTTTTTTGATTTTACTTTTAGGGAATATTTACGTGACGATGGGTACGGTGAAAGTTCTTCCGTCTGCTAAAACGAAAGTGATGGATTTATTGTCTTCGGAAATGCTGATGTCTACAAAAATGTCATCAGGTCCATCCTCGCCGTCTTTACCATCCAGTCCGTCTTTACCATCCTTGCCGTTTTTACCGTCTTTGCCGTTTTTACCGTCCTTGCCGTCTTTACCGTCTTTACCGTCCTTACCGTCTTTACCGTCCTTACCGTCTTTACCGTCGGCAGAAATGCCAGTACTATTCCAAGTGTTACCGTCGTCAGTGGAAATCTCCCATATACGAGTTTCTTCGTTAATGCGAACCTGAGGAACAATAGCTGGTGCTAATGGATTGTTTTCTCCATCTTTTCCATCTTTTCCATCTTTTCCATCTTGACCGTCTTTACCGTCTTTACCGTCCTTACCATCTTGGCCGTCCTTACCCGTGACAGGCATTTTATTGCCATTTCCATCAAGAATCCATTCGCCGTTGAGAGTCCAGTACCAGATACCATCTGAATCTTGTCCGACACTGATGAGAAAATCTATGTTTTTCCCGTCTTGCCCATCTCGTCCATCGGTACCTTCTTTACCATTCCGAAGGGTCGTTGTCTTACCATTGTTGAAAGTAATGGTGTATGTCCCGTCTCCATTTTGGTTGACGTTTGTGATGTAACCTCGTTCCTCTATGGAAGTGATAATCAACTGTAAGGCGGACAGGTCGGTGTTGATGTCAAACAACTCTTCTTCCAAAATTTCCACACGTTTTCCCAATCCCTGCAACTCGTCGGTATAATTGTATTTATCGCATGAGATAACCGTCGATAGGATTGCCAGTGCGAAAATGACTGTAATAACTTTTTTCGTTGTCTTCATCTGCCAATGGTTTTAAGAGTTCTTGAAGATAGGTATTCTGAAGGTCTGTCCGGACTTGGTGACAATCACCAAGAACTCGCCTTCTCCAATGATGCCTTCGTAGTAGATACTCGAGAAGAATTGGTTTCCGTCCTTGCCGTTTTCACCGTCTTTACCGTCCTTGCCGTTTTCACCGTCTTTACCATCTTTTCCGTCTAAACCGTCTTTACCATCTTTTCCGTCTACACCATCTTTACCGTCTTTTCCGTCTTTACCATCCTTACCGTCTTTTCCGGTAGCAGAGGTACCTGTTGACATCCATGTCTGGCCATCGTCGATGGAGATCTCCCAGATTCCTGTTTCTTCATTGATTCTGACCTTGGGGGAGATGGCGTCTTTACCATCTTTACCATCTTGGCCGTCTTTACCGTCTTTACCGTCTTGACCGTCTTTACCGTCTTTACCGTCCTTACCATTGGCTCGTACAGGTTCTCCGTTGGGGTTGGTAATCCATTCGCCGTTAATTGTCCAGTACCAGTAACCGTCTTCACCTTGTTGGACAGAAATATCCGGTGTCTGTGCATCTTTTCCGTCTACTCCGTCTTTACCGTCCTTACCATCCTTGATGACGATGGCACCAGATTTGTTGAAGGTGATGATGTAGCCTTGACTGCTCTTCGTGACATCGGTAATGTAGTCACCATTTTCCATAGCAGTGACAATAACCTGCGTAGACTCCAAGTCGGAATTCAACTGCCTCACTAAATTTTCCAAAACGGTGACGCGGTAGTCGAGGGCATCAATCTCGTCTTGATAGTCGGTGCACGCCGTAAAAGCCGGAGCCACTAAAGTGACAATGGCTGTTAGTAAGATTCTCTGTATTCTTTTCATATTCTTATATCTTTTTTATATTAATACTCAAATGCTTGGGGTACTGGATTGTCTGGATCGTAGACAAAGCAGATACATACTCGGTTATCTTCTGGGATGTCGAAGGGCTGAACACGGTCACCCTTGGCAAATCTGCGGATACGCCATTCCTGTATACCGGCATCCTGCAGATACTGCGAGACGACTTGTGAGCGCTCGATAGAGAGTCGCATATTGATCTCGGGCGTTCCTGTGTCCTTGTCGGCAAAGCCTGACAAACGGACGAAAGCTCGTGGATGCTCGCGCAGATATTCTAACAGTCGCGTCAATTTCCGGATCTGATTGGAGCGAATGACGCTCTGGTTGATCAGGAAGTGGATATTGACGTTGAAGGAAATCTTCTCGATGGGTACATCTACGAACTGATCCTCAGTAGCAGGCTCTGGGATTGGATTATGAATAATTTCGTAGATAGGCTCGGTCCGTCCTGAACTCTTGCCAATAGTGAACTTCACACCGACGAGGGCATTGAAATGCCAGTCGCGATTATCGTTCCTTCCCAGTTTTGAGTTGAAATGGTCGGGCATCATGTTGGCATTGACTTCAGCTCCGATAGCGATGTTTTTAGTGAGACTAAAATCTACTCCGATACCTCCTCTGACCACTGGATTCAGACGGGTACCCGTCCATAACTTCTGAAAGTCGATACCATAACGCTTGTCGGCCTCAATAGCATCGTCATTGTTGAACGAAATGGCCAATCCTGCTCCGGCAAAGAGATAGAGGTTAACGGGTCGTTCAGGATTCCTTCCGAAAAAGAGAGGTAGCAACTCGAGTTCCCCTTCTATGGCGGGTTGGATGAAATTCCATTTGTATTTCGCCTCAGGGTAGGCATAGCGGTTTCGTGCCCAGATACCGCTCACGCTACCTCTGACACCAAACAACTCATCAAACTTATAGCCGAAGGTGAGTTGTGCGGCAGGGGAGATTAGTTGAGAGAACTTTGCTTCACCCACATCGTAAGCAGCGCCACCTTGGGCCTTGACATACCAATGTGGGACGAAGAAAACACGAGAAGGTTGTACTAACCTACGCTCCACGCTATCGTTTAGTTCTTGGGCTTGTGCGCTGAACGTCATGCAGAAAAGCATACTGATTAGAAAAACTAGTCTATTCATATTTGTTATTTTAACATAAGTTCTTTAGTTATTTCTTTTGTGCAAAGATACGAAAAAAAATAATAACAAACAAAAAAATAAGAAAAAAAGTAACATTTGGAGTAAAAAAAAGTAAAATTATGCATTTTTATAGGTTTTTCATACTTTTTTTTGTACTTTTGCACACAAATGAAACAAGTAAGACCCAAAAAGAATCTCGGTCAGCACTTCTTGACTGACCTGAGTATCGCGAAGAGAATAGCCGATACGGTGGATGAACCGTTTGCCGATCTGCCCGTGCTCGAGGTAGGTCCTGGTATGGGTGTGATGACCCAGTATCTCGTGGAGAAGCCACGTCCCTTGAAGGTGGTTGAGATCGACCGTGAGAGTGTGGCTTACCTTCAGAAGCATTTTCCACGTCTATATAATAATATAATAGGTGGAGATTTCCTCCGCATGGACCTCTACGGTGTCTTCGACGGACAGCCTTTCGTGCTGACAGGCAACTATCCCTACGACATCTCCTCGCAGATCTTCTTCAAGATGCTCGACAACAAAGACCTCATTCCCTGTTGTACGGGCATGATCCAGCGCGAGGTAGCCCTACGGATGGCCTCACAACCTGGTAACAAGCAGTATGGCATTCTCTCCGTGCTGATACAGGCCTGGTATCATGTGGAGTATCTCTTCACTGTCGAGCCTGGTGTCTTCAATCCGCCGCCCAAGGTGAAGAGTGCCGTCATCCGCATGACGCGCAACGAAGTGACCGACCTGGGCTGTGATGAACAATTGTTCAAGTGTATCGTCAAGACGGTCTTCGGCCAGCGCCGCAAGATGCTGCGCGTCTCCCTCAAGCAGCTGTTGCCGGCAGAGTCGCCTTTCTTCGAAAAACATGCCTCACTTCTCACCCGTCGACCAGAGCAACTTTCCATCCTTGAATTTGTTGCGTTGACGAACAAAGTGGCGGAAGCACTCTAATCGTTAAAATGCGTTGTTTTCGCGCACAATTGGCATGTGCTCGCACACAATGAGTTGATTTATATCAAAAGAAAGCTCTTTTTTGAATAAAATGAGGGTAAAAGTGTTGCGTAGTTCGAAAAATCGTCGTACCTTTGCATCGTCAAAAGAAAAAAGGTTTAAGTTTAGTTATAGTTAGTTAGAGTTAATTGTTAGTTAGATTTAGGTTTTAGGTTTATAATTTTTGATTGGCAATAGGTATTTCTAAGGCGTTAGAAAAAAGAATTGCAAGTAAGGATAACAAGACGCAGTGGTGACACTCCGTTTTTTTCAAAGAAAAAGGTTTTTAGTTATTCATAGATTGTTGGTAGTCGTTCAGGAGTCGTTGATGACCCTTGGGCGGCTTTTTTTATTCCCCTTAGGCGAAAGGCCTGCAGTATTGGTAACTGTTTCCCCTCCTAAGTTAGGAGGGGTTAGGGGTGGTCTGATCAGCACTTGTTCAGACCCCCTCTGGCTCCCCCTAACTTAGGGGGAGAAAAAGTTACTTTCGAACTGGTCTTTTCCGATTGGTGACTTTTTTCGCTGGAGCTTTCTTCTGAGGCTCTGGCTGAGGAAGATCTTTGGTGACGGTGGCTTTCAGAATCCGGATGTCTTCTATCGGACGGTCGTTCTTGTCCGTCTGCACCTGTTGGATCTTCCCCACGATATCCATTCCCTCCACCACTTCTCCGAAGACAGTATACTGTCCGTCGAGATGCGGCGTGCCACCAACTGTCTTATACACCTCGATCATCTCTGGTGTCAGTTTCACGCTACCTTGGGTGGCAGAGTCGAGTCTTTCCTGCACTTTGGCAATCAGGCGATCGTCATTATAAATCTTTCCCCAGACGATATAGAACTGGCAGGCCGACGAGCGTCTTTCCGGATTCACCTTGTCGCTCTCCCTCGCCATCGCCACGACGCCGCGACGGTGGAAGATCTGCGGCAGCCTAAACTCCGCCTCAGTGGTATAGTCGAAATCGCCAGTTCCCAACAACTGTCCGGGTTTGGCGTGCTTACTGTTGGTATCGCCGCTCTGGATCATGAAGTCCTTGATCACCCGATGGATGAGTAGCGAGTCGTAGATGCCCATCTTCGTGATTTTCAGGAAGTTGTCACGTGTCTGCGGCGTCTCGTCGTAGAGGGCGATGCGGATATTGCCCGCTGTCGTTTCAAACAATACCTCCGTACTCTTCGTCTGAGCGGAGACGGGAAGGGTGATGAGGGTGAGTAGGGAAATTAGGGTTTTGCGCATAGTGGTAATCATTGTTTTAATAGTTCTTTTAAGCTCTTTATTCATATTTACTTAATTTTCAGTTTCTCGGCCCAGTTGCCTTTGAACAGACGGGTGAGGAAAATACTTCCGCGGAAGGTGAGTTCGATGGCCATCGCAGTCCAGACGCCTTTCAGACCATACTTCGGGGCGAGGGTGGCAGCCATCGTCAGACGGACGGCCCACATGGACACAAGACTCATGACAGCAGGAACCAACGTATCTCCTGCGCCGATGAACACACCGTTGCAGACGATGGCTGCCGCAAACATCGGCTCTGCCCACGCCTCGATACGGAGCACCTGTGTGCCGAGGGCAATCACCTCCTCTACGGGTGACATCAGCGCCATCAGTTCCGGAGCGAAGATCCACATCAGCACGCCCATCAGCGTCATCACGCCGATGCCCAGTGCCACAGACATGCGGGCGAACGACCTTGTGAGCATCCTTTGTCCGGCTCCGATGCCCTGTCCGACGAGTGTCGTAGCTGCCTCCGCGATGCCATAGCCTGGCATGTAGCACAGGCTCTCGACGGTGATGGCCAGCGAATGTGCAGCGATGGCGATCGTGCCTAATGGTGCCACAATGACAGTGCTCACGATATACGCGCCTCCCATCAGCAGATGCTGCAGTCCCATCGGTGCTCCGATCTTCACGGCAGTGCGGATGGTGTCCTCCCTGGGCTTGAACGATCCCGGCCGTCCAATGAGCGCCAGCATCTTCGACTTCACGATCAGGAAATACATCATCGCGCTGGCTGTCACGAGCATCGCCAGCCCCGTTCCTATGGCGGCGCCCACAACGCCCATCTCTAATATATATATAAATAGGTAATTGAACACCACGTCCATCACGCACATGCCGATGTTCAGCACCGAGGGTATCTTCATGTTGCCCGAGCATTTCAGCATCGAGCCCGCCAGGCCTTCCATCTGAAAGAAGATGCCGCTGAGGCCGAAGATGGCGAAATAGAGCGAGGCGTCGTGGGCAATCTCCTCATTGCCGCCCAGCCAGTAGGGCAGGTAGGGAGAGATGCAGAGTGACGTGATGGAGATGACGAGTGCCCAGATGATACAGCAGACGATCGATTGCCTGAGCACCCTTCGTGCTGCCTCCATGTCGTTGGCGCCGATGAAATGTGCCACCTGCACGGAGAATCCCATATTTGCCGCCGAACCCAGTCCGCCCATCAGCCAGCCCGTCGTCTCCACCAGTCCGATGGCCGCCGATGCCTTCGCGCCCAGATGACCCACCATCGAGGCATCGATGAAGAACATCACCGTCGCCGATATCTGCGCCAGGATGGAGGGAATACTCAGGCTGACGATGAGCCACAGCTTTTCGCGCTGTGTCATCGTACGCCCCTCCCGGATATAGGAAAGCAACAATTCGCTGTTCTTCAGTTTCTGCATTTCTTAAACGATGTTGCAAAAGTACAAATAAAAATGGATAATTCTTCATTTTTCACTTTTTTTGTCGTAACTTTGTGCCGAAAAAACGAATAATATGTCACGAACACATCTTTTCCGATGGACTTGTCTGCTCGCCCTCCTCGCCGCTGTTGTCTCCTGCCGCTGGGGTGATCAGGCAGGCACCCGTATCGCACTCACCCCCGAACAGATACGCCTTGAGCACATCAACACCATCGACAGCACCACCCTCAGCACCCTCATCACGCCCGATTCGACAGCAACGGAACAGCTTGAAGCCCTCTCTGCCGACGCCTGGATGCTCATCGACGATGCCACAGGGATGGTCATCAGCCAGAAATACGCCAACGAACCCCGGTTCATGGCCTCGCTCACGAAGATGATGACCTGCCTGCTCGCCCTCGAGAACAGCAATTTGGAAGACACCGTCTGCATCACCGAGGATGTCTTCGTCTGCCGTGACTCCCGTGTGCGCCTGGGCGAAGGCTATCTGCTGGGCGACCTGCTCTACGAGATGATGCTCCAGAGCGACAACGATGCCGCCTACGCTCTGGCGAAGCACGTCGGAGGCGATACCATCCGCTTCTGTGAGATGATGAACGAGAAGGCTGCCTACCTCGGTATGGAGAACACGCACTTCGCCAACCCCAACGGCATGCCTGCCCCTGACAACTACAGCACGGTCGGCGACCTCACCCGCCTGGCGCGCTACGCGATGCGTGACAGCCTGTTTGCCGCCATCGTGGGCACAACGGAGAAGAAAGTCCCCATGATCGACGGCCGCCACATGGATTGCTATAACACCAACGTGCTGCTTTCCTCCTACGACGGCTGCATCGGCATCAAGACGGGCTTCACGCGTCAGGCTGGCTACTGTCTCGCCTCGGCTGCCACCCGCGAGGGGCGCACGCTCTACTGCGTGCTGCTCAACAGCCGTTCGATGCGTACGCGCTTCACTGAGTCCGCCGTCCTCCTCGACTACGGCTTCCGCGTCATGAAACAGTTATGAAGTAAAAATTATTCTATTTGGTGTTCTCCTTCTCGATGACCAGCTGACGCATGTTTTTCAGAAGGTCGCTGGCGAAGATGAAGTCCGTCAGGCGGGTGTTCGTCGAGTGCATGATCTCGTCGCTCTTCCCCTGCCACTCCTTGTGGCCTTCGTAGATGAAGACGATATTCTCACCGATACCCATCACCGAGTTCATGTCGTGGGTATTGATGATGGTGGTGATGTTAAACTCCTTCGTGATGCCCTGCAGGAGGTCGTCGATCACGAGCGACGTCTTCGGATCCAGTCCTGAGTTCGGCTCGTCGCAGAAGAGGTACTTCGGATTGAGTGCGATGGCACGTGCGATGGCCACACGCTTCTGCATACCGCCCGAAATCTCCCCAGGGAACTTCTCCTCCGCGCCCACGAGGTTCACACGGTCCAGGCAGTCCATCGCCCGTTTCGTGCGCTCACGCAGGTTCATCGTCGAGAACATATCCAGCGGGAACATCACGTTCTCCAAGACCGTCATCGAGTCGAACAGCGCGGCACTCTGGAAGATCATGCCCATCTCGCGGCGCATATGCACCTTTTCGCTCTTCGACATCGCCACGAAGTCGCGCCCGTCGTAGAGCACTTGTCCGCTCGTCGGGTCGAGCAGTCCCACGAGGTTCTTCATCAGCACCGTCTTTCCCGATCCGCTCTGGCCGATGATGAGGTTCGTCTTACCGTCCTCAAACACCGTCGAGATGTCCTTCAGCACCTCACGGCTCTCAAAGCTCTTGCAAAGGTTCTTCGTCTCGATCATGACAGCAGCTGGGTTAGGAAGACATCACTGAACAGTATGAGCACACTCGAGGTGACGACGGCATCTGTCGACGCCTTGCCCACGTTCACTGAGCCGCCCTCGACGGTATAGCCGCAGAACGCCGGCACGCTCGAGATGATAAAGGCGAAGAACTGGCTCTTGATGATCGACATCCACATGAACCAGGGCTTGAACGAGTGCTGCAGTCCCAGCGTCAGGTCGTCGGGCGGCAGCACGTGGCCGACATAGGCGGTGGCGTAGGCGCCGAGGATGCCTGTGGCCGAAGAGAAGATCACGAGGAACGGCATGATTGTCAGCATGCCCATGATCTTCGGCAGGATGAGATACGAGGCAGAGTTCACGCCCATGATCTCCAGGGCGTCGATCTGCTGGGTGACGCGCATCGTGCCAAGCTCCGAGGCGATGTTCGACCCCACCTTTCCGGCGAGGATCAGACACATGATCGAGCTCGAGAACTCCAGCAGCATGATCTCACGCGTCGTGTATCCCGACACCCATCTTGGCATCCACGGGCTCTGGATGTTCAGTTTCATCTGGATGCAGATCACGGCTCCGATGAAGAACGATATGAGCAGCACGATGCCGATGGAGTTCACGCCCAGCTGCGCCATCTCCTTCACATACGACTTGAAGAACATGCGCATCTTTTCGGGCACCGAGAACGTCCGCCCCATCACGATCAGGTACCGCCCCAATATCGCCAAATATTTCAGTATGATCATTTGTCCTTTAACTTCCTCTAACTTCTTTAACTTCCTTAACTTCCTTTCATTCCCACACTTTCCACCACCATGCCAACTTCTTGATGTCCTTGTTGTACTTCCCGTAGAGCCCTAAATCCGGATCCTGGGGCACGAACATCGACACGCCGTGATATCTCTCCTCCGTCATCTCGAAGTCAGTGTAGTGGGTGTACCAATTCTTGTTCACCGTCCAGCTTGTGGCGAACGCCTTGTCTACTACCACACGGTCGAGCACCGCTTTCCACTCCTTGTACTCCTCGTCGGTGGCATAGCGCTTCACGAAGTCGCCGGCATCGAAGAAGATGTTGTAATACGGGTAGAACCTCGACTTATAGTCATTATAATAATGTATCAGTTCCATCATGTCCAGATATTGCTCTGTTGGCTTGATGTCGTAGCGGCTGCAGATCTGCTTCAGCACGTTGCGCGTCGCCTCTGCCAGCGCCTCCATGTCGCTCGTCTTCACCACCGACAGCGGCAGGTAGTTCGGATAGAATTCGGCATACTGCCGCATGATGCCCTTCGCGGCGTCCTGGCGCTTGAACATCTCGGGCACCACCAAGGAGTAGGGGGCCCCCGGGTCGGGGATTTCTGCGGGCGAGGCCACGACATAGTCCGTCACCTTGCGCAGCTCGTACGCTGACTCCAGGCACATGAAGTTGCAGCAGTCGGCGAAGATGAACTCCAGATGCGGCTGGTTCTCCAGTACGCGGCGGATGGTGGGCAGGTTCAGCCAGGGGCCTATGTTTGATTCCGTGTTCCTGCCGTTGTCCACGCCGTAAGCCCTCGTATAGGCGACGGAGTCTTCTATCACCCAGCCCGAGGCGTGGCTCCAGAGCCCCAGCCCGTAGCCCTCCGTGGCGGGATAGTGGCTGAAGGCGTACGAGAGCACCTTCTCGAACACGTGCGGGTCGCTCGAATACTCGTCCTTGTCGCTGATCTGCATGTCGGCGATCGACACCGAGTCCTTCAGCTCTCCGTTCACGATGCGCGCCAGCCAGGGCAGCTCGCCCTCCCTCGCACGGTCGAACCACACGATAAGCTGGTCGTTTTCCGTCAGCAGCTTCGAGCCCTCCTTGATCTCCTCGAGGTCATACCACGCATAGGGCGACAGCGAGAGCGACAGCGAGTTCTCTGCCGACATGTAGATGAGTACCGTGCGCTTCTTTGGCTCCTTCTCGTCCTCGTCCTTGCTACAGGCCGACAGCAGCAGCCCGCACACAAGGGCGACGGTAGCCGTCCACACAAGATGATGTATTGATTTTCTCATTTCCATTTCCTAAATGATGTCCTTTGCGGATGCAAAGGTACAACTTTTTTCCGACACCACAAAAAAATCCAAAGAAAATGCAATCTAACCATTCTGACATATTGATAATTGAGAAAGAAAAGTAGCCAAAGATTTGCTGATATTAGTTTGCAATCGGGCGCCAGTAGTGCCAGAAATCTGGAAGTATACTTTTACGGAGCTGGAAGTATACTTTTACGGCGCTGGAAGTATACTTTTACGGCGCTGGAAGTATACTTTTACGAAAGTCGGGGTACTGAGGCAGGATTTCAGGCCAACAAAAAAAGATTTTTGCGGAAATCCTTTGGCGCATTAAAAGAAATAGTGTAATTTTGTGGCTTGAAAGAAACTTTATAAGATTAGGACTATGAGAAAAGGATTGTTTTTTGGACTGTTCGTTATGCTGGCGTGGCCCTTCGTGGCGGTGTCGGCACAGAATCAGGTGAACATGAAGTTCGGCAAGCCGACGAAGGAGGAGTTGCAGATGACGGTCTATGAGCCGGAGCCTGAGGCAAAGGCCGTGGTGCTGTGCCGGCTGACCGATGTGGAATATACCGTGCAGATGACCAGCTATCTGGTGGACTACCATGAGAAGGTGCGCATCAAGGTGCTGAAGCCCGGCGGCGCACGGTTCGCCTACGTGGTCGTGCCCTATCAGGTGGGTATGTCGGTAGGCAATAACATCAGCGGCCTGAGGACGTCGTTTGCGACGATCCCGATGAACAGGGCCAGCGGCGACTCGTATTTCGGCGAGGAGGCCGGCTCGATGTCGGAGGGCGTCTTCGGCACCGATGGCGACGAGAGCGTGGAGAGTATCAAGGCGACGGCCTTCAACCTGGAAGGCGGTAAGACGGTGAAGACCTCGCTGAAGAAGAGCGACATCAAGACGACGAAGATCGACGAGCATAACTACCAGGTGGAGTTCCTCGTGCCCAACGTGAAGGAGGGGACGGTGTTCGAATACGAGTACACGATCCACAGCCAGCTCTTTTGGGAACTGCACGACTGGTATGGCCAGTGCGACATCCCCGTGGCCTTTGCCAAGCTGGACATGAACATCCCCACCTTCCTCATCTTCAACATCGAGGATCACGGCATCCAGCGCCTGACGCACACCTGCACCGCCGGCTCGATGAACTATAAGGTGGAGAGCGACCCGCTGGCCAAGCCCATGACGGTCACCACCAACCACTATGTCTACGTGGGGCGCAACCTGAAGGGCATGCCGAACGACGGCTATACGTGGAACGTGCAGGACCTCTGGGCAGGCATCACGGCTGAGCTGAAGACCTACCGACTGCGCGGAATGGGACAGATGGACTATGCCAAGACGTGGGATCAGATAGAGGAGATGATCCTCGACTCTGACGATCTGGGCGCGCATCTGAACGACCACAGTCCGCTGACCGACGAACTGAAGGAGGCCAAGCTGGATGAGGTCGCCGACCAGCGTGTGCGTGCCGCGGCAGTGTGTCAGCTGGTGATGAGTAAGGTGAAGTGGAACGGCAAGTATGCGCTGAGTCCCGCTTCGACGGCAGAGACGCTGAAGAACGGCGCCGGATCGAACGCCGACATCAACCTGCTGCTCATCCAGTCGCTCCGCGAGGCGGGGCTCACGGCAACCCCCGTGATGCTCAGGACTCGCGACCTGGGAATGCTGCCCTATAATTTCCCCTCGGTCAGCAAGTTCTCGACCTTCCTCGTGGCGGTCATCCTGCCCAGTGGCGGCAAGGCCTTCGTCGATGCCTCGTCGAAGCACGGCGGGCTGAACGAGGTGCCCGAGGTGATGCGCGTAGAACGGGCCCGACTGGTGCAGAAAGGCAGGAAGGGCGAGTGGGTGAACCTGCAGAAGATTAGTGAACAGAAAAAATGACGGACATGAAAAAGATCATTCTCAGCTTGGTGCTGGCGACGGTGTCAGCAGCCGGATATGCCCAGACGGAAGAACCACGGGCGATGTCGAAACTGACTCAGGAACAGAAGGAGGCGCGTATGGCGGAGATTCGCAGCGCCTATGCGGAAGCGAAACAGAAGATGTCGAAGAACGGCAAGAACGGCCAGTCGCCGAGGGATCTCTGGATCGAGTACAACGACGTGCTCGAGGCTCAGGCGGACATCACGGAGTGGGATGGGACATCGATCTATTTCGACTCCGACACCCTGGGCGGCATCGAGGTGAACCGTCCCTACTTCATCGTTGAGAACTGGACGGCCCACCAGCACACGCGCTATCGTGAGATGCTGATCAACCCGAAGGACAGCACGCTGATGTTCTGCTACAGGCGCGGCGAGACGGACGCGGGCTTCGTGGTGGAGTCGCGCTACTACTATGATCCCGAGGGGCTGCTCATCGAGGAGAAGCACAACACGTCGAACACGTGGAGTTCGCCCGAGGGAGAACAGAAGGATGCCAAACGGTATATCGGCCTGTTCAAGACGATGACGCAGGGCGTGCTCATCACCCGCGAAGGGACGATGACCGATGCACCGGCAGCTCCGAAGACGGCCACGCCGTTAGTGGGGCCTCGCTCGAAGGATCAGCAGAAGGCGTATATCCGCTCGCTGTATGCCAAGGCGAAGAAGAGAATAGCCGAGGAGGAGCATGAGTATCAGAAACGGAACGTGCGCATCGTGCTGCACGATCAGGGCACACTGTGGCCGCCCATGACCACCGAGTATAAGTTCTTCTTCGACACGAGGGTGATAGATCTGCCAGATCAGAGACGGCACGACAACTACTGCTACTTCATCTCGGAGCATCGCCAGCGGATGGGTTTTGACAGCTACGTAGAGTATCTGTTCGACACCTACAGCGGCGACCTGCTGTTCTACTACTGCAAGTGCGCCGAGGAGAACGAACAATGGGAGTGGCGACGCTATTACGACCAGCACGGCGAGTGCTTCGAGGAGACGGGCGTAAGCGCTGACGAAGAGCCGCTGGACAAGAACGATGCCCAGAACATGCTCGGACTGTTCTACAAAGTCATGAATTAATTTTGTTGTTCTCGCAGAGCATGCGGAACTCGTGGGGCGTCATGCCGATGGCGTCCTGGAACTTGCGGTTGAAGGAACGGATGACGGTGAAGCCGGCTTCCTGGGCACAGGCCGCGATGCTCCATGAGGGCTGTGTCTGTAGAAAGAACATCGAACGGAGCAGGCGCAGATAGTCGAGATAGTCGTCGAGTGACTTGTGGAGAGTGGAGCGTCGGAAGAGTTCCACGATGCGCGTCTGCGTGGTGCCGATAAGCTCTGCCATATCCTTTAGCCCGAAGTCGGGGTTGGTGTAGTTCTGGCCTGTCTCGAGTTTCGTCTCGATGACGGCCATGAGTTCGTCGTCGTCGCGCAGGTCGGCTTCCTTGAGCAGTTCCTTGTGGCGTATGACGAGGTCTTTGAGCATTTCGATGCGACGGCGGACGTCATAGTAGGCGTCGACCATCTGGCCGAGTTGCATGTTGCGGTTGATGAGGTTCACGTTGGCCTCCTGAAGCCCTTTCACTTGCGCCTCCAGTTCCTGAATCCGGGCTTCGTAGTCTTTGCTGTTCATATTGCTATTGCTTTGTTGATGGTGCAAAGATAGCAAAAAGAAGTGAAAAGTGAAGAGTGAAAAGTGAAAAATTTGCTGCCGCCGCACAAAATTATCCATTATCCATTGTCCGTTATCCTTTTTTTTATTAATTTTGCACACGATTATGGAAGAAAATCAGCCACAGATACAGTCCCAAGAGCAGCCACAGGAGAAGTTGGTGTTGCGCACGGAGGGACTCATCAAGCGGTATGGTAAGCGTACCGTTGTGAACGACGTGAGCTTCGACGTGAAGCAGGGTGAGATTGTGGGTCTGCTGGGTCCCAACGGTGCCGGCAAGACCACCTCGTTCTATATGACCACAGGCCTGATCGTGCCCAACGGCGGACATATCTACCTGGGCGACGAGGAGGTGACGAAGTATCCTGTCTACAAGCGTGCCCGTGCCGGCATCGGCTATCTGGCGCAGGAGGCGAGCGTGTTCCGGAAGATGAGCGTCGAGGACAATATCCTCTCCGTGCTCGAGATGACGGGCAAGCCACGCGACTACCAGCTAGAGAAGCTCGAGGAGCTGATCAAGGAGTTCCGTCTGGGCAAGGTGCGCAAGAACAAGGGTGACCAGCTGTCGGGCGGTGAGCGCCGAAGGACGGAGATCGCCCGTTGTCTGGCCATCGAACCGAAGTTCATCATGCTCGACGAGCCCTTCGCCGGCGTCGACCCCATCGCTGTGGAGGATATCCAGTTCATCGTATGGAAACTGAAGGACCGCAATATCGGCATCCTCATCACCGACCACAACGTGGAGGACACGCTCTGTATAACGAACCGTGCCTATCTGTTGTTTGAGGGTCGCATTCTCTTCCAGGGATCGCCTGAGGAGCTGGCGCAGAACAAGATCGTGCGTGAGAAGTACCTCACTGACTCGTTCGTGCTCCGCCAGAAGGACTTCCAACTGCTTGAAGAGGAAAGAAAAGCCAAAGAAGAATCGGAAAGCTGATCTTTTGGAAACGAATATGGACTTTTGGAAACGAATGTGAATAATGTGAATAATTCTGTTCACGAATTAATATAATATTTTCTATTCGCAGACATATTATTATTCATATTTGTGGATAAAATTATTCATATTATTCAAATTCGTTTCTTAAAACCCTTAATTTATTTTAAAATCTTGTTTTCTGTTTCTTAATTCTTAATTTATTATTGTACTTTTGCACCCTAAAATTTGAACATATAATATAATAAGGTATAAAGAAAGATGAAAATTACATTTGATTGCCCTGATAAAATCAATGGCGTCATGACTATGGTCATCGAGCCCGCCGACTATCAGGAGAAGGTTGAGAAGACACTGAAAGACTATCGTAAGAAGGCCCAGGTGCCCGGTTTCCGTCCGGGTCAGGTGCCCATGGGAATGATCAAGCGTCAGTATGGTACCGCCGTGAAGGTGGAGGAAGTGAACCGCCTGATCAGCGAGAAGCTCTATGGCTATATCCAGGAGAACAAGATCCAGATGCTGGGTGAGCCCCTGCCGAACCAGGAGAAGCAGAAGCCCCAGGATTTTGAGAAGGATGGCGAGCTGGAGTTCGTCTTTGACATCGCTGTGGCTCCTGAGATGAAGGCTGAACTGTCAGACAAGGACAAGATCACGTATTATGATATCAAGGTCGACGACAAGCTCGTGGACGACCAGGTGCAGATGTACGCCTCGCAGGCTGGTGAGTTCCAGCAGGCAGAGACATTCAGCGGTAACGACACGATGACCGGTGAGCTGCGCGAGCTCGACGAGAAGGGTAACACGAAGGAGGGCGGTCTCACCAACGAGGCAGCCATGATCATGCCAGCCTATATCAAGGAGGAGAAACAGCGCAAGCTCTTCGACGGTGCGAAGAAGGGTGATGTCATCACCTTCAACCCGAAGAAGGCCTATCCCGACAACGACGCCGAGGTGGCTGCCCTGCTGAAGGTGCAGAAGGACGACGTGAAGGATCTGGCCAGCGACTTCAGCTATCAGATTAACGAGATCCGTCACTTCCAGCCCGCAGAGATCAACCAGGCTCTCTTCGACCGTGTGTTCGGCGTCGGCGAGGTGAAGGACGAGAAGGCCTTCCGTGAGAAGATCGCCGAGACCATCAAGCCCCAGCTGCAGGCCAACAGCGACTATAAGTTCCTGATGGACTTACGCGCGTATATGGAGAAGAAGGTGGGCGAAGTGACGTTCCCTGAGGCTCTGTTGAAGCGTGTGATGCTCCAGAACAACCAGGACAAGGGCGCTGACTATGTGGAGAAGAATTTCGAGGGCAGCATGAAGGAGCTGAAGTGGCACCTGATCAAGGAGCAGCTCGTGGCTGCCAACGAGATCAAGGTGGAGGAAGCCGACCTGAAGGCCGTCGCCAAGGACGCCATCCGTCAGCAGTTCGCTCAGTATGGTATGTCGAACGTACCCGATGACGTGCTGGAGAATTATGCCGCCGAGCAGATGAAGAAGCGTGAGAACGTTGATGGATTTGTGGATCGCGCCGTCGACCAGAAACTCGTCGAAAAGCTCAAAACTGTCGTCAAACTGACCACGAAAGCAGTTAGTTTGGAGGAGTTTAACAAGGCAATGCAAGAAAAATAAGTATTTTTAGGAAAAAATAACCCCTAAATTAGAGTGGTTATCGACTTTTTTATGTAATTTTGTGTCCCAAACACAAACGAAAAAGGTCGATGACCGCTTTTTTTAATGAATAATGAATAAAGAATTAAGGTATTAATGAATAAAGAAGGTATTAGAATGATGAACGATAGAAATGATTTCAGGAAGTATGCAGTCCGCCATTTAGGCATGGACGGACTGACCGTTGACGAAGTGATGGCAGCTCAGGCTCAGTATCTCAATCCCTATATCCTCGAGGAGCGTCAGTTGAACGTGACACAGATGGACGTCTTTTCACGACTGATGATGGATCGCATCATCTTCCTTGGTACACAGATTGACGACTATACCGCCAATACGCTGCAGGCACAGTTGCTGTACCTGGATTCCGTGGACTCGGGCAAGGATATCTCGATCTACATCAATTCGCCTGGTGGCAGTGTGACGGCTGGACTGGGCATTTACGACACGATGCAGTTCATCTCCTCCGATGTGGCCACCATCTGTACGGGTATGGCTGCCTCGATGGGTGCCGTGCTGCTCGTGGCAGGCAAGGAGGGCAAGCGCTCGGCCCTGCCCCACAGCCGTGTGATGATTCACCAGCCCCTCGGAGGCGTACAGGGACAGGCCTCGGACATTGAGATCGAGGCGAAGGAGATCCTGAAGTTCAAGAAGGAGCTCTACACCATCATTTCAGAACACTCGCATACGCCCTATGACAAAGTGTATGCAGACTCGGACCGTAACTACTGGATGACTGCCGAGGAGGCGAAGGCCTACGGCATGATCGACACGGTGCTGAGCAGGAAACAGTAAGAAGTGAGAAGTAAAGAATGGCGAAATTAAGAAAAGAATGTAGCTTCTGCGGACGGAACGAACGGGAGGTCAAGCTGCTGATTACAGGACTGAACGGATATATCTGCGAGGACTGTGCCCAGCAGGCCTACCGCATCGTGCAGGAGAATATGCCGAGGCTGAATGGCAGCAGTAGTGCCGTCCCCGCAGAAGATAAGAAGAAAAAGGTGCCGAAACCGAAAGAGATCAAGGCCTACCTCGACGAATACGTCATCGGACAGGATGAGGCGAAGCGTTATCTCTCGGTTGCGGTATACAACCACTATAAGCGACTCGGACAGGCACCCGACAAGGACGGTGTGGAGATCGAGAAGTCGAACATCATCATGGTGGGTTCGACAGGAACGGGAAAGACACTGCTGGCGCGTACCATCGCGAAACTGCTCGACGTGCCTTTCGCCATCGTCGACGCGACGGTGCTCACGGAGGCCGGCTATGTGGGTGAGGACGTGGAGAGTATCCTCACGCGTCTGCTGCAAGTGGCTGACTACAACCTGGAGAAGGCTCAGCAGGGTATTGTGTTCATTGACGAGATCGACAAGATCGCACGGAAGTCGGACAATCCTTCCATCACGCGTGACGTGAGTGGCGAAGGCGTGCAGCAGGGTCTTCTGAAACTGTTGGAAGGTACGATCGTCAATGTGCCGCCCAAGGGTGGACGCAAGCATCCGGACCAGGACTATATCCACGTCGACACGAGGAACATCCTGTTCATCTGCGGTGGTGCCTTTGACGGCATCGAACGGAAGATCGCCCAGCGCCTGAACACACATGTGGTGGGATACAACTCTGTGCAGAACGTGCAGAAGATCGACAAGAAGGATCTGATGAAGTATGTGCAGCCGCAGGATCTGAAGGCCTTCGGCATGATTCCCGAGATCATCGGCCGTCTGCCCGTGCTCACCTATCTGAACCCGCTCGACAAGGAGGCTCTGCAGAGAATCCTGACAGAGCCGAAGAACTCGATTGTAAAGCAATATAAGAAGCTCTTCGAGATCGACGGTGTCCAGCTGGAGTTCACGCAGGAAGCCCTCGACGTGATCGTGGAGAAGGCGATAGAGTTCAAGCTTGGTGCCCGTGGCCTGCGTTCGATCGTGGAGAATGTAATGATGGATTCCATGTACTCTCTGCCCTCGCAGAAAGTAAAGAAATTTAGCGTAACGCCAGAGTATGTCCAGGAACAGCTGGCGCAGTCGCGTATGCAGTAGAAAAAGAAAAGCCTAATGACTAAACAGATATGAATGAAAAGAGAAATCTGACAGAAGCGCTGAAGAAGTATTTCGGCTTCGACAAGTTCAAGGGAGACCAGGAGCAGATCATCCAGAACCTGCTGGACGGTAATGACACGTTCGTGCTGATGCCCACGGGTGGCGGTAAGTCGCTGTGCTATCAGCTGCCGTCGCTGCTGATGGAAGGTACAGCCATTGTCATCTCACCGCTGATTGCCCTGATGAAGAACCAGGTGGATGTCATCACTAACCTCAGTGAGCACGAGGGGACGGCCCACTATCTGAACTCGTCGCTGAACAAGGCCGCCATCGACCAGGTGAAGTCTGACATCCTTGCAGGGCACACAAAACTGCTGTATGTGGCTCCAGAGTCGTTGACGAAGGAGGACAATGTAGAGTTCCTGAAGACGGTGAAGATCTCGTTTTACGCCGTCGACGAGGCCCACTGTATCTCTGAGTGGGGCCACGACTTCCGTCCGGAGTACCGTCGCATCCGTCCCATTGTGAACGAGATCGGCAAGGCGCCCATCATCGCGCTGACGGCTACGGCTACAGACAAGGTGAGGAGCGATATCAAGAAGAATCTCGGCATGACGGAAGCTAAGGAGTTCAGGAGCTCCTTCAACCGTCCGAACCTCTATTACGAGGTGCGCGCGAAGACGAAGGATGTGGACAAGGACATCATCAAGTTCATCAAGCAGCACCCAGGCAAGAGCGGCATCATCTATTGTCTGTCGCGCAAAAAGGTGGAGGAGCTGGCTGCCGTGCTGAAGGCCAACGAGATCAAGGCGGCTGCCTATCATGCCGGACTCGACTCTACCACGCGTACGCAGACGCAGGACGACTTCCTGATGGAGAACATCGACGTGATCGTGGCTACCATCGCCTTTGGCATGGGTATCGACAAACCCGACGTGCGCTTCGTGATCCACTACGACATCCCCAAGTCGCTGGAGGGATATTATCAGGAGACAGGCCGTGCGGGACGTGACGGAGGCGAAGGCCTCTGCATCGCCTTCTATTCGAACAAGGACCTGCAGAAACTCGATAAGTTCATGGAGGGTAAGCCTGTGGCCGAACAGGATATCGGCCGTCAGCTGCTCGTGGAGACGGCGGCCTATGCAGAGACGTCGATCTGTCGGCGGAAGATGCTGTTGCACTATTTCGGTGAGACCTATCCGAAAGACAATTGCGGCAACTGCGACAACTGCCTGCATCCCAAGACGGAGATCGAGGCGAAGGACCAGCTGGTCATCGCCCTGAAGGCCATCCTCGAGATCAAGGAGAACTTCCGTGCCGACTATGTCATCGACTTCATCACGGGTAAGGAAACGGACGAGATCATCGCCCACCACCATGAGGACTTTGAGAACTTCGGAGCCGGAGCCGACGAGGATGAGAAAATCTGGAATCCAGTCATCCGTCAGGCTCTCATAGCAGGCTATCTGCTGAAGGAGGTGGAAAACTACGGACTGCTGAAAGTGACGCCTGCGGGAAAGAAGTTCCTGAAATCGCCCAAGTCGTTCATGATCGTGAAGGACGCAGAGTTCACTGGCGACGACGAGCTGCCGGATCAGGAGGGAGGCATCAGCGCCCTCGACCCCACGCTGAGTGCGATGCTGCGCGAGTTACGCAAGAAGGTGTCGAAGCGGCTGGAGCGTCCGCCGTATGTCATCTTCCAGGATGTGTCGCTCGAACAGATGGCCACAGACTATCCCGTCACGCTCGAGGAACTGAAGAATATCCAGGGTGTGGGCGAGGGTAAGGTGAAACAACCTTACGCCAAGGAGTTTGTCGACCTGATCCGTAACTATTGTGAGGAGAATGAGATTGAGCGCCAGGTGGACATGCGCGTCAGGACGGTGGCGAAGAAGTCGATGCTGAAGGTGAAGATCATCCAGAGCATCGACCGTCAGATAGCCCTCGATGACATTGCGACAGCTCAGGGCATCGAGTTCGAAGATCTGTTGGACGAGGTGGAAGCCATCGTCTACAGTGGCACGAAACTCAATATCGACTACTTCCTCGACGAAGTGATGGACGAGGATCATGTCGATGACATCTACGACTATTTCTGTGAGTCGGATACCGACCGTCTGAGTGTGGCGCAGCAGGAACTGGGCGACGAGTATTCGGAGGATGAGATCCGTCTCGTGAGGATTAAGTTCCTCTCGGAAATGGCGAATTAAAGGTAAAAAAGTAAAAAGGTAAAAAAGTAAAAGATATGGCTTCATTTATTGCAGACAAGATCGTGATGGACGGCCTCACATTCGACGACGTCCTTTTGATTCCAGCTTATTCTGAGGTACTGCCAAAGACAGTAGAGTTGAAAACCCGTTTTTCACGCAACATCGAGTTGAACGTGCCCTTTGTGACGGCTGCCATGGATACGGTGACAGAGTCGCAGATGGCCATCGCCATCGCCCGTGAAGGTGGCATCGGCGTGATCCACAAGAACATGTCCATCGAGGACCAGGCCCGTCAGGTGGCCATCGTTAAGCGTGCTGAGAACGGTATGATCTATGACCCCGTGACCATTCCTATGGGTTCGACGGTGGCTCAGGCACTCGACATCATGTCGGAATATCATATAGGTGGTATCCCCGTGGTCGACGACGAGAAACACCTCGTGGGTATCGTCACCAACCGTGACCTCCGTTTCGAGCGTCGCCTGGACCGTCCTGTGGAGGAGATCATGTCGAAGGATCATCTCGTGACCACCCATCAGCAGACCGACCTGATGGCGGCAGCGGAGATCCTGCAGAAGAACAAGATCGAGAAACTGCCCGTGGTGGACAAGGACAACCGTCTTATCGGACTGATCACCTATAAGGATATCACGAAGGCCAAGGACAAGCCTATGGCCTGTAAGGACGAGAAGGGTCGTCTACGCGTGGCAGCAGGTGTGGGTGTGACAGTCGATACGCTCGACCGTATGCAGGCCCTCGTCGATGCTGGCGCTGATGCCATCGTCATCGACACGGCCCATGGTCACTCGAAGTCTGTGATCGAGAAGCTGGTCGAGGCCAAGAAGATGTTCCCAAATATCGACATTGTTGTAGGTAACGTCGCTACGGGCGAGGCTGCGAAGATGCTGATCGACAACGGTGCCGACGCCATCAAGGTGGGTATCGGTCCGGGTTCCATCTGCACCACCCGTGTGGTGGCTGGCGTGGGTGTTCCACAGCTCAGTGCCATCTACGATGTCTACAGTGTGTTGAAAGGAACAGGAGTGCCCCTCATTGCCGATGGTGGTCTGCGCTATTCTGGAGATATCGTCAAGGCCCTTGCCGCTGGTGGCAGCTGCGTGATGATGGGTTCGCTCGTCGCTGGTACCGAAGAGAGTCCTGGCGACACGATCATCTACAACGGTCGTAAGTTCAAGAGCTATCGTGGCATGGGCTCCCTCGAAGCAATGGAACAGAAGCACGGCTCTAAGGACCGTTACTTCCAGGGTGACACAAAGGAGGTGAAGAAGCTGGTGCCCGAGGGCATCGCCGGACGTGTGCCTTACAAGGGAACGGTGCAGGAGGTGATCTATCAGATGGTGGGTGGCCTGCGCTCTGGCATGGGCTATTGTGGTGCCGCTACCATCGAACAACTCCACAATGCGAAGTTCACCCGTATCACCAATGCCGGTGTCAACGAGAGTCATCCGCACGACATCACCATCACCAGTGAGGCACCGAACTATAGTCGTCCCAACGACTGATTATATAAAACAACGAAATAAACGAATTTCACGAATTAAGCAGATGAAATTTAAGATGATACTGGCGGCCTGTCTGATGAGCACAGCCGCAATGGCGCAGACAGACCCTGTGGTGATGACCGTCAACGGTGTGGACGTGACTCGCTCAGAGTTTGAGTATTCATTCAACAAGAACAACAGCGACGGCGTGATCGACAAGAAGAATGTCGAGGAGTATGCCGACCTCTATGCCGTTTACAAGATGAAGGTGGCTGCTGCGCTTGATGCCAAGCTCGACACGCTTACGTCGTTCAAGAATGAGTATGCCACCTATCGTGACCAGCAGGTACTACCCACGATGACCACTGATGCAGAGGTGTTGGCTGAGGCTCGCAAGGCTTATGACCGTGCGAAGGAACAGATTGGTGAGAAAGGGCTCATCCTTCCTGCACATATCTTCCTCCGTCTCTCCACCAAGGCTACGCCTGAGGAACAGGCTAAAGTCGCCCAGCGGGCAGACTCCGTCTGGCAGGCCCTCAAACAGGGTGCCGACTTTGCCGAGCTCTGTAAGAATGTGTCTCAGGACCGTCGTAGTGCTGCCAGGGGAGGTGAGCTGACGTGGATAGGGCCCAATCAGGTCTATCCAGAGTTTGAGGAGGCTGCCTATGCCCTTCAGACTGGTGAGCTCAGCCGTCCAGTGCTGGGTCCCGACGGCTATCACATCATCCTGATGAAAGGCCGGAAGCAGCTTGAGCCTTTTGAGGAACTCCAGGAACAGATTGTGAGCTCGTTCGAGAAGCAGGGTATCCGAGAGGCCATTGCACGTCAAAAGATCCAGAGCGTCGTATCGAGTGGTCAGATGACGGAAGAGCAATACATGGCCCGTCGCGCTGATTCCTTGGGTGCTGTCGACTCCGACATGAAATACCTCATCCAGGAGTATCATGATGGCCTGCTGGTCTATGAGATCAGCAACCGTCAGGTATGGGAGAAAGCGTCTAAGGACGAGGCAGCCCTCGACACCTGGTTCCGGACTCATCGGAAGGACTATAAGTGGCCGGAGCCCCGCTTCAAGGGCATCGCCTATCATGTGAAGGACAAGGCTGACGTCAAGGCCGTGAAGCGCTGTGTCAAGGGGCTGCCGTTCGGTCAGTGGGCTGGTGTCCTCCGTCAGACCTTCAACCCCGACTCTGTCATCCGCATCCGGGTGGAACAGGGACTCTTCAAACCTGGTGATAGCCGTCTGGTCGATCATAAGATCTTCCGTACAGCACTCGACCAGCCCGTTGAAGTCAATAGGGATTATCCCATCGACGCCGTATATGGCAAGAAGTTGAAGATGCCTGAGGATTATACCGATGTGCGCAGCCAGGTGGTTGAGGACTACCAACAGGCTCTTGAGCAGCAGTGGGTGGCAGACCTCCGCCAGCGCTACGCCGTCAAGGTATATGATGATGTATTGAAAACAGTAAACCAGCACTGATGAAGACAACAAGAAATCTGATCATAATCCTATTAATGGCTGTCCCTTTCCTGGGATCAGCCTTTACTGGTAATCCTGGACTATCCGGAGTCTCTGGAACTTCCGGGCTCTCTGCCGATTCCACAGCCAAAGACTCTGTCCACATGGGTACCGTCATCGACGAGGTTATCTGGGTCGTTGGCGATGAGGCCATTCTGAAGTCCGACGTTGAGACATTCCGTATGCAGGCAGCTATGGAGGGACAGAAATGGAATGGAGATCCGGACTGTATGATCCCTGAGCAGATTGCCGTACAGAAGCTGTTCAAGCATCAGGCACAGATCGACAGTATCGAGGTGACGGATGCCGACGTGGCCTCAGAGGTCGAACAGTATATCAACTACTGGCTCGAAATGGTTGACGGCTCCCGTGAACGTCTCGAGGAGTATCGTCATAAGCCCCTGTCGCAGATCCGCAGTGACCTGCGTGAGGACCTGAAAGACCGTCAGATGGTGCAGAGGATGAAGCGTAAACTCGTTGAGGATATCGCCGTCACCCCTGCTGATGTACGCCGTTATTACCAGGATCTGCCGGAAGACAGTCTGCCTTTTGTCCCCACGGAGGTGGAGGTGGAGATTGTTCAGATGACGCCAAAGATCCCAGTCGAGGAGTTGAACCGTGTGAAGGATGAGCTCCGTGAATATACCGATCGTGTGAATCGTGGCGATGCCTCGTTCTCTACGCTGGCTCGTCTTTATTCTGAAGACCCGGGTACGGCCCGTCGTGGTGGTGAACTGGGTCTCTCCGGTCGTGGTATGCTCGACCCTGCCTTCGCTACGGTGGCCTTTAACCTCACCGACCCCAAGAAGGTATCGAAGATTGTGGAGTCGGAGTTCGGCTTCCATATCATCCAGCTCATCGAGAAGCGTGGCGATAAGGTCAATGTGCGCCATATCCTCCGCAAGCCTGTCGTTTCCGACGAGGCTGTCGAGAGTACGCAGGCACGTCTCGATTCCATCGCTGACGATATCCGTGCAGGGAAGTTCTCTTTTGAGGATGCTGCCTCGATGCTCTCCGACGACAAGGACACCCGCAATAACAAAGGCCTGATGTCGAACAGTGATCCGCAGACAGGCCGTATCACCTCCCGATTCAAGATGCAGGACCTGCCGCCCGAGGTGGCTAAGGTGATCGACACAATGCAGGTTGGACAGGTATCACACGCCTTCCAGCTGATCAACCAGCGTGGTAAGACTGTCTGTGTCATCGCGAAGCTGAAGAGTAGGATAGAGGGTCATAAGGCCTCTATCTCCGAGGACTTCCAGACACTGAAGGACGTAGTGCTCGAGCATCGCCAGAACGACCGTGTCCACCAGTGGGTGGTCGACAAGATCAAGAGTGTCTACACCCGTCTCAACAGCGATTATCTCGACTGCAAGTTCGAGTACGAAGGCTGGATTAAGTAAGGGTAAAAAAGTAAAAAGGTAAAAAAGTGAAAGGGTGAGAAGGTCTTTCCTATATCTGATGGGGCTGTTATGTGTACTGGTGTGTTACACCAGTCTTGACGCCTATGCCCAGAAGGGAAAGACGAAGCGCCCTGCCCGACGGGCGAAGGTGCAGGACTCCCGTGTCTACCTCGTCCACGCCGACGTGCTCCATTACGACCAGCATGTTAATGCCGATGCTACCATCCTTAACGGCAAGGTGCACTTTACCCACCAGGGGGCACGCCTCTATTGCGACAGTGCCTATTTCTACGAGGCCTCCAACTCCTTCGAGGCCTTCGGGCATGTGAAGATGTACCAGGGCGACACGCTCTCACTCTTCAGCGACTATGCCTACTACGACGGCAATGAGCAGATGGCCCGTGCCCGCTATAATGTAGAGCTCAAACATCGCAAGACCCTGCTCTATACAGACAGTCTCGACTTCGACCGCATCTACGACAACATCTACTTCTTCGAGGGCGGAAAGATGATCGACGGTAAAACCACGCTCACCTCCGATTGGGGCGAGTACAACACGAAGACGAAGATGTCTGTCTTCAACTACGATGTGAAGATGAAGAATCCAGATATGTTCCTCACGACTGACACCCTCTATTACGATACGCACAACTCGATGGCCCATATCGTCGGACCTTCCGACATCATCTCCGGCGACAACCATATCTATTCTGAGCAGGGCTATTACGACACGAAACTCGAACGTTCCATCCTCATGAACCGTTCCATACTTACCAACAATGGCAAGATGCTTGTGGGCGACAGTATCTACTACGACAGCAAGATGGGCTTCAGCCAGGCGTTCTACGATGTGGTCTATGTCGACTCCGTCAATTGCAACAAGCTCACGGGCAACTACGGTGAGTATTATGAGAATACCGGCTATGCGATGTGTACTGACAGTGCTGTGGCCATCGATTTCTCCCAGGGCGACTCCCTCTTCATGCATGCCGACACGTTCAAGCTTGTCACCTTCAACATCGAGACAGACTCTGTCTATCGTAAGCTCCATGCCTACCATCATGTCCGTGCCTTCCGTCGGGACATACAGGCCGTTTGCGACTCGCTTGTCTACGTCTCCAAGGACTCTTGTGTCACACTCTACCATGATCCTATCATGTGGAACAACGGGCAGCAGTTGGTGGGCGACCTCGTCAACGTCTATCTGCGTGACTCCGTCATCGACCATACCCACCTCATCGGCAACTGTTTCTCCATCCAGCAGCTGAAGTCTGATACCGCCTGCTACAACCAGGTGTCATCCAGTGAGATGTTCTCCTATTTCGTCGATGGTAAGGTCCGTGAGGCAAAGGCAAAGGACAACGTGCTCATCGGCTATTACTTCGAGGAGGGCGACACACTGCCTATTATCTACAACTACCAGGAGACCTCCGAGCTCCGCATGTTCATCAAGGACCAGAAGCTGGAGAGCGTGTGGACGCCCAAGACCACCGGAACGATGTATCCGCTCAACCAGATTCCTGCCGACCGCAAGCGACTTCCCGGCTTCGCCTGGTACGACTACGTCCGTCCCGTCAATCGTTATGATATCTTCAACTGGCGGGATAAGAATGGTAAGAAAGGGAGTAATCATCTGTAAACTGTAAACCGTAAACAAAATGCCGGACATCATCTCCCTTCTCCCCGATAGCGTCGCCAACCAGATTGCCGCTGGTGAGGTGATCCAGCGCCCGGCTTCCGTCGTGAAGGAACTCGTTGAGAATGCCGTCGATGCAGGGGCCAAGACCATCCATGTGATCATCGTTGATGCAGGGCGCACGTCGATCCAGGTCATCGATGACGGAAGGGGCATGTCTGAGACCGATGCCCGTCTGGCATTTGAGCGTCATGCCACGTCGAAGATCCGCAAGGCCGACGATCTCTTTGCGCTTCATACGATGGGCTTCCGTGGTGAGGCCCTCGCCTCTATCGCTGCTGTGGCACAGGTGGAGCTGCTCACCCGAATGGCTGACGATGAGATAGGTACCCGCATCCAGATAGCCGCCTCGAAGGTGGTGTCGCAGGAACCCGCAGCCGCTCCCTTGGGCAGCAGTTTCAAGGTGGACAACCTCTTCTATAATGTCCCTGCCCGCCGGAAGTTCCTCAAGTCCAACGCCACCGAACTCAGCAATATCCTCCAGGCTTTTGAGCGCATCGTGCTCGTCTATCCCGACATCCATTTCATTCTCCACCATAATGGGGCAGAGCTCCAGAATCTCAAGCCCGCCAGTCTGCGTCAGCGTATCACTGATGTCTATGGGCGTCAGTATTCACAGGATCTCCTGCCTGTAGAGGTTCAGACGACACTCTGCAACATCACGGGTTTCGTTGGCAAGCCTGAGACAGCCCGTAAGAAGAGCGGTCATGACTTCTTCTTCGTCAATGGCCGATATATGCGGCATCCGTATTTCCACAAGGCCGTTGTCACAGCCTATGACCGCATGATACCTGAAGGCATGCAGGTGCCTTATTTCTTGTATATTGATGTCGATCCTGCTGCGGTGGACGTGAACATCCATCCTACCAAGACGGAGATTAAGTTCGAGAACGAGCAGGCCGTCTGGCAGGTGCTCACTGCCACCGTTCGCGATGCCTTGGGCCGTTTCTGTGACGTGCCGGCCATCGACTTCGACGTGCAGGGCAAACCCGACATCCCTGTCTTCGACCCTGAGCGCGATTCCATCTCCGCCCCCAAGGTGAACTACAACCCTGACTATAACCCCTTCCGCTCCCACAGCGAATCTCACTCCGGCTCAGACTTTTCATCTGTCAACAAAAAGAATGTTCCCTCCGATTGGGAACAGCTTTACGACATTGCCAGCACCTCTTCCTCTCGTGAGGAAGATCAATCGCTATTTCCCTCTGGCGAAAGCGTCTCCTCTGGGAATCTTAGTAATCTTGATTCTCAATTCGATCTCTCTCCTCTCCACTACCAATACAAGGGCTGTTACATCATGACCGCCGTCAAGAGTGGCCTCATGATTATCGATCAGCATCGTGCCGATGTGCGTATCCGCTATGAGCGCTATCTCGGGCAGCTTGAAAACCATGCTGCTGCCACCCAACAGATGCTCTTCCCTGAGTCTGTCCGCTTCTCACCTGCAGAGTGTGTCATCCTTCAGCAGATACTCCCCAGCCTCACAGCCATCGGCTTCGACCTCTCCGACCTTGGCGGCAACACCTTTGCCATCAACGGCATCCCTGCCGGTCTCGAGGGCATCGACCCTGTCACCCTCCTCCAGCAGATCGTTACTGATGCTGAAGATCACTCTATCTGCGACGACTCCGCCTCAGACAAATCATCTATAAACAATAAACTATTAACAATAAACAAAAACATCGCTCTTTCCCTCGCCCAGAGCGTTGCCGTTCCCTACGGCCAAGTCCTCTCCAACGACGAGATGGAACAGATTGTCAACGAGCTCTTTGCCTGTTCCAATGTCAACTACACCCCTAACGGCAAACCCATCCTTTCCATCCTCCCGCAGGCCGATATCGAGCGCCTTTTTGCCTGAAAGGGTTAAAAGCTGTTAATGCGGCCGTAATTCTCAATTCTCAATTCTCAATTCTCAATTATTATTCGTACCTTTGCACCCGCAAAAGAAAACACGGGCGCTTAGCTCAGCTGGTTTAGAGCATCTGCCTTACAAGCAGAGGGTCGGCGGTTCGAATCCGTCAGCGCCCACCGAAGTTAAATTTTGCTTGTTTTTGTCTTTACCCCAGCACTATAGGCTCTATCATAAGAAGTACGTAGCACCGTGTATCAACATCGCGTTAAAGGTCTTTGCCTTTATGGCTCATGTTGCTGCCCTGTGTATGATCGTTGGTGCCGTCCTGGAATTCGGGTTTGAGTTGTCGGCACGGCTGAAAAACGAACTGAATTGGGTCTATTTCTGGGCTTGGAACATGTTCCTGATAGAGCGTATCGGTCATCTGCTCCTGACGAAACGTGGAAAGAGAAAATCGGCATATAGTTTCTTGGGGTGGAGCATCAACGGATTATTGACGCTTACGCTGATTCCTATCTTCGTCAATCTCCTCGGCATAGACGACAGTATTGGCGTGATGAAGATACTCGACAACAGGGCGTTTCACCTGTTGGTATTGTTCCTGATCTCTTTCATCGAACTGTCTGACGCTGCCATCACCTCATTAGGCAGAAAATCTAACCCTGCCCTGATGATGGCCGTCAGTTTCATGCTCATCATCATGGTTGGCTCTGGCATGCTGCTGATGCCCCGCTGCATTCAACAGGGTGTCCACCTCTCTTGGATAGACTCGCTGTTCACAGCGACCAGTGCTGTTTGCGTGACAGGACTCACGACTATTGACGTGCCCAGTACGTTTACCAGTTTCGGACAACTGGTCATCATGCTGCTCATCCAGGTCGGAGGACTGGGTGTGATGACCATCACCAGTTTCTTCGCTCTCTTCTTCATGGGAAACACGAGCATCTACAACCAGATGCAGGTGCAGGACATGGTGAGTTCGAAATCTCTGGCCTCGCTGTGGTCCACGTTGCGCTGGAATGCCGATACATGAGAAACTGACCCAGGCATTCTTCAATGCCGTCAGTCCCCGTACGGCAGGATTCATCAGCGTCAACCTGAATAGCATGTGTATCCAGTCTATCTTTATCTATACGGTATTGATGTGGATAGGCGGTGCTTCGCTGTCGACGGCAGGCGGCGTGAAAGTCAATGCCTTTGCCGTAGCCGTTCTCAACATCCGTGCTATCATCCACGGCACCACCCGTGTGGAGTTTGCAGGCCGTGAACTGTCGTCCGACTATTATCGGATTAGGAACATACGGCAGGGTGCTTGTAGACGAAATGTCTGCCCTGGGTCATGAGGTCATTGCCGCTGACAGCGACGCCGGCCGTGTAGAGAGAGTGAAGGACATCTGCGATGCCGCGTTTCAGATTGACGCCTGCGACGAACTGGCCCTGACGGTGCTGCCGCTGAAGAAAGTCGATGTGGTCATCGTGGCGATAGGCAGCAATCTGGGAGCCTCCGTCCGGGTGGTTGCGCTGTTGAAGAAACTGGGTGTGAAGCACATCTATGCACGTGCCAATGACTATGTGCACAAGAGCATCTTGCAGGCGTTCGACATCGAGAAGATCCTGATTCCGGAGGAGCGTGCCGCCCGTTCGCTGGTACGCCAGATGGAGCTGGGCGTGAAGACCGACCTCTTTCGTATAGACGACACGTATTGTGTCTATAAATTCCGCATTCCGGAGAAATTCGTCGGACTCCGCGCCAACGACCTTCATCTCTACGAGGAATTCCATCTGAAGATCATCGCCGTCAAGAAAAAGACGAAGGTGCAGAATTTCATCGGCATCGAATATAACACCACCGTGGTTGTCAACACC
>JAFVGS010000022.1 GCA_017474845.1 Prevotella sp.
CTTATAATTGATTCCTAACAGGGAACCAGACTCAATATAGTCGTATGTATGGTCTTCAACGAGAAACTTGATGGCAGTACGGGCATTAGGACACTCCTGAATCTCATCAAGGAAAACAAGTGTCTTTCCCTCGACAAACGGTCCGAAACCCATTGCCGACAGGTTGGTGATGATAGTTTTGGTGTCAAGATCGCCGTCAAAGGCCTTCTGTGCTATCGGACGTTTTACGAAGTTCACTTCCACGAAGTGCGTGTAATGTGACTTTGCGAACTCACGTACTGCGGTGGTCTTGCCAACCTGTCTGGCACCAGTGAGCAAAAGAGCCTTTTTGCATCCTCCCTGATACCATTCCTCTATTTGTGGTAATACTTTTCTTTTTAGCATAATTACAACTTTTCGCAATGTATTTTGTGGCGGTTTTGCAACTTTTCGCCACATTTTCGGCTGCAAATTTACAACTTTTCGCCAAATAGTCCAAATAATTTGCAGCAATTTTTCATTTCATGCGTTCATTCACCTGCCAACAGGCTCACAATCCAATCCATAAAGTTCCTTCTGTGTGCTGACTTTTGAGGTGGTTTTTCGCTTGTACACTTGATAGACGCAGGGGATAAGGATTGGGGAAATGACTTTTCTGGTACAGGAACAGATTTGGATATTGATTTCTCATGCACGGGAATAGGCTCTTTCACTGTTTTCTCTATACCCTTTTATTATATCCTTTGTCTATGTTTACCCATCTGTAGGGATTTCTTTCCAGCAACCCTGCGTCCATTGCATCCATGATGAAGGAATTGAGGAACCTGTGGTAGTTGTTCCATCTGGAGTATGCTTTCATTCCCTGACCGGTAAGATATTTGTCATAGAGGATGATGTTAGCTTCAGTAATATCTTCATACTCCTTTATCACTCCCCATCTTCCGAACATCTTCAGAAACCTGTCATACCTTTCCTGTGTATCCTTCTCCTTGCCATACTTCCTTTTACATGCCCTCTTCTCACAGAAGTCCAGAAAGGTACTCTTCTCTTCCCTGTGAAGGAGCCTGGGGAGCATGGAGAGGTCATCACATTTTAGTAGCGCCTGTCTTACATCTACTAGGAGACTGTTGAGCTTCTGACTCAGCTGCAAAGCATCAGGGCAGTTGATGATACAGCCGTTCTTCCATTGATTGGGATAGAGGTGTATGCCTGTAGAGATATACTTAGTCTTTCCTTCAGAGGACACTCTCATTTCTAGGGATGCCTTCTTCTTGGGGGAGGCAGTTTTCCTTCTGTCATAGATGAAGGTGATTTTGGGTAGTTTGTTAATCATATTAAAAGAGTCTTAATGAAGTGTTAATGAGTTATTTTATGCAATGTTGTGTACAGTTTTCTGAAGGAGTGTGTACAGTTTTTGCAAAGTTTTGTACTGGAAGTGTATAGGATTTGTACAGTTTTAAGTCAGAAACCGATTCTTATACTTAGGCTCACTGCCTGCCTTTATTAAGCGTCTAGATAAAGAAAAATACCAAAGAGCTATTATCTTTAACTCTCTGGTATCCAGTGTGTAGTCGATAGGGGAATCGAACCCCTATGCCAAGATTGAGAATCTTGTATCCTAACCATTAGATGAATCGACCATCATGGTGCTTTCTCGGAGAAGTCCCCTCGGTGCGGAAGGAGGGGGATTCGAACCCCCGGTACGGGAACCCGTACGGCAGTTTAGCAAACTGCTGGTTTCAGCCACTCACCCATCCTTCCAAAAGGACCCTGGAGTTCGAAACCTTGGGGTTATCTCCTCAAATGCGGGTGCAAAGGTACAACCTTTTTTTCATTCCTGCAAATATTTCGCCAACTTTTTTCGAAAAAAATTACTTGAAAGCCACAACCTCCGTCAGTTCCTGATTGAGGTAGAAGGTGTTTTGCAGGGTGTCTCCATCGTGTACGTAGCTCATTCTCAGGTAGTAAAGCTCTCCGTGGGGTGTGTCAGGGTAGGAGATGCCCTGTTTGAAGAGCGGAGCACCGCGATGACGCATCAACTGGATGAGCGAGTCGCTGATCAGGCGCGTGGTGCCGAGGTCGGCGAAGTCACGGTCGCTGATCTCGTCGCCGCTGTTCTCCATATTCGCCTCGACGAAGGCCTTGACGGTCTGCTCGGCACTGTGCTGCCGTCCGCACGAGGCGAACAGCAGCACCAGTCCTATACCTATTATTATATGCGCGCGCGAAATCATTGCTCAGGGATATTACGGAGTACGTCGAGCAGATGATCCCAGACCATCTGTACGGTGGGGATGTGAAGCCGTTCATCGGGGGTATGTACGAAGCGCAGGGTGGGACCGAAGCTTACCATGTCGAGCTGTGGATAGCGCTCGGAGAAGAGTCCGCACTCCAGTCCGGCGTGGATGCCGCGCACAATGGGATCCTTGCCGAAGAGCTTCTTGTAGGAACTGACGACGATCTCCTGCAGCTTCGAGTTGGCCTTCATCTTCCAGGCGGGATATCCGTCAGACGAAATAGCCTCGGCACCTGCCAGCTCAAAGACGGCCTGAATGGTGGCGCACATATTGTCGAGGTTCGACATCACGTTGCTTCGTTGCGAAGACAGGATGTCGATGGTGGTCTCAGAGGTGTGTATGCTCGCGATGTTACTTGATGTCTCGACCAAACCGTTCAGCTCCGGATCCTGACAGATAGCATAGATGCCGTTGTCGACAGCCTGCAAGGCCCAGATGAAGTTTTTGGCAACTGCGGGATCGATGACGGTCTCAGCATCAGTCGACTCCATCGCGAACTGCATCTGCGTATCCGTCACATGGAACTCGTCCTCCACCTCTGCGGCGAACACGTTCCAGTCGGCGCGGATATTCTCCTTGATGTCGTTGGGCACGGCGATCACAAAGTATCCGTCGCGCGGGATGGCATTGTGCAGCTTGCCGCTGTGGAACTGAGCGAGCTGGATGCCCTCGTAGCGCTTCATCTCCTGGAAGAGGAATCGTGCGAGCAGTTTGATGGCGTTGGCGCGCTTCTTGTTGATGTCGTCGCCCGAGTGTCCGCCGATGAGGCCTTTCAGCGAGCCTTTGATGAAGAACGATCCTTCGGCAGCGGCCTGACGCTCGAAGGTGAACTTGGCCGTCGTATTACGGCCGCCTGCACAACTGACGAAGATCTCACCCTCATCCTCAGAGTCGAGGTTGATCAGATAGTCGCCTGTCATGAAGCCCGCCTTCATGCCCTCGGCGCCGCTGAGTCCTGTCTCCTCATCGCGGGTGAAGACGCATTCGATGGGACCGTGATCAATGTCATCGCTGCCGAGGATGGCCAGTTCGATGGCGCAGCCGATGCCGTCGTCGGCACCAAGCGTCGTGCCCTCAGCCGTCAACCACTCACCGTCGACATAGGCCTTGATGGCATCCTTGTCGAAGTCGAACTCCACGTCGACGAGCTTGTCGCACACCATGTCCATGTGGCTCTGCAGGATGACGGTCTTTTTGTTCTCCATGCCCTTGGTGGCGGGCTTGCGGATGATCACGTTGCCCGTCTCGTCGACTTTCGTTTCCAGTCCGTGGCTCTCGCCCCAGCCCTTCAAGTAGGCAATCATCTTCTCTTCGCGCTTCGATGGACGCGGAATCTCGTTAATCTTCGCAAATTCGGCGAATACAACAGCCGGTTTTAAATCGTTTTTATTCATTATTAATGCTATTTTTGAATTTATTTTTGGTATATTGCACGCTTATTCGTACCTTTGCACCCGCAAAAGTACAAAAAATGATTGAAACTCTGCTCATATCGACGTTAATAATTGCTATCGGCATGGCTTTTTTTCTCGTCAGGGTGCTGTTTGTGAAGGATGGAACCTTCAAGTCGCAGCATATTCACGACTCAGAGGCGATGAAAGAGAGGGGTATCCACTGCGTGATGGACCAGGATCGCGAGATGCGTCGGAAGAGTGAGTTTGCAGTCGAGGAAAAGAGTTGAAAATAGCCACAGATTACACAGATTAAATAATTATAGACAAAAGATGAAAAAGTACATTTTCTCCGCACTTGCCATCGCAGCGATGATGGTGTCGTGCAACAAACAGAGTGCAAAGATGGATGAGCAGCCCGCTGCCGGCGAGACTTCGGCTTCAGGCCTGAAGATCGCTTATGTAGAGGTGGACTCTCTGATGACACAGTACGACTTTGCCAAGGACTACAGCGTGACGCTCCAGAAGAAGTCGAACAACGCCCGTAACACGCTGACCACGAAGGGCAACGCCCTGCAGGCCGCCGTGAACAACTTCCAGCAGAAGCTGAACAACAACGGATTCACCAGCCGCGAGCAGGCCGCCTCTCAGCAGGCCGCCATCGAGCGCCAGCAGCGTGACCTCCAGGAACTGCAGGCACGTCTGGAGAACGAACTCGCCAACGAGACAGCCAAGTTCAACGAGACCCTGCGCGACTCGCTCCAGAGCTTCCTGAAGGACTACAATAAGGACAAGCAGTTCAGCCTGATCCTCACCAAGCAGGGCGACAACATCCTGCTGGCCGACAAGAAGTACGACATCACCCAGGATGTGATCAACGGCCTGAACAAGCGCTACAAGCCCGCCGTGAAGGCTGATGCAGACAAGAAGGCCGACGAAAAGAAGTAACATGAACTTCCTGGAAGAGAAGATTCTCTGTGATGGTGTCATCAAGCAGGGTAATATTCTGAAGATTGACAATTTCCTGAACCATCAGATCGACATCGATATCATGCAGCAGCTGGCTTACGAGCTGAAGCATAGGTTCAGGGGTGTCAAAGTCAACAAGATTCTTACCATTGAGGCCAGTGGCATTGCCATTGCCACTATGCTTGGTGCCCTGTATGATGTCCCCGTGGTGTTCGCCAAGAAGAGCGAAACGGCCAACAGTACAGATAACAAGTACGTGTCCTCTGCCTATTCGTTCACCCACAAGAAGATGAACAATGTGTTCGTATCGCGGCCTTATCTGAGTGCGACGGACAAGGTGCTTATCGTTGACGACTTCCTGGCAGACGGCGAGGCGATGCATGCGCTCATCGATCTGGTGCATCAGGCTGGGGGAGAGGTGGTAGGCATCGGCATCGCTGTAGAGAAAGGACAGCAGAAAGGTGGCAGGATCCTGCGTGAGGAAGGATACCATTTGGAGTCGATAGCCATCATCGAAGAGATGGACTGGGAGACACAGAGCATCCGTTTCCGTGAGCAGCATCAGGTGAATGAGATAAAAGGAACTCATCTTGTACTTAAACAATAAGTCGAATCCCCTTTTCCTGAAGTATAGAATATCAGATAAATACAAAGCGTCTCCAATTTCTTGGAGGCGCTTTGCTGTTGGTTCGCCCAAAGTAAGTTGGTTGTTACTTGATTACAACCTTTTTGCCATCGATGATGTAGAGGCCGGCGGGCAGACGGTCAACAGATGTCGTCTTCAGGCGCATGCCGTTGAGGTTGTAGATGCCCTTCGATGTGTCGATGGTCTTGTCCGTCACGACGCGGTTGATGGCAGTCGGCTCGCCGCCGTTCAGTCCGCGCACGAATCCGGCATACACATGCTTGCGGTAGAAGTTGAGATCCCAGATGCCAACGGGTTCGCCTCCGCGCCATCCGCTGCTGGCAGGAGCATCAGTGGTACACCATTGGCAGATGCCCCATTGCTGCTCGGGTGGAATGATACGGAAGAACTCCTGGATGATCCACTCGTATAAGTCTGCCATCTTCTTGTGCTCGGCTTCGGTCAGCTCTTCGGTCTTCACAGAGCTTCCCCATCTGTTCGAGCCGCGCACATATCCCATGTCGAGTTCCGACACGCGGCAGAGCTTGCCGCTCTTGGCTATGACCTCAAACATCTGGGTGATGTGCTTCTTGATATTATTCTGATGAGTGGCGTTTTCAAAACAACTGATGTGCATCTGTGTGCCAATGCCGTCGATCTTCGTCACACCGTCGGCCTCCCACTTCTTGATCCAGCCCACAAGACTCTTCACCTTCATGTTGTTATCCCAGTCCGACTCCAGGTTGTAGTCGTTGATGAAGAGCTTGATGTCTTCCGGACCGTACTTGCGTGCCAGGCGACAGGCCTGACGCACGTATTCCAGATCGCCCATGTGGTCCTGCCAGTAGAAGGCGTTGCCGCCCACGTCCCATGTGCCTGTGCTATACCCCTCGGAGTGTTGCAAATCGTAATGGCCGTCTTTGTCTTTATCATCACCAGAGACAGCTTCGTTGACGAGATCCCATGCCTTCACCTTGCCATCGCAGGCCTCCATCATGCCCTTGATCCACTTGTCCATGGCATAGACAAGTGTGTCATGACGCTCCTGATCTGTTAAAGGCACGGTCTGTCCCTTATAGCCCTCAAACTTGATCAGCTTGACATAGATGTCGCCTACAAAGTCACCACACTGGAGCATGAAGAAACTATTATCCACGATGGCCTTATAATCAACCTCAACATCCTGCCATTCCGTTGTGAAAGGTATATCAGGGTATTCTCCATTGTTCCAGTCGCCCAGTTTGCTATGAAGTTTACCTGCTTCCGAGCCTTTGACAGTCATTGTCATCTTGTAAGTTTTGCCCATCTCAACAGGAATGTTTTCCATAGCCAGGAATTGCACATCCCATGAGTTATCACACTTCTTTGTAGTGTGTATATTAAGACCGTTCGTGGCGTCGCAATTGAGAGAAAAACCATATTTGTTTTTATCTGATGTCCAGCCAATGGTCTTGTCAGTGCGGAAATCCTTGCTGGCAATCTCTGCCCATGTCTCTTCCGAAGTGGGGTCGGGCTTGTCAGCCAGAAGCTTCAGCAGCCAGCCCGTAGGCTGCTGCGAGTGCCAGGCGAGAGTGTGGCCATACACGCTGAGACCGGCCTCCGTGGCTGCATTCACATAGTTCTTCACTTTTGTGAAGTTCATGTTGCCGTTGCCGTCCACGCAGCTGGCCATCTTCATGGCGTTGCCTGAGACGGTCTCGCTGAAATTCTTGTTGGTCATCTTATAGACCGTGGTCTTTTTGAGATAGTCGTCGACGGTCGTGCCGGCACCCAGCTTGAAGTTGGGGTATTTCGAATAGTCGATATACTCCTTGAGTGCTTTGTACTCATCAAGGTAGCGGTAGTTGTCATCGTTGGGCTTGCCCAACTCGAATTTCTCTTGTGCAAGTGCCGAAGCCGATAAGCTGACGGCAAGAATGAGTAGGTGTAATTTCTTCATCTTCTTTTTTGTATAATGTTAATATGCTGCTGTAAAGTTCTGCTGCAAAGGTACGAAATTTATCCATGCAAACCAATACTTTCCCCCAATTATTTTTGAGAAATCTATGAATTAACATTTTTCTTTTTTCGCATCCGCGCGAGAGGTTCGCCCTATAATTCCCTGACCTTGCGCGCCCGAACGGAGAATACTGCAATCTCATAGATTGAACTATTCTTCGAGGGAGATTGCAATATTCTCGCTCCAAGCTACCTTTATAGACATGACGCAGTGACACAGCTACGCAGCTACACAGCGTCATAAGCAAAATGCGATAGTAAGCAAAATATTCTCTATTTATTATATATTTATATTATATA
>JAFVGS010000089.1 GCA_017474845.1 Prevotella sp.
ACTTGTTTGATTTTTACCATAACTGTTATATGATTAGTTTCTACAATATTTAATTATTACTAACAAACTTGTTCCTTCACTCTATCCATACACTACTCAAGCAGTACTCTGGTTCTATCCAAGGTAATGCTAGTCTTTTGACCTTGGCTACACCTTGGGTACACCTTGGGTATACCTTGGGTAGAGTATGTAAAATCCGCCACAAAAGTATAAAAAATCCATCAAATAGAAAAAGAAAAATTGATATTTCTACTGACGAGCATATCCGAAATTACCAGAATTGGCTAATTGTCGCACGTGCGAGCAGGGTGACGCATCGCCGAAGTCAGGACCTCTTCCCAACTGGCTTGCGCCCACGCTCCCTGCACCATGGTGCAGAGCAGGGCGAGGATCAGAAATAATTGTTTGGTTCTCATATTGTTGTTTGTTTTTATTACAGATAATGATATTATATTTTATTCCATACAATAGTCGTTACATTCATGGAGAACATGTAGCGGTAGGTGGCAGAGCGGGCGCCTACTGATGCGGCATCCATACCATTGTGTACCGGGTTGTAGGGACGGCCGCAGTCTTTGATGGTCATCTGGATTCCGTCGTCTAACTCGCAGAGCGAGATGTCAAGATATTTAAGATGACGACTTCTACGCTCCAGGGCATTTTTTAAGAGCGTCTGGATAGTAGAGTGCATCTTAGAACTCAGCTCGTCGCTCATCTCGCAGATGACGGCAAATAACTTTATCATCTTCTTCATCTCTTCAAGATTATGTTGCTCGTAATCTATCGAACATTCGAACTTAACACACGACAGCATCTTATCGACCAACGAGAACTTGGTATAGAACGGGTGCTTGAGGTGCTCCCTGTAGCCGTAGGCCAGGCTGGCCACAAGGATAGGCACGCCACCCACAATCAATCCAAGCCACATGGCATCGGCACTGACCTTCGAAAGGCCAAGCATACTCAGATAGGCTATGATACCCATGGCGAATACCAGCACGATCTTGGCCGTTACGTGACCTGCCAGTTGCAGTACGACAGTGACATACACCGCTACGGCACAGAAGCAGAAGTAGTAGATGCCAAAGCAGGTGAATACCCTGCGGGCCAGGGCGAGGTCGATACCGTCGAGCCCAAAACACCACAGGAAGAACTGCGGCACAGCCACCATCAGCAGCAGTAGCACGCCGTAGAATCCCACCAGTATGGTGGCAGTATTATTCATGATGCGCCGCAGTCCGTCGCTGTCGCCGATAGCACGCATATAGGTGACGAGCGAGACGCCAGCCATAGTGAGTCCCAAAACAACCGAGAACGTGGCCGACTGTATCTGCAGACATACATCAAAGAGCGTCAGCCCGTCGTGGCCTGCCACTTTCAGTACCAATGCGTTGCCCAACAGCATAAAGGCATTTACCACGATAAAATATACGTTGAAACCGAAGCCATGCTTGAGGTTCTCGCCGATGATGGCGCCCAGGTCGCCCTGCGATCGCACCAGTCGGAACTGGCTCTTGCCCCTAAGGAAATGGGGCGATATGAGCGCGAGATTGATGAGACCCGAAATGACCGTGCCCCATGCCGCACCGCTGATGCCCATGCCGAGCACACCGATGAAAAGGATGTCGAGCACCACATTGGCCGCACTGCCCGTAGCCACGGCCCGGGTGGCTAACTGCGGAAAACCCTCCTGCGTGGCAAAGTCGTTGAACGTGTTGTTTAGCGGCAGGATGAGCAGGTAAATGACGATCACCTGTAGGTACTCGCGGGCAAACGCTGCGCTCTCGGGTCTGCCGGTCAGTCCCAAAGAGATGCTGTCGAGGTTTAACCAGATGCCTAACGCCGCTAATACCGCCACCAGCACCGCCGAGGCCAAAGCCGCTGTATATATGCGGTTGGCCTTGTCGCGGTTGCCCTTGGCCAGCTGACCTGCTGCAAGCACTGCGCCGCCGCGTTCACATATCATCGTTAGCACGCTCACTGCGTTGACTAAAGGTAGCACCACACTCACTGCGATGAAAGCATCGTTGCCCAACAGGTTGCTCGAGAAAAGCCCATCTACCAGCGTCGCTATGAGCGGTGCCAATGCTGTAAGCGTAACGCTCACCAGTGTTAGCCGGTAAGCCTTGTCGATAAGATAGCTG
>JAFVGS010000001.1 GCA_017474845.1 Prevotella sp.
AACAATTACGACAATGAAAGAACTGAAAGGAACCAAGACAGAGAAGAACCTGCAGGAAGCCTTTGCCGGCGAGTCGCAGGCCAGAAACAAGTATTCCTACTGGGCATCAAAGGCCAAGAAGGACGGTTATGTACAGATTGCCGCCATCTTTGAGGAGACGGCTAACAACGAGAAGGAGCACGCCAAGATGTGGTTCAAGCTCTTGGAGGGCGGCGCCATCAAGTCTACTCCTGAGAACCTGACTGCTGCTGCCAACGGTGAGAACTTCGAGTGGACAGACATGTATGCCCGTATGGCCAAAGAGGCCCGTGAGGAGGGTTTCGATGAGATTGCCGAGAAGTTTGAGGGTGTGGCCAAGATTGAGAAGGAGCACGAGGCCCGCTATCGCAAACTGTTGGACAACATCGAGAAGGAACGCGTGTTCTCGAAAGACGGCGACGTCATCTGGCAATGCTCCAACTGCGGCCACATCGTCGTAGGCAAGAAAGCCCCCGAGGAGTGTCCCGTCTGTAACCATCCGCAGGCGTACTTCCAAGTGAAAGCAGAGAACTACTAAAATTACTAATACAATCAGGGGGCAGGTCTGATTTTCCTTAAAGTAATCAAAGACCTGTACCTCTGATTCTCTTTGTTTTTGTATCTGCCTCTACTAAACGATTGGATTTTGCTCATTAAGTTACTGATTTTAAGCGGCTTTAGCAAATTTTCCATAACTATTTCCTTCTACTTTGCTCCTACTTTGCCACTACTTTCCTTCTACTTTGCCTCTACTAACCCTCTGTATTACCCCGACAAGCCGAAAGACTTAGGCTCATAGTTTATTCCCAGGGTGGGAATGCTGTATTCCCAGGCTGGGAACATTATGTTCCCAAGGTGGGAACAATTATTCCATCTAATGGAATTATAAATCACCTTAAGGACAATTACACCTATTTCCTATTTGTAGATGATTGGTAGAAGGAAAGTAGTGACAAAGTAGAAGCAAAGTAGAGGCAAAATAGAGGCAAAATATAAGCTAAATCACTTATAAACAGCAATATATGAACATTTTGGTAGAGGCAAATTTCATTTTCTATACTTTGTGCAGTAGAAATCATCTACAAGGCAATGATTTGGCATCTTAACGAATCTTAGTACCAAAAATTTCCTCATGTTTCTTGGTGGATTGGGGAAAATGTACTATCTTTGCCGACACATAACCATTAAAAATAGAAAAGATGAATAAGAATTATCGATTATTAGCCATTGTCGGAGGAAGCATCGCAGCGGTGCTGATCCTTTTCTCCGTCTGCTGCACCGTGGTTGACTCGGGCGAAGTGGGTATCCGGTTCCACAAGTGGTCGCTCAACGAGCAGGACTACGGCGGCGTGGAAGGCACGTGCAAGGGTTGGGTATTCTACAACCCCATCACCACCAACGTCTTCACCTACCCCACCTTCACACAGCGGAAGCAGTACGAGACCTTCTCCGTGAACGCCAAGGACGCCTCGCTTTTTGAGATGGACCCCACCATCGCCTATCGCATCAACCCCGACAAGGCCTGCGACATCTTCACGAAATACCGTGTCGGGGTGAAGGAGCTGGAAGAGGGCTACATCCGCACCTGCATCTACGAGGCTTACCGAACTTGCGCCAACCAATATACTTCGGACTCCCTAATGTCGAACCGCGCGAACTTCGAGCGTGATGTCCGTGCCCGTCTGGAGAAGTCGCTGATGGCCGAGGGCTTCCTCGTGGAGGAGTTCACCTCGAAGATCACGCCGCCATCGTCGCTCCTCTCGATGATCGACGCCAAGAACACAGCCATCCAGAGTGCCTTGAAGGCTGAGAACGAGGTAAAGGAGGCTGAAGCTAATGCGAAGATTGCCGTCGCCAAGGCCGAGGGTAATGCCAAGGCCATGAAGATCAAGGCCGACGCAGAAGCATATTATAACCGTACCATCGCCGCATCACTCTCGCCAATGATCGTCCAGGAGGACATGATTGAGAAGTGGGACGGCAAGATGCCTCAGATCATGAGCGGCAACGGTGGTATGATCATGGATATCTCGAAAGTGATAGGAAGCAGCAAATAAGTTGAAAATTACTATTAATCCCCGCCAGCCGGCGGGGATTAATAGTTTTAGAACCACCCCATGAGTCCTCGGAGATAGGCGGTGAGCTCACCGGCCATCTTCTCATCCTGCCAGACGTTAGGATGCCAGTCGTTGCCATACCATTCGTTACCCTGGATGGGCGACATATCAAAACGATAGACCTCCTTGTCACCAGCCTTCTGAGCCTCAGCGGTCACCTCGTCGAGCAACAGACGGGCCTCCTTCAGCTCCTGGTTGTAGAGCATGGAACCCGTGAGGAACACGATCTTCGCCTTCGGATTGTGCTGTCGGGCCAGCTTATACAACTTCTGATAACCCTCTTTGAGGAGTTTCAGATCATAGTTGTTGGTGGAGAGGTCGTTGGTGCCGAGGTTGATGCAGACGACATCGGGCTGGTAGCGGTTGAAATCCCATTTCTCCTTTAAAAAGGTTGGCTCATCGCGGAGTTTCAGATCGTAGGCATAACCCGTATATTCATATTGTACAGGCATGCAACTGCGAGGCGAACCCGTCTTTGCCTCACCATAGTTACGGTAGGCTCCGATGCCACTACGGGCCACCACCCAGTGCTGGGCATCAAGGTTGCGGGCGGTGATGGAGGCGTAGGAATAATAGTGGTTCTCCGTCTCGTATTCGAAGTGTTCCTCCTTGAGCATGCCCTCATTGCCATAGCCGCAGGTGATGGAATTACCGATGAATTCGATCTTTCTGGATGGAAAAGCGGGAGCCTCAACGAGCGACTTGCCCTTATCTAAGATAAAGCCCCAGAACTCCGGATACATCTCATAGCCCTCGATGGCATACATCAGCCGGACGGTGTGACGGCAGTCAGGCAAAGCTGTGGCGAGGGTAACCACGGAGTCGCGCTCTCCACGGAAGGCAACCTTGAAGGGCTCTGCCCCGTCTATCTGGGCCATAAAGTAGCCGCTGCCAGGCTTGGCCATCATCTTCAGCGATGTTCCCTCGAAGGCGGCCACAATCTGAACGCCAGGATAGTTCCAAGCCGGACGCTCGGGATTGGTAAAACTGATACGACCTGCGTAAAGGATGTGCTTGTCGGCAGGACTGACGAAGGTTCCCTTGAGGGGGAAGGTCTTGTTGGCTGCGGTTGCAGACAAAGGTGAAAAGGTGAGAAAGTGAAAAAGTGAAACACCTATCACCAGACCTTTTACCATAGTTGATTTTTTCATACTTTTGATAATTTATTTAGTTTCTAATTATTCACCTTTATTATTTCCCAGGGAACTTGGAATTGAGATATTGTTGGAAAGCTGGGAGGAAGGCCTCGGTGACGTGAATGATCTCCTCGCCGATGTAAATACAGTCGTTGCGGTCTACCTTCTTGATCTTGTCGAGGCAGACAATAAAAGAACGATGTACGCGCATAAACTGCTGTGGAGGCAGCATGTCCTCGACAGACTTCATCGTGAGATGGGTGACCAGCGGACGACGCTCGCTTTCGAGGTAGAACATCACATAGTCCTTCATGCCACTGACGTAGATGATATCGCTGATGGCGATCTGGCGGTATTCGCCGTCGACTTTGAGGAAGAGGGTGGAAGCAGCAGAGTGATCATCTGTACGCTCGGCTATGCCGCTTGCTACCGTAGGGACGCAAGAACTTAAACTGTAAACTGTAAACCATTCGCGGGCCTTATCAACAGCGGCGAGGAACTTATTATAGCGGATGGGCTTCAGGAGGAAGTCGAGGGCACGCACCTCATAACTCTCGAAGGCGTATTCCTTGAAGGCGGTGGTGAAGATGACACGTGTCTCCGAAGGTATCATGTGGGCGAGTTCCATACCGTTGAGATCCGGCATCTGGATGTCGAGGAAGAGCAGATTGGGTTTCTGTTCCTTGACGGCATTGATGGCCTCGACGGAATCGGTGAAAGATGCCAGAAGCGTCAGGTCTGGCGTCCTGGAAACGAAGGACTCCAGGAGTTTGACAGCCAGCGGCTCGTCGTCGACAATGATACAGGAGAGTGTCATATTTTGTTTACGGTTTACAGATGATTAGTTTTGAGGGTGATGCGGACGTGGTAGATGTCGCCGTTGAGGGACTGTTCCCAGGTGTAGCGGCCTGGATAGATGAGGTCGAGGCGACGGCGGGTGTTCTCCAGGCCGATGCCAGAGCCACTGCGGTCTGAATCATCCTTGGGATAGTTGGTGTTGTCACAGGTGAAGACCAGATTGTCGTCCTGCTGCTCCATACGGATATCAATCTTTGAGGGCCGACTGCTGCTCACGCCGTGCTTGAAGGCATTCTCGATAAGCGAGATGAAGAGCAGCGGAGCGAGCTCCAATTGATAATTGACAATTGATAATTGATAATCAACAGTCGTCTTGTCGTTGCAGCGCAGCTTCATCAGTTCGATATAGTTGCGCATGAACTCCACTTCTCCCTGAATGGGCACCGTCTCACGGCGCGTCTCGTACATCGCATAGCGCATCAAGTCGCTGAGCTGGGCGATGGCATCCTGTGCCTTGTCGGCATCGATCTGTACGAGCGAAGAGATATTGTTCAACGTATTAAAGAGGAAATGCGGGTTCAGCTGGTTCTTCAGCCACTCGAGTTCCGCCTCCGTACGCTTCTGCTGTTCCTCCTTCAACTGTTGTTTGATGACCATCGAACGGCGCACATGGTGCACCAACAGGGCAATCCCGGCAAGGAAAGCACTCATGAGGATGGCGACGAGCGCCGAGGAGTAGAAGCTGATGAGGGCATACTGACGGTAGCGCTCGTTAGGGATGTGGCTTGCGAACTCTGTTGGGTTGAAGTCGTGAAAAAAGAAATACGCCAGTCCTGCGAGGATCATGGCATTGCCTCCCCAGAATATCCAGCGGCGGTTGCGATAATAACCCCAGGGCACGAGGATGAGGGCATTGACGAAGTAGATGGCGGCCGACGTCCAGTGGATTCTGGCATTGACATCGAAAGCCCTCACGGCTCCCGTCCAGCTCTGCGTGGCGATGAATGCAGAGATGGCAGGCACCATCAGGAATGCCAGCCACCCTGCAACCTGCAGCCCGTAGAACGTGATGTCCTGTCGCGTGATTCTTACTTTCATGCTGCAAAGTTATACATTAATTCTGAAACAACCAAATTTTTATTAATAAACCACGAATTACTGTGGCATAGTGGTGTTGCCGTTGCCGGAGGTACTGCCGGAGCCAGCGTTGTTGATGATCTCGCCCTGCGACTGCTGCTCGATGAAGTCGTTCTGCACACGGTTCACGTGCTGCTTGGCCCTGACCTTACTGTTGCCGAAGGTGTAGCTGACGGTGAAGGTCACGCCGTAGATGGGCACCTTGACGTTGTTGTACGAGGTGAAGTTCTGTCCGCGGCTGCTGCTCTCGATGTTCAGGTTACCACCCTTGTTGAGTCCCATGATACCCTGTACGCCCAAGGTGAGCTTGTCTTTCAGCAGCGACTTCGAGAGGCTGGCAGTGAGGATATTGAATCCGCCACTCCATCCCTGCAGGGTATAGTTCTTCGTAGAGGTGATGAGGAAGGCGCTGAGCTTCAAGTCCCAGGGGAGTGTCTGCTGCAGACCTGCCATAATGTTGGCCGTCCATCCGCTGTTGCTCTGGTTCAGTTCGTCGCTACTCAGGTCGACATAGTTCAGACCACCGTTCATGAAGAGGCGTGTCTTGGGAGTCAGCAGGTAGTTCACATAGGCACTCAGACCCGTCTGGTGACGCTGTACGACGTTGCCGTAGGTGGTGTTCAGCAGGTTGTCGCTGTCGTAGAAACTGTACTGCGAGATGGCGTTGTCGGTGAAGTTGTGGTGCAGGTTCAAGTTGACCATCAGCTTTGCGGTGAACATGTTATAGACCAGCGAGATATTATGTGCCTTCTCCACCTCAAGGTCAGGGTTGCCATAGCTGAGGGCGATGGGATTGGTCTTGTCGACATAGGGGTTCAGGTAAGAGATACCCGGGCGGCTGATGCGCATGTTGTAAGTAAGACCGAGGTTGCTGCCCTGTGAGATGGTGTACTGCAGGCTGGCAGTGGGTACGAGGTTGCCGTACTTGGTGTCGAAGTTGTCTCCGTTGCCGAGGCGATACTCCACGTCCTGCCAAGTGTATTCATAACGGACACCTGCCTTCACACCCAGTTTGTTGAAGTTGCCGACATACTCGCCATAGCCTGCGAGGATCTTGTTCTTGTACTCATAGTCAGAGCTCGTCGTGGGATCGTAGACACCCTTCAGGTAGTATCTCGACTCCGAGGTGGCGTCGTGTAACTGCAGCTTGCCGCCAAGGCTCAGGGTCTGGCCAGCGCCGAGAGGCATCGTATAGTCGAGCTGGAAGGTGTGGTTGGTGGTCTTGTCATCGTTCTCCGAGTAACGGCTCGTCAGGTCAGGCAGTCCTACACCTCTGGTTCCGCCGAAGTTGTTGGTCATCTCCGTAGAAGAGGGGCTGTAGTTCAGTTGATAGGTAAGGGCGAGCGACTTGGTGTGCTCCTTGTTGAAGAAGCGCTGGTAGTCGAGGCTGCCGCTGAACGAGGTGCGCGAGTTCTTCATATCCGTTCTGCTGTCATAGCTGAAGTCAGCGACGTCATAGCCATCCATCTCAGTAGTCGTGGTACCTGTGCTCTTCATTGACATCGAGTTGATCTGTGCCGTCAGGTTCAGGGCGCTCATCTCGTCGAGCTGATAGCCCAGCGACAGGCTTCCCATCGTGAACGGGGTCTTCACGTCGTTGCTGGAGGTCATCATCTGAGAGACACCGTTGTCCTGAATCTGCTCCAGTTCGGTCTTGGTGTCACCTGGCTTGTTGTACGAGGTCATGGCATTCACGCTGTAAGAGAACTTACCCTGCTGGCCGCTGACGAAGGCACTGGCACCCAGCTGCTTGGTGCCTGCCGAGGCACGGACAGTACCGTTGTAGCCGTCCATACTGTAACTCTGTGAAGGCATGCCGCCAGCAGCGGAAGTCTGCTTGTTCATCACGATGTTCAGAATACCAGAGGCACCCTCGGCATCGTACTTCGCACCAGGATTGGTGATCACCTCGATGCTCTTCACGGCTGTGGCGGGCATGCTCTTGAACACCATCGAGGGGTTCGAGGAGAACATCACGTTGGGCATGCCGTCGACATACACCTTGAATGAAGAGGAACCGTTCACGGAGATATTGTCCTGACCGTCGACCGTCACCATAGGCACCTTGCGGAGCATGTCGAGCACGGTGTTCGACTTCGAGTCCTCATCCTCGGCCACGTTGTAGCTCATCTTGTCCACGTCCATCTTCACCAGCGGCTTCTGGGCGACGATTTCCACACCTTTCAGCATGGTGGCGTTCTCCTTAATATATAAGATACCGAGGTCGAGCACACCTTCGTTGTTCAGTTCGATAGTCTGACGGAAATCCTCCTTACCCACGCTACTGAACACGATGTCATACTTTCCCTTGCCACTGATCTTCTCAGAGAACTGCCCGTCCTCCTTGGTGAGGAACATGGCCACGGGCTTGTCCGTCTTACCAGCCTTGAACACGCGGACGGTGGCGAACGGCTCGCTCTCGTCCAGCGCCTCATCCTTCAACACGCCCTTCACGGTGGTCTGGGCCATTACTACTGCCGACATCGTCAGCATCATCATCACTGCGAAAATTCTAATCTGCTTCATAACTTTGCTTTTTTTAATTTTTCTGGTGCAAAGTTAGGCTGATTATCTTCCGCCTCCAACTACCTTTCGACGACTTCCTGGGATTTTTTCGACGACTTTCGCAAGCTTATAACAAAAAACATTTGTAAACAATGGGCTATGACCATGTGTCGCGATTATCAAGGCCTTAGATATCGGCAGAATTGCTTTCGGCCTGATTGCCATAGATGCCCCAGACACGTGAAGTCCATGTCGCGCTCTTATACTCCATGATCTTTGTCCCCATGATTTCTGTTTGCTTCAAGTGTTCCATCTCGCTGGGCCAACCGTTGTAAAAGTAGCTGTATTGCTCCACGTCAGTCACTATGGCTTCCTCAAATTCCTGCTTTTCAATTTCATCATTGACTTTCCCTGCATACTCATCACTCAATGTCAAATTGATATAATTGCCTATGGCCTCTTTGACGTCTTCTTTAGGGATGGTCGTAACAGTCCGCCCGCTTATGAAATAATCATCCTCAAAACCATACTCCTCGCTGCTTTTGCCATAGCTACAGACAATGGTTGTATGCTCAGGCCATCCGTTGGCATCCGTATCGTCGCTTTCGTTCTTGCCTATTACGAAGGAGTTACCATGCAAAGAGAAAAGCAACTTAAGATCGTCGCTATTCTCAATGTATGCTTTCTCATTGGCGAACTGAAGGTTCATCTGCGACTCGAACCGTGCCCGTGGTATGGCTTCGTTCAACTGAGGCAGGTTACTATACAGCGAGTCAAAGAACGACTTAGTCATTTTTCGCGAGAAATCCTTGATTTCCTTCCAGTTCTTGATGTGCTCTATTCTTCCGTATTCGTCTGTGGTGATAATCGTGTTGATGTCTCCCATAGCCTCCATGAGCGACTGCATGATATTCGTCATCAGGGTATCCTTGCCGAAATTGACTTTCGTCTCCAACGGTATACACTCTATCTCGTAACTTGTTGCTGTAGAGTCTCTCACAATCAGCTGAAACGTACTTAAAATCTGATGCTCCACAATCGTGTCATTGTCCTTGACTTTGGCTTTAAGGTCTTGCAATTGATAGGTCATGGTATCGTTCTTGCAGAAGAAGGCAATGACGTTGATGGTGGAATCTTTGTTTTCTTGTTGTGCCGTCGTCAACTGAGCAACTGACGGGAGCGCCAGAGTTCCTAACAGCAAGGATATGATTTGTTTCTTCATTATTTATATCTTTATAATTAAAACCGCTGCAAACTTACATAAAATAATTGAATAAAACAAGTAAATCGGTATTTTTGTGGCAAATCTATCGGCATCTTGTTCTGATGCCTTCCATGGGACAAAGGAATGCCTGCTACCAGTATCAGGCATCCCATTATCTTTCTCATAAATACCATATTATTCCAAGTTGCGGGTCAAACCGTCTGATGCCATAGAAATCATAATCGTCACCTTTCCCTTCAGGTTTCTTCAGCGAGACGGAAGTGAAGTTGAAGTGCAGGCCGATGCCCACATGTTCAGACAACAGATATTCAAAGCCCGTCTGGAGCATAATCCCAACCCCATTCTCTGAATAAGATGCATCATAGACAGGGTAATGTATCTGATACCCGTCGAGTGACGAGGCTGGGCGATATTTCTGATACCCGTCGCGTATCGTTTCCCTATAGTGTGAGAAACCCACACCAAGAGAAGTATCCCAACGCCATTTCTGACCAAGCATCACGCTGCCAACGATGCTCGGCCCTATGTAATGCATATGCATGTTGAACCCCTCATCAAACGTAGCATAGAAGTATTCGTAGTTAAGACCTATACCTAATCCACTGCGCCAGATATGCTGATAGTCTGCGCTGAAAGTGAATCCCATTTTCGACTTGTATGTCCGATAAGGCGTCTCTAACGTTGATATAATCCATGATGGCCCTGCATTCACTTTCACGACATTCCTGGGATTGTTCAATCTCCTGTCGCGTATGTCGGTTATCATCTGGCTTGCCTTTGCCTGGACCACGTCTTCCTCATACTTCTCCAAATCCGAAAGGGCCGACCTTGTATCTGTCGTTATCAGACTGTCAGGCATTAGGTACATCGTACCCCAGATGCGATGACAAGTCGATCCGTGAAAGCTTGGGTACCTATGCTCGTCAATATGGAATCCATTCCCTCCACTCTCCGCCGTCTTCTTCACAGCCAACGCAAGCATATTGGGAAACAGACAGTCCTTTGTGGGTGTCAGGCCTCCGTCCGTCACCTTCACCGTTCCAATCTTCTTTGCCAAAGCAGGCACGGGGTCAGCTGCCTTATACACCATCACGGAATCTGCCGAACGTGCTGGCAGTTTCTCCGTCAAATCTGCAACCACCTTAGGTGCCGTCTGACAACCAGATAATAGCGCAGCGAAGATCCAAAATACGTTTTTCTTCTTCATACACTTTTTGTTTTAAATGCAAATTTACACCTTATCTACATATATAACAACGAAGAAGCCAAAAGACTGCATGGAATCCGAAATATTTATTTCTATTTAACCGTTATTGTCTTTTGTTTGCTTTCTGCTTGGCCTGAAACCTATACGACCTGAGAGAGTCTTTCGCGACGCCCATGATGACACTTGCCTCGTCCTCAGTCTTATTCATATCGAGCAGCATAAGATAGAGGCTTTGCCTGGTTGACAGGTTCTGATGATCTTTGTATATCGTCTTGGCAAAGTCAGTATGAACGGCACAATAATAGTTGATTAAAGACTTCAACTCGTCGTCGGACCAGTTCTTGACACACTTTCCTTCCTCCACTTCAGCCATCAACAGTATCCCCTGTCTTAACTTCTCCACCTCGGCTCCAGTCCATTCCTGCATTTTCCGGCTGAGCAGCAGGAAGTCGTTTTGAGCCTCTTCCTTCTGTTTTGTCTGCTCTTCAATCTGGGCTTTCAGTTCCTCCTTCGTCTCGTTATCTTTCAGTTGCTCAGACTGGAGTTGTGCAATCCGGCTCTCATATCTGACCACCTCGTTCTTCTTATTGTCCACCTGAAGAATCAGACTTTGTATCTCTATCTGGCGTTTGGCCAGCATTGTCTTCAGACGATGGCGCTTCCACAGCCAAAGTCCAATCAGCAGAAGACCTATGATGACAATCGCGCCCGAATACCACTGCCAACGGATCAGTCGCTCGTTGGCGGCATTGACGGCCGCTTCCTGGTCAAAGCGCAGCTGCAGGTCTTTGATGGTGTCGTTCCTCAGTCTGTCGATGATACTATCCTTAATGCTAATGACCTCATCCACGTTCTTACTCACTTCATCAACATTTCCTCGTTCGAGGTCGTAGGATATGATAGTATGTATGAGATTGTCTTTTTCATAGCCTACCCCTCCGTCAGTCGTTAGAGCTTTCTTCCATAGTTTGTACGCTTCTTCTTTTTCACCTTTGGCATAATAGACATCTGCCAGATGCTCAAGTATCGACGGTAACTCCTCATAAGTCAATGCTTTCTCAAAATAGGTTTTTGCTTTTTCCAGGTTATTCTGTTTGTAGAATAACCCGATATTTGATAGGAACTCGGCTTTGTCAGAGTTATCAACATATTCAATAAAGGGTATGCTCTTCTCTATATAGAAGCATGCGCTGTCAAACTGATTAAGATTTGCAAGAGCAACACTCATCATATTATAGGAATAAGCCATCCAATTCTTGTTTTGAACTTTTTGAGCTATTGCTGACGCTTTCCTCGCATATTGCAGTTGAAGGTGGCAGTTTCCACACAACCCATTAAGAAAAGCCAAAGACTCTGCTATCTTATATTGAAGGCGGATGTCATTTGCATTCATAGCCAGGCGCTCAGCCTCTTTGCCATACAAAATAGCCTGTGGATAATTATGGTTGATTCTTTCGGCTCTTGCAGACTTATAGTAATAGGCATCAGCAAGTTTCTGGTTATTTCCCACCTCTTTATAATACGTAAGTGCCATATCGAGTAAAGAGTCTGACGGTAACGGATGTTTAGTGATATAGCCCAGCTGAGTCGCTAACAAATAATAGTGGGCCTTGTCTTCTTCCGACATCGCTTTTTCACTAAAACTGTGCAGAATAGCACGGGCAGAATCGTAACACTCTTTGATGATGAGGGAGTCTATATCGGTCAGTTTCTTTGTCATCGGCTGATGACCACAGCCGATGAGTGACAAAAGAAGAGCGGCACTGATGAAATAACAAATCCTTTTCATTTGTTTTATGTGCAAAGGTAAGGAAAGAATGTAAGAATATCACGCTTCTGCCGTTGCAAATTTGGACCATTTTTACCGCCGTTCTTTATCCATCACCCTGATTATTAGTTAATTAACCTTCTGCATTTAACCAACGCAAAGAATTGTTAAGCCACCTCTGTCGTATCTCTCTAATCCCTAATAATATTACCTTTGCAGCCAAGAATGATTTTGATAACTTTAAAAAAATTAATAACCCAACGCAGTCATTTCATCATTTTCTTATCTATATAGATGTAATTCATCTTATTGTAACATTGTATGGACTATACGCAAGAGTTAAAACGGGATGTCATTGAATGGGACATCGTTAATTGGTGGAAGTTTATTGAGTTCATCGACCAGTCGGGTATAGGATTCGAAGGGAAAAAGATACTTGACATAGGCGGCCGGAATGGCGGATTGTCATTGTATTGTGCCTTAAGAGGCGGGACAGTCATCTGTTCAGACTACAACGGACCAACTCCCCAGGCACTCTCCCTTCACCGTAAATATCATGTTGAAAAACAGATCCAATATGAAGAGATTGACGCCACAAACATTCCAGAAAGATACAATGACTATTTTGACATTGTCGTTTTCAAGTCGGTGATAGGATCTGTTGAAGCCCATAACGGCAAAGACAGCGGGGCTGTTATGGCAGAGAATATCCGCAGGGTATTGAAGCCCGGCGGTGTCCTCTTTTTCGCAGAAAACATGAAATCGACATGGTTTCACAGGCTGTTCCGCCTAACCAACCAATTACCGGTGTTTCACAGATGGCTTCGCAAAAGTGAGAGTTTCTCATGGGTGTATCAGGATAAGCGGAGCATCGCTTCAAAGTACAGAATGATGAGGTTGGAAAAGGAGAACTATTTCGGCTTTTTGGCTTGCTTTGGCATCGGAATGAAGATGAGATGCATTCTAGGAAATATAGATACAATCCTAGATCGTCTGCTACCTTCTTCCTGGAAATATATTGGCGTCTTCCTCTATCGAAAGCAATAAGGCATCTCGAGCGTTTCCTACGAATGGGGCCAGAAGCGGGAGGTGATGTCCTCGAACTCACCGTCGCCGTTGTTACGGTAGAGGCGCTGGTTGGTGGTGGGCTTCTTCAGGGGGCCGAGGTGCTTGATGAAAGGGCCAATCTTGATATAGTCGAAGTCCTCCTTATTGATGGCGGCGGAGATGACGGTACGGCCGCTGTACCAGGCTACACGCAATTGAGGATACTCCTCGTGGACATACTGTGCCAACTGGTTTACACCCCTTGGGTCGCTGTCGCCACCCATGAAGGCTATGCAAGTGAGGTTCTTGCCGTATTCCTCGACGAAATCGTCGATAGCATTGGTGTTCAGCGGCAGGCCGACATCCTCCCAGAGATAATGACTGTGACACCCCGGACAGTGACACGGGCAATTAGAGATGTTAATTGCCAGTGTCACCTCGTCGGGTATCTCCTGGAAAACAATATCAGAGTTTACATACTTCAGCATATACAGAATAACTTAAAAAGACATACTAACAGACTAACATATTTATAATATCTCGTTATTAATAATTTGTTAATGTGTTAGTATGTCTTTAAAATGTTACTTTGTCTAATCCGCCATAGCGTAGTAACGACGGGCGGCTTCCTCCTGACGGGCCTGAGAGAAGTTGGAAACGCGCTTCAGGTAGCCGATGATACGGGTCATATAGTCCACGTTCTTCGAATGGCAGTGCGGACACTCCTTCAGATAACGCTTGTCAATATATCCACAGTCGTTGCAGACAGTATTGGGGATATTGAAGGTGAAGTAGTTGCAACCTTCCTGGGCAGCGACCTTCAACAGGTGCAGATACTGCTCCTTGGAGAGGTGCTCCTCGAGGTTCATGTGGAGGGCAGAACCACCCGTGAGGTGCTCGATATAGGGTGCACCATGCAGCTTGAACTTGTCGAGGATGGTCAGCGAGTTGTCCTCAACGACATAGAAGTACGAGTTGTAGCAGTCGCGGGGCACGAAATAGCCGTCCTCACGGTCCCACTTGGCGTGCTTCACGCCGACGTTCTCGGCAGGAATCATCTCGCAGTTGAACATCACGTCTTTCGTGCGATACTTCTTATTATATTGTTCGATGAGTCCAAGGATGCCCTGTACGAAGTGCAGATAGTCGTCGTTGGGGGTAATCTTCAGTCCCATGAACTCGGCAGCCTCCACAAGTCCGTTGATACCGATGGTGAGATACTGACGGCCGATGTTGATATAGCCAGCATCGAAGAGGGGCAGCATGCCGTGAGACTGCAGTTCCTTCAGGTTCTCATTGTAGGCCAGCTGCACCTTGTGGCAGAGGTCGATGACAGAGCCGAGATAGTCGAGATAGTTCAGCTCGTGGTTCACGGCGAACTGGATGCAGCGGTTCAGATTGATGGTGAGCACGCTCTTCGAACCTGTCGAGACGCCACCGGCTCCGAGGGTGTAGCTGAAGCCGTTGTCTGTGATCTCGTTGCGCAGACGGCAGCAGGAGCTCAGCGAGTCGGCATTATTGCTCATATAAGTGAAGAACGAGTGTCCCTCTGAGTACATCTCAGCCGTGAACTCTCCCCACTCAGGATCCTTGCAGTCGCCGTTCTCGTCGGTGAGCAGGGCCATCGTCTCTACGGGGAAGGTCAGCAGCGTCTTCGTGCGCTCCTTGTTGAACCACTTCATGAAACGTTTCTGCAGCCAGGAGAGGCTCTCCCAATCGGGCTTTGAGCCGTCGGGGAAGTAGAAATCGCCGAAGATCGACTCGAAGTAGTACTTGTCGTAGTAGGCGATGTTCCAGAACACGGCCTGATAGTTACGAGCACCCGTAGGCTGGTTCAGCGTGTAGACGATCTGCTCGAAGTAGTCGGTGATCACCTTGTCGATGGTGCGCTTCTTCAGCGAGAGGTCAGCCTGCTGCTCAGGATGCTTCCAGTAGTCGGGACCGTACTCCTTGCCGATGAAGTGGTTCATGTACATCAGGAACTCAGGTGTGGCACAGGCACCGCTCAGCATCGAGGAGACCATGAACACCATGTTGACGAATCCGCCTGCGAACGACTTCAGGTTCGTGGGAGCAGTCGAGTTGCCGCCGATGGCCACCGTACCGCCGATGAGCCAGGGGTACATCGTGATCGAGGCACAGTAGTTGGCCAGCGAGGTCTCGTCATTCTTATATATAAAATGATGTGTCAGCTTGTCGATATATTCATCGGCCAACTCCTTGCCGTACATCTTTTTAATACGGTCTGTCAGCAGACGACGGTTCAGACGGATAAAGTTCGACTTGGGCAGTTCGCCGATGAGCGTGGCAATGTTCTTGTGCTCTACGTTGGCATTGGCATCGTACTTCGAGCCCGTAGCGGCATTCACCGACTCGGTGTACTCAGTGAGGAACATCATCTTCTCCAGCGTGTCACGATCCTCGGAGTGCGTCTGACGATAAAGGATGAACGACTTGGCGACATGATAGAAACCTTCGCGCATCAAGGCTTCCTCCACCTGGTTCTGGATATTCTCCACGGTGATATCGTCGTGGATGTCCAAGTGGCTGATGATCTTGGAAATGGTTCCCAGATCAGCCGGTTCGTTCACACTGTCGAATGCCTTGACGATGGCATTCATGATTTTGTCCAAAGAGAACTGGGCCTGCGACCCGTCTCGCTTCGTAATGGTAAAGTTTTTAATTTCCATTGTATTGCTTGTTAATGTTTATGCCACTTTAGCAGACGGAAGTTGTCCGTTTTGGGAAACTTTTTCTTCCCGGGTCTTTGAAAAGTTGTCCGTTTTGGAAAACCGTAATCGGCTGCAAAGGTACAAAAATTCCCCCAACCAACAAACAATTGGAATCTAAAAAAACTATAAAATGTATAAAATGGTGACTTAGCGCTTGCCGAGGAAGATAACCTGGGACTGGGTCAGATAGCTTGTCATCTTCTCGTCTACATAGAGATAGGCAGGGATAATCTTTACCATCATTTCATTCGCCCCGGCATCATAAGAGCCGAAAGAATAGGTGTTCTCTCCGTAAAAGACGATATGCACTTTGTGAGTGCTTCCGTCATAGAAGAGATCATATTCAAGTGTGCGGGGACTGACCAGAAACTGCACAGGTGATACATTCACATACCTGGTCAGGCACTTGACATCCTGGTTGGGAGCTTCGGCCAGCGCCTTCTTCAGTCCTGTATGCGACACTAACTCGGCGAGCACTTTGGCAGGGAAATCGGAAATGATCAGTGTACTGTCCGTAGGGATAGACCATTTCCCCAATAATGTATCTACTTCCTCGGTCAGACCATCCTCCGACTTCGCCAGATAAAGCAAGTCACCGGTATAGGTACCCTCGACGGTCATAAAGCATTGTGCAATCTGGGATTTCGACAGAGTGTTTGAAGAATTGTTGTTGTCATCATCATTATTCAGGCAGGACGTGACACACAGGGCTGCCAGGCAGCCGAACATCATTGAAATAAGTTGTTTTGTCTTCATATTAATCTATGTATTAATTCGTTTCAGCCCGCAAAATTACACAATAATTGTGAAATAAGAATGAAGAAGCAGATTTTTATGCCTTTTGGATGCCAAGATTTATAATTTATTTCGTAATTTTGCACGCAGATTATGATGGACGAGGATTTTGACATACGTGAAGAACGGTTCTCACAGGGTGAAAAAGACTTTGAGAACGCCTTGCGACCATTGGCCTTTTCCGACTTCAGCGGTCAGAAAAAGGTGGTGGAAAACCTGCAAGTGTTCGTAGAGGCTGCCAAGTATCGCGGCGAGCCCCTTGATCATACTTTGCTGCACGGTCCTCCAGGACTGGGTAAGACAACGCTATCGAATATCATTGCCAATGAGTTGGGTGTGGGATTCAAGATCACCTCGGGTCCTGTGCTCGACAAACCTGGTGACCTCGCAGGCATCCTCACCTCATTGGAGAAGAACGACGTGCTTTTCATCGATGAGATCCATCGTCTGTCGCCTGTCGTGGAGGAGTATCTCTATTCAGCGATGGAGGACTACCGCATCGACATCATGATTGACAAGGGTCCTTCGGCCCGAAGCATCCAGATTGACCTGAATCCGTTTACGCTGGTGGGTGCCACTACCCGCAGCGGACTGCTGACGGCTCCGTTGAGAGCCCGTTTCGGCATCAATATGCACTTGGAGTACTATGAACCCGAGACGCTGCAGAAAATTGTCGAGCGCTCTGCCGGCATCCTGGCCGTACCCATCACTGAGGATGCTGCCTTGGAGATTGCCGGCCGTTCCAGAGGAACGCCCCGTATCGCCAACGCCCTACTGCGACGGGTACGTGACTTTGCCCAGGTGAAGGGTAACGGCAAGATCGACACAAAGATCACAAAGATCGCCCTGACGGCCCTGAACATTGATAAATACGGCCTGGATGAGATCGACAACAAGATCCTGCTGACCATCATCGACAAGTTCAAGGGCGGCCCTGTTGGCATCACCACCATCGCCACAGCCATCGGCGAGGATGCCGGTACCGTCGAGGAGGTCTACGAACCCTTCCTCATCATGGAGGGTTTCATCAAGCGGACTCCCCGTGGACGTATGGTCACAGAGTTGGCGTACAAGCACTTCGGACGGAATCCTTATGGTGGCAATATCATGGAGCCGAACCTGTTTGATTAAGGTAAATGAATAGTGAAAAGTGAAAAATTTGCTACTGTAATGATAAAGACTGGAATATTCGTCGGGAGTTTCAATCCCTTTACCATCGGACACGACTCGATCGTGCAGCGCGCCCTGCCATTGTTCGACAGGCTGGTCATCGGCGTCGTGGGCGACAATGTCCACAAGCCAGACATGCCGTCGGCAGAAGAGCGTATCAAGGTCATCAGCGACCTGTATGCCGGCGAGCAGCGTATCGAGGTGAAAGCCTATCACGGACTGGCGATGGACTTCGCCAAGGCCGAAGGGGCACAGTTCATTGTCAAGGGTGTCCGTACAGTGAGTGATTTTGAATATGAGCAGTGGCAGGCAGACTTCAATCGCCGTCTGGGCGGCATCGAGACCATCCTGCTCTATACAGAGCCAGAACTGGCCAGTGTATCGTCGAGTGCCCTGCGGGAACTATCCCATTTCGGCGTCGACGTCACGCCCTTTCTACCAAAGGTAAAAAGGTAAAAAAGTGAAAAAGTAAAAAGGTTAAAAGTAAATCGTAAAATACCAAATATGATTACATACGAAGCAGAAGGGGTAAAATTCCCCAACATCAAGAAGCGTGAGACCTCTAACTGGATTCGTCAGGTGGCTGAATCCTATGGCAAACGAATTGGCGACATCGGTTATATGTTCGTCAATGATGACAAGATTCTGGAGGTGAACAATGAATTCCTCGGCCATGATTATTACACCGACATCATCACTTTTGACTATTCGGAGGGGAAGACCATCAGCGGCGACCTGTATATCTCGCTGGACACCATCTTCACCAATGCCGACAAGTTCGGACGTCCCTACAACGAAGAGTTGCACCGTGTGATTATCCACGGCATCCTTCATCTCTGCGGCCTCAACGATAAAGCCCCCGGCGAGCGTCAGATGATGGAAGCTGCCGAAGACAAGGCGTTAGCCATGATTATACACAAAGGCAGATAATTCCTTAAATATAGTCCTTGAAAGCCTCGTCGTATTCTGGACTGGGGGCAAGCTGACCGTTAACGAGACAGACAAGTTCGACGGTGGCACGGAAACAGAGTTTCTCGTCGCTGGCTCGGTAGATGTCTTGATAGAACCAATAACGGAAACCGTCTTTCTTCAGGTTGAGACGGGAGATGAATTCATCGTCGCAACGCAAGGGAACCTTATACTGCAATTTCATGCTGTGGACGACGGCGTCGATGCCTTGTTCGTGGAATTTGGCGAAGCTCACACCAAGACTACGAAGGAAGAGGTGGCGGGTATGCTCGGCGTAGTGCAGATAGTTGGCATTGTTCACGATGCCTTCGATATCGCACTCATAGTCGCGTACCGCCATGCGGGTTTCAAAAACGTATTTCATTTTGAGATTTGCTATTTAATATATTAAGTATTTCGTTGAAATGGGAGATTTTTACAAGTCGCTCATGCTCAATGTCTTCAAAGTGCTCCAACTGCCAGGTGACGTGGAAGGGGATGTGGATGGCCGAGGCCCCGATGTTAAGGGCAGGGGCAATGTCACTCTTCAGGGAGTTACCCACCATCAGCAGATTCTCAGGGAGGATATCCAGATGCTCACAGAGCTGCTGGAACTCCACTTCAGTTTTGTCCGACGTAATCTCCACATGGGAGAAGTACTTGCCTAAACCACTGCGCTTCAGCTTGTTCTCCTGGTCTTGCAATTCCCCCTTGGTAAAGACAACGAGCCGATAGGGATAGGCCTGCATGCGCTGCAAGGTCTGTTCGACTTCCGGCAGCGGCGTGGCAGGCAGATGGAGCAGTGACTTGCTATGGCTGAGGAGGTCGGACAGCTGTTCTGCCGAGAGATGGTCGCCACCCACGCGGAGAGCCGTCTCGATGATAGAGATGGTGAAGGCCTTACAGCCATAGCCGAGGTCGGCCATATTTCCAGATTCCGTCTTATAGAGTTCTTGGGCAGGGACATCACAATAAGGCGCAATCAACCGATAGAGATGGTTCTCTACTTCTTCAAAATGCGACTGGCAGTCCCATAGCGTGTCGTCGGCATCAAAAGCAATTACGCGGAGCGATGGCAGTGTGGGCATATTCCTTTTATTAGATAATTAACGGAGCGAAGCTCAAAGCCTGGCGGCAGGGTGACCTCAGGCATATCCATATAGTCCAGGCAGTACGTCTGCTGACACACTTCACAGAAGAAATGAGGATGCTGGTCCTCGTCATGGTCGTGGTCGTGACTATGACAGAGTTCGTATCGTGTGCCGTCGCCGCTACCCTCGATGGCGTGCACGAGATGGTGCTCACGGAACAGCGACAGGGCACGAAACACGTTCGACTTGTCTATCGTCATGATCCTGCGCTCCAACTCTGCCAGTGAGAGCGGCTGCATCGAGGATGCCAGCGCCTTAACCACCAGGATACGGTTAGCCGTCGGCTTGATGTCATGCTCCTCTAACAATTGTATGTATTGGGCTTCATCCATCGGTTTTAAACAATTTGCTGCAAAGGTACGAAAAAAACTGCAGATTTCGCAGAAAACATTTAAAAAACCACAGATTTTATCTCTCAGCCCAGTCACCGCGGTCCAGACTGCGATAGCCGATGGCTTCGGCGATATGCTGGCTTTGGATGTTCTCAGAGCCTTCGAGGTCGGCAATGGTACGGGCCACCTTGAGGATGCGGCTGTAGGCACGGGCAGAAAGTGAGAGGCGTTCCATCGCCAGGCGCAGCATATCGAGGCTGGCCACATCGGGCTCGGCATACTGATGAAGCATGCGTTCCGTCATCTGGGCGTTGCAGTATATACCCTTATCGTTGGCGAACCGCTTTTCTTGCATCTGCCGTGCCTTTATGACCCGTTCACGGATCTTGGCACTGCTCTCGCCAGGCTTCATCTGGGACAGTTGCGCAAAGGGCACCACAGGCACCTCTACATGGAGGTCAATCCTGTCGAGCAAAGGACCACTTATCTTGGAGAGATAACGGCCTATCTGGCCTGGTGTACAGACGCAATGGTGCGTCGGATCTCCGTAATAGCCGCAGGGACAGGGGTTCATTGAGGCCACAAACATGAACGAACACGGATATTCCACTGTATATCGGGCTCGGCTGATGGTAATCTTCCTGTCTTCCAACGGCTGGCGCAATACCTCAAGAGTCGATTTGTTGAACTCTGGCAACTCGTCGCAGAAGAGCACCCCATTATGGGCTAAAGACACTTCCCCTGGCAAGGCCCTGTTGCCGCCGCCCGTCATTGCCACCTGCGACACCGTATGATGGGGACTGCGGAAAGGACGTTGTGAGATCAGCGACGTACCGCTGGAGAGTTTGCCTGCCACAGAGTGGATCTGCGTGGTCTCCAGACTCTCCGCCAATGTAAGGGGCGGCAGGATGCCAGGCAGACGCTTGGCCATCATCGACTTTCCGGACCCAGGCGAACCAATCATAATAATATTGTGCCCGCCGGCTGCGGCAATCTCCAAGGCACGCTTCACCCCCTCCTGCCCTTTCACGTCGGCAAAGTCGAGATCGAAGGAGCATTGGTGTTCGTAGAACTCCTTGCGGGTGTCGACGAAAGTGGGTTCATATAGGGTGCTGCCATTGAAGAAACTGATGACGTCAGCCAGACCGTCCATGCCATACACGTCCAGTTGATTCACGACCGCCGCCTCGCGCACATTCTCCTGAGGCACGATCAGCCCTTTGAACTTCTCCTTACGGGCACGGATGGCGACGGAGAGTACACCGCTGACAGGCTTCAACTTGCCGTCGAGTCCCAACTCGCCGATCATCATGTATTCACCCAGCATCGACTCGCTGATCTTGCCGTGGGCGGCCAAGATGCCGATGGCCAGCGGCAGGTCGTAACCGCTACCCTCTTTCCGGATGTCGGCAGGCGAGAGGTTGATGGTGAGATCGGCAGTGGGGGGCTTGAAGCCGTTGTTGGCGATGGCAGCACGGATACGGTCGTAACTTTCCTTGACTGCCGTATCGGCCAGGCCTGACAGATGGAACTGTACGCCTCTTGTCATGTTCACCTCGATGGTGATCGTTGTGGCCTCCAGGCCCATGACTTCTGCACAATAGGTTTTGACTAACATAGTATTTCATTTAAAATTGACAATGGATAATGGACAGTGGATAATGGATAATCCGTCAGGGGGACGTGTCTTTGTCTTTTAGCAGTTCCCTGAGCTTGTCCTGCAGCTCAAAGCCTTTCAGCGTGTGGGTAATGATCTTTCCCTTGCTGTCCGTGACGATGTTGTCAGGGATATACGACAGTCCGAGCTGCTGTACCAGCGGACCCTCCCACATCTTCCCGTCATAGACGGTGCTCCACTTCACGGAGTCCTTCTCGATGGTCTGCCTGCAACCTTTTGAGTCGACGTCCACACAAATACCCAGGGCCTTTAACTTGTCCTTATGCTGTTGCATGAAGTATGTCAGCTGTCGCTGCATGCTCACACTCTCATAGTTCCATTTGGCCCAGGTATAGATGACGTTCACAGGGGCATTCAGGTCTGACGACTTGACAGTCTTGCCGTTGATGTCCTTCGCGGTAAAGTTAGGGAGGGTGGCACCATCTTTCAGGCTCTCCAGACCTTTCATCTTCTCAGCCAGGCCCTTCAGCGAGGGTTCATCGGGCTGTGCCTTGCGCAGTTCGGTGATCAAGGCGACGGCTTTCTTGTAGTCGGGCTTTGGTGTCTGGGTGAAATATTTATTTAATAGGTATAGCGAGATAGGCGACGCGGGGTTCTCCTTGATAAACGACTCGGCAGCCTGAGCAGCCTCCGGCGGTGTCATACTGCTGACCTTCAGCCGGAAACTGGTCATCGTCTCATTCAAGTCTGTGCCGCTGATTTTTGTCTCCTTCAGATGCGAGGCATCGCCCTCTATCTCCACCTCGGCCTGAGGCTCACCAAAGACCGGAAGTTCTGAGAAGTTTGGGAAGACCAGCGCGAAGGTGACAGGTTCTTCCAGCGTCACCTCATAACGGAACACTCCTTTCGCCACACCGATGGTGTCAAGCTTATGGGTGCCGTCCACGCCATAGATATAGAGTTCTCCCTGATTGAAGCCCTTGAACGTTCCCTCCAGGAGGAAGGTCTTGCGGTCACTTCTACAGGAGATAAAGAAGAAGATAGAGGAAGAAAGAAGAAGACAGAGGGAGATAGAAGACAATGGTGAGTACCATTTATCCAATAGTCCTGCTGCAGAACTTCCGCGGACAGAGTAATGTCCTCTATCTTCCGCCGCTGACAAGCGGCTATCTCCTTTTCTCTTCCTATATCTTCTATTAAACATACTTTACTTCAGCTCCAGGTCATTGTCAGCATAGCTGGCATACGACGGATCCTTGGCAATGGCGCTATTCATTGCAGCGGCAGCATCAGCCTTGTTACCCAGACGGGAGGCGAGGATAGCCTTCAGGTAGTCTGTGGTGGCATCGGGGTTCTTGATGTTCTTCAGCGTATTCTCTGCCGTAGCATAGTTCTTGTTCAGGATCTGGGCCAGAGCGGCACTGTTAGAGCAGATCTGCCCGAAGTCCCTCTCTGCCTGGGCGTAGTTACCCTTGGCGAGGTTCAGGTTGCCGAGCACCTCCTGCAGGCCATTGGCGTCGGTAGCGCTGGCAATCATATTCTCAGCCGAGGCGACGTCACCATTGTTAAGCGCCAGCAGACCGAGGTTGGCGTTAGCCTCTGGCAGCGCACCGTTCACGGCCTGAGCCTTCTTGATATACTCCTGGGCAATTTCGTAGTTACCCTTGGCATACTCGATGGTGGCAATGTTGTTATAGGCACGGGCATCGTTGGGATATACCTTCGTAGCAGTCTGGTAGACAGCCTCAGCCTCGTTGGGATCGCTCTTCTGGGCTGCACCATAGAGCAGCTCCTCGATGTTCAGCTGGGTGGGGTCGCTCACGATCTGCTCTGCAATCTGCTCGTCGCTGCGGCCGATGGTCTCATAGTTGATGGTCAGGCGCGAACGGCGCAGCTGAGGCAGGATGCCGTCGGTCAGTTCGCGGAAGGCCTGAGAGATATTGCGGATCTGCTGCTCACGCTCCTGGGGATCCTGATACATGGAGAGCACACGCAGGATGACATCCTTGTCCTGGATGTCGCTGGCCTGCACCAGCTGCTGGAAGCCGTCCCAGTCCTCAGCCGTATAGTTGGCGTCGACATTGGCGTCCATCTTCAGTTTCTTCAGTTCCTGGTTCACGTACTGCTCTGTCACCTTCTGACGCTGTCCGGCGAGCTTGTCGTTCAGGTCCAGACCGCCATCGGGAGAGGCAAAGGCACTCACCTCGACATTCTCCAGAGCGAGCTTCTCGTGGTCACTGTTGATTTCGCTCAGCAGTCTGACGAACTCCTGCACGGAGTTATTCTTCAGCTCACTCTTACGGAGTGTGGCCTGCTGAATGAGGAACTTGATGTTGGCCTCCTGCTTCTTCTTGTTGATGCGCTGGTAACCGTCAGTTGCCAGGGCGGGAGTAGCCGTAGCAAGGGTCTTCTTGTAGAGTTCCGATGTGGCAATGATGCCCTCGGCCACCTTCACGGCAGGCACGTCAAACTTCTTCTTGCCGATGCTGGCGTTGAAAGTCAGGTACATGTCGGCCTTGTTGCAGTCGGCATAGGCGAAGTTGGTCTTCATCGTGTAGTTGCCGCCTACCTTGTACGTGATGGTCTGACCGTTGCCGGCGACGTTCTCACCCTGGAAGGTGGCACTGCTGCCCTGGACGGTCACGCCGTTGGCATAGCGCAATTCGGGGACGACGGTCACCACGGCCTTCTTTTTCATGTACTTCTCTGGGAAGTGGCCGTTGATGGTTGCGGGTACTGTACCTGCTTGAGTCTCAAGCGGATTGGGGGTCACGGTAAAGTTGTCAGCTGTAAGGGCTCCCAGTTTAGAGCAGGAAGCAAAGAGCATCATGGATGCTGCCGACAGGAGAAAAATACTTTTCTTGTTCATGTTGGGTTTTATGTTTGTTTTGAATTCTATCATCTGTGGTTCATAGTAAGGGAGTGAAGGTACCGCGGACTCAACGTCCGCTTTGATGCAAGCGGTGCCGCGGACTCAACGTCCGCTTTGCAACATTTCTTGCTGATGCAAGCGGTGCCGCGAGCGGGACTCGAACCCGCACGACCGTTTCGGGTCAAGGGATTTTAAGTCCCTCGTGTCTACCAATTCCACCATTGCGGCCCATTTACTTTGCGGCTGCAAAGGTACGCCTATTTCCCCAAACCACCAAATAATTTATCAATTATTTAGAAATAGTATGTTAATAATTTGCAAGAACGAAAGAAAGTTTGTACTTTTGTACCGCTAAAAACAACAATACATTATGAATAATAACAAATACCCGCATCTCACAAGCCCCATCCAGCTGGGCAAGGTGACCTTCCGTAACCGTATCTTCTCGGCACCTATGGGTGCTACTGACATTACCGCTGACTGCTGTCCAGGCCCTCGTACGCAAGGCTTCTATGAACTTCGCGCCAAGGGTGGTGCTGCTGCCGTGACCGTCAGCGAACTCGTAGTCCATCCTGAAACCGACGGCAGCCACATGCTGCACCTCGATCTTGAGACGGTGGGCTGTCTGGCTGCCCATACCTTCGTGGCCGATGCCATCCGTCGTCACGGGGCTGTGCCAAGCATCGAACTGTCGCACTCTGGCCAGTATGCCGGAACCTATATGTCTGACAAGAACAAGAAGGCGAGCCTGAACCAATGGGGACCCAGCGACGGCACTCGTCCTGACGGCCGTCCTGTGAAGGCGCTCTCCAAGGAACAGATTGCCGACATCGTGAAGGCATACGGCGAGAAAGCTGCGCTCTGTAAACGTGCCGGCTACGAGATGATCATGGTGCATGCGGGTCACGGCTGGCTGTTGCACCAGTTCCTCTCGCCTTATCTGAATCATCGTACCGACGAGTACGGAGGCTCACTGGAGAACCGCATCCGTATCGTCCGTGAGGTACTTGCCTCGGTACGCAATGCCGTAGGACCTGGCTTCCCTGTGGAGGTGCGTCTCAGCGGTAGCGAATTGTTCGATGGCGGCTATGGCATCGAGGACGGTATCAAGATTGCGCAGGCTGTCGAAGAGTATGTGGACCTGATCCACGTCTCAGCAGGTTCCTATCAGTTCGGCTTCTTCAACACCACACCTCCGATGTTCGATGAGCACGGTGTGAACGTATGGTTGGCTGCAGAGATCAAGAAGCACGTCAAGAAGCCCGTCGCTACGATCGGTGCGCTCAGCGATCCTGAGCAGATGGAGCGTATCATCGCCGAGGGAAAGGCCGATGTGGTGTATATGGCCCGCCAGCTGCTGGCCGATCCGTTCCATCCGCAGAAGGTGATGGCAGGTCAGGAAGACCGTATCGTGAAGTGCTTGCGTTGCTACACCTGTATGGCAGAGCGTCCTGTCACCTTCACCCGCCGTTGTGCCGTCAATCCGTTGATTGGTCGTGAGATAGAGGGCATGGAGGTACTGCCTGCCCGTCAGAGCAAGAAGGTGATGGTGGTTGGTGCCGGTGTTGCCGGACTCAAGGCCGCCATTACGGCTGCCCAGCGCGGTCACAAGGTGATTCTCTGCGAGAAGGCGGACAAGGTGGGCGGTATCCTGAAGTCGGAACAGGCCCTCCCGTTCAAGTATGAGATGTATGAGTTGGGGGTTGTCCTGGAGCGTCAGGCCAAGGATGAGGGTGTGGAGATTCGTCTGAACACTACCGTCACGCCTGAGTATGTGGAGCAGGAGGGTGTCGATGCGCTCATCCTGGCTGTCGGTTCTACGCCGCTCGTGCCGCCCATCCCAGGCATCGACTCTGACAACGTGATCATCGTCAACGAGTATTATCTTAATAAGGATAAGGTTGCCGATAGCGTCGTCGTGCTGGGTGGTGGTCTTGCTGGTTGCGAGTGTGCCATCCATCTGGGTATGGAAGGCAAGAAAGTGGAACTGGTTGAGATGCGCGACACCCTTGCTGCTGACTGCAACATCCGCCAGCGTCCCATCCTCATGCGTAAGGTGGCGGAGTTCTCAACGGCTCATACAGAATATACGGGCCAGAAGATTACGGCTGATGGTGTCATCTGCAAGGATAAGGACGGCAACGAGGTGCTCGTTCCCGGCAAGACGGTCATCTGCGCCCTTGGCCAGCGTGCCAACCGTGCCGATGTCGATGCCCTCCGCCGCTGCGCCCCGTTCGTCCGTGAGGTAGGTGACTGTGTCCGTCCTGCGAACATCACCAAAGCCATCTACGAGGCCTATCACGCAGCTTTGGATATCTAACAACAACATGAAAAGAAACTACCTACTACTACTGCTGCTCGTCGCCATTGGCGTCAGAGCAGCAGATTATACCCATTACAGCGAGTGGATCACCGCTTCGGAAATGAAGCGGACTCCACATTCTTACAATCTCAATTTCTCTGCCTGGATGCCTAACTGGTCGTACCAGACGGGGGTGGAACTCGACGGGATGCTCGACGTCTATACCACCTATGGCGACGAGAAACTGGGCAACTATCTCAAGGAGTACCCTGCCAAGATGATCGACGCGAAGGGCAATATCACGGGCTACAAATACGATGACTTCAACCTCGACAACGTCCGTCCTGGCCACTTCCTGATGCGATACTATCAGCTGTTCCCTGCCAAGAAGGACTCGCTGGCACTCGACTTGTTGATGAGCCAGCTTGAGAACCAACCCCGTACTGACGAGGGCGTCTGGTGGCACAAGGCCATCTATGCCCGTCAAGTGTGGCTCGACGGCATCTTCATGGGACTGCCTTTCTATACGCTGGCAGCACCCACCCTCGCTCCTGGCTATGAGACGGATTATTATGATGACGCCGTGGACCAGATTACGAAGACTGACCAACGTACCTACGACGCTGCCACCAGACTGTGGAAGCATGCCTGGGACGAGACCCACGAGATGTTCTGGGCCAATCCCACGACGGGTCTCAGCCAGCACACTTGGGCAAGGGCCTTGGGATGGTTCACGATGGCGATGGTTGAGATCCTCGATGCCCTGCCAGAGACCTACGAACCTCGCCAGCAGGTGATCGACTTGTTCCAACGGGCGATGACGAGCGTCGTTGAATATCAGGATGCAGCCAGTGGCGTATGGTTTGATGTGCTCGACGTCGACGACCCGCGTAACTACCTCGAAGCCACAGCCTCATCGATGTTCGCCTACTGTCTGCTGAAAGGTCATCGGATGGGTTACCTCGATGACAAATTCCTTGAAGCAGGCATTAAGGCGTATAAAGGTATCATCAAGGAGTTTGTGAAACAGAATGCCAATGGCACTATCTCGCTGACGAAGTGCTGTGAGGTGTCGGGCCTGGGGCCAGAGAACAAGCCTCATCGCGACGGCTCGTTCGAATATTATATGAGCGAGAACGTTCGCGACAACGATCCCAAAGGCATCGGCCCCTTCATTTGGGCTTCGCTGGAAATGGAAGGTCTTGGCTTCACCATTCAGAATCTGGACACGCATACGGCCATCTCTGCTCCCAAGGCCAGCCACCCAGCAAACGGAATCCGCTATGACCTGCAGGGTCGCAAGATCAGCAGCTCCACCAGAGGCATCATCATCCAAGACGGCAGGAAATACCTGTTGAGTAATCGTAGAGATAAGTAGTTTGGCCTCATCCCTCACCGCCACTCTCAGGCAAGAATTTGAAAAGGAGACCGACACATCTGTCAGTCCCCTCGTCGTGATTTCCGGATGGTCCGTCGGCTTTAGTTCACGTCGTTGCCGCCGCCGTTGCTGCCACCGCCGCCGCTGCCCTTGGTGAAGCTCTTGGTGCTCACCTGGCTCGACACACCGTCCTTGATGGCGATAGCCTTCACGGTTGCCGTGTCGCTCAGGGTGAAGGGCTCACTGTAGAGCGTGCTCTCAGCCGTAGGCGTGCTGCCGTCGGTGGTGTAGCGGATCTCTGCACTGGCAGGACCGCTGATGCTCACCTGCGTGGTGTCAGTGAACTGGGTCTCACCACTGATGGTGGGCGCCGTCACGGATGGAGTCATAGATCCACTGCCGCTGTTGTTCTGATCGCCGGTGTTGCCACCGTCGTTCTCGCCAGTTTCGGTAGTGTTGTCGGACTCCTCGATGGTGCCGTCATCGGTGCTGGTTACGCGCTTCACCTCGTTGCCATTACGGTCGTAGCAGGTGATGACGACGCTGGTGTCCCTCAACTCCTGCTTCAGCTCAACGGCTGGAGTAAAGATGATGCGACGCGTGGTGATCAAGTCTGCCTTCACCTTGTTCACATCAGCCACCGACTTGGCGCTCAGACCGAAGCGGGCACTGCCAAGACCAGGAATAGGAATACTGTGTCCTTCCGGCAGCCAAGCCTTGATTACCTCTCCGGCGGCGTCCCAACAAGCTTTCATAACTCCCTCAGAAACCCCGCTTCTGAGTGCGGCCTCACGGATCACCTTGTCTTGTGAGAGTGCCGAGTACAACTCGGGCATCATCACGTAACGATACTCGCCGGCATACTTGCCGACTTTGAACTCGCGTTCCTTTGCTTTAACTTTTAATGACATCGTCTTAAAGTTTTAAGCGTTAATACTAAAGTTAACTAACACATGGTTCAGGATTTCCTTCCGCTTTAAGTGCGCTTGCTGGTCGACCAGTTCCTTTCGGAGCTGTTTTTCTACTCTTCGGTGCAGTAAAAATTGCTCTTCGGAGCAGATTTTCCTCGACCGCACTCATGCAAGTTTTCTATCCTTATCCATAATACGGGCAAAAACGTGTCTGGGGTTTACCGAGTGAAATGGAGATGAGGATGAGTGACGAGTGACATCAACGACATTGACTTTCTAACTGGATAATCATAAATACCATCTTGTATTTTTCTTTTTTCTCTTGGAAAGTTATAATCTCGATTGTCACTCGTCACTTTTTAGAATGGCAGCTCTGGCTCTGTTTCTTTTTTATCTATCTGATTCGCAAGCTGTTCACCCTCTTGCTTAAGATCTTCGGCCATGATACGCTTAACCACATATACATTCCCTTTATTAGACTTCTTTGTCGGATATATCTTCAATTTCTTCAAGGCCGCATTCACTTTGTGTGGAGTATATTCTTTATTATAACCTGTGCGTGATGACATCCAGCTTATAATTTCGCCAACAATGACAGCTTGAGCTTGTTCATTAGGCTCAGGCTTGCGCAATACTGTTGGTATAACGGCTTCACAGATGCCCTCGGTAACGTATCTGATGTTGATTTCCTTCAGTCGGGCTATCATTTCTGGAGTAATTGTAGTCGAAAAACTTCGTGGGTGTGTTGCCAGGTAGTAGGCTTGAGCGAAAGCTTTGTCAATAGGCATACTATCGTAGTTCTTACTGCCGACGACAGGGAGCACCAGGAAACGGCGATTGCCAAGATCTTCAGGCAGGAAATCCAAGTGATTGGTAGTGGCAGCAAGTGAGGCGTGTACCTTACGCGTCTTTTCGTTGTGGGCAAATGGCGCACGTTCGGTCACAGTATTAGCACCTGCACCTCCCACCATGTTCTTTAACTTGTTGAAGGTCTGGCTGTTCAGCTTAATTTCATCGAGGAAGAAGATGATGCTGTGAGCCATAGCCAGTTGTTCATCCTTGTCCTTAAATGTTGAGAGTTGTACCGAACTGTGGAGGTAGCGGCGCAAAGGTGTTGGAAGCAGTCGCAGCACAAACTCCGTCTTTCCGGTTCCCTCCTTCTCACCCTCCAGCACCAGCATCAACTGGTTTGTTACATCAAGTCCGGCAGACGAAGCTACAAGGCATACAAACCAAAGCTTGAAGCACTCAAACAAGAACTCCGCATCTGTTCCCTCCTCCAACTGCAGATACTGGAATATCTGACGAATGTAGTCAACGCGATGTTTCCAAGGTTTCAGCGACTTAACATATTCCTCTACGGGATTATAGGGCGTTGAGAATACACCTGAGTTGATATACGTGTTGAGGTTGTCCTTTGATACCTTAACGTTTCTGCTGTGCATACGTGTAAGGACATCGTTAAGTTCACGGTCATCGAACTCGCGCCAATCTTCTTCCCTTGGCTTCAACTCCACTTTCTCGCTGAGCGTGTTGTAGCGGAATATGTAGTCGCTACTGAGAAATTCATATACCTGTTTGAACAGGTTCTTTCGATCCTCCTCGCGTTCTTCGTCTGTCTTAGGGGGACGTCCTCTTTTGGGCTTGGCCTCCTTTGGCACAGTGATGTCTATGCCATGCTGCTCTGCCATGTGTACGAGCGTGCCCAAGGTGATTTCGTGGCGAGAAGTCTTCTGGCAGTTGTTGAACTGAGCGTCGCACTTTGTCTCGTCATACTTTGAATCGAAGGCGCAGATTTTGTGAAACCACTGCCTTCCTACTTCTCCAAAGATGGAACACACAAAAGCAAACCGCAGGTACTCATCGTAAGTATGGGCGATGTTAACACTTGCATCATAGATGCGTTGGCACAGGAGTTCGAAAAACTCCTTTTCGGTCATGGTGGAATTATTCTTTTTCATTCTGACAGTATTTTGGATTGATATAACATTGGTCATCGTGTCCGAGGAAGCATGCCCTGCACACATCAGAACATCCCCAGTCTGGCTCATAGCCGTATTGTAATACCAAGTGACGGCAGAGTCCGAGATACTGCTCCTTATAGTCGCAGTCTACCAGCCATTCGGGTATCTCCACCACCCATTTTACCCAAAGCCCTCCAGGAGAGACAAAACTGAGTGCGGTGCTAATGTTCTGGTCTTCAGATAGTTGTAGTGCTAATTGATGGGTTTCTTCTGTAGAAGTGAGTCCATCAATGTCAATGACGATAAATGGCGATAGGCTTGTTAAAGCCTTTGCCTTTCGAGAAGAGAAGATACCACGGAAAGTAACGAAGCGGAAGTTTAGCTTTTTGTAGTCGCTGCACTCCGACTTTGTTGCTGATCCGAGCATGGAGCGTAGCGTGTCGGTGGCCTGCTTCGACTGTTCTGACTTGATGTAGTCGTACACTTGCTTGATGCTCCAAGCTCCAAACGGGCGGGTAGCCATTACGGCTACCCCCTCGTGATTGCGGTATCCCTGTGGGAATACTGAGAAATGTTTGTTGTCTGTCATTGTCGTTACTTTTTAATGTTCAACTACAATCGGTCAAAAAACCCGTACAGGTTTACCAACAGATCATCGACGTGTTCAATGCAGGTGATGGTGAACGCTTCGCCAGTGTAGAACAGGGCTAAAGCCTCCACAATCACATTCTGCATGTGAGGGTCGAAACCACGCAGGCTGTTGCATACCTCGTAGAATAGGTGTGCATTCTTGTGCGGGTTCGCCATCACCATCAGCGTGCTTAAAGCATCCTTGTTGATGCCGTAAGCTGAATGCAGATCCAACACTCGGACTTCCCTCGAAATCCCTTTCACTCGCTTACTGCCTCGACGGGCAGCGCTGAAAACTTTCTTTTTCTTCATTTTATGAAAGTTTTTAAGTTGCATAGGGAGACTATTCACCCTTGCGGCTTGAACATTTTGGATATTCAAGTTGCAATACGTGCAATTTGTTGTTCTGGGTTTACTGAGAGAAAAAACAGAGAGGCTTCGCGTACGCACACGACGCCGGAGCGTGTATGCATGCGCGCGAAAATTTATATTCTAAGAATATAATATATAGAGAATAATATAATTTACTCTATATACCCTATATATAAGCTATACCTGTAAAACCAATACGCGCGCGCATAAAACCCCTCCAGAAAAAAGAAGATCGTTAGGAAATAAAAAATGGGGGGGTAGCCATCAGGCCCCTCCCCGGTTTAACTTGCACCCCTTTCCAGTCGCAAAGGTACAGGTTTTCTGTGACATTTCCAAATGTTTTCAGATAAAAATCATCTTACTTGATTCAAATCAATGTATTTGCATAAGACTTAGATTTGTTGTGGTTGGGGTGTTTACCTTTATGTTTTTGGAGGAATTATTGATAACACATTGGTTGTCAGATATTTGTAAAGTACGAATGATTTGACTTGTTTAGGTCGCTTTTCAATTCTGATGGCATAATATTCCATAAAAAAATCACTTTTTTTTCATTACAGCACATATTTACAAATAAAATTTGTATCTTTGCAGTCAGTTCGGGGAGAAATCCGGACTGACAAATAGCACTCGCTATTATTTCGCGCATAGCCAAGAGCGTCGGAAACTCTGATTGGTATAAGAAGCACGGAAATAATAGGTGACAGGCGAGCCGTATAACGGTTCTTCTGTTCTCGTTTGGGATAGCGATGCATACGCTTAGGCGTGATGCATCCAGCAAACGGGACAGAGGCACCATCCGACGCCGCCTCTTGCTATGCGCAAAGGAGCATCACGCTCTTTTTGTGCCATGGCGTGATTGATAGTTGAGCGCATCGACTAAAACTATCAATTGAGTATGGCAAATACAAATTTAGCAAATGCGAAGACTGCAAAGAACGACGAATTCTACACGCAGTACAACGATATACAGAAGGAAATCAATGCCTATCTGGAGTTTGACCCAGATGTCTTTCGCGGAAAGACAGTGCTACTGCCTTGTGACGATCCAGAATGGAGCAACTTTACCAAGTTCTTTGCACAGAACTTTGAGGCTTATGGATTGAAGAAGTTGATAAGTACAAGCTATGCCGTTGAATCCAAGAAAATAAAGGAATGGGAACCGACGCTCTTTGAGACAGAAAGCCCCTACTACGATGCAGACAAGAGTCGCACACATGGAAAAATATTCGTGTTGGACGAGGACATTAACGGTGATGGACGTTTCAATATCAACGATTTGCAATGGTCATATCTTGAAGGCGATGGTGACTTCCGTAGTGATGAAGTTAAGGCTTTGCGCGACGAAGCAGACATAATTATCACCAATCCTCCGTTCTCACTCTTCCGCGAATTCTTTTTGTGGATAATGGAATCTAAGAAGAAATTTGTTATTATAGGGAATGTGAATGCGGTTTCATATAAGGAAATATTTCCCTATATTAAGGAAGAGAAAGTTTGGTTGGGGAACGGCTTTAGCAATGGTAATGCTTATTTTCGTATAGTTGGCGAAGCGAATTATGTTGATGGAGTTTATGATGAACAAACAGGGTTGGTTAAATTTAGAAATTGCTGTTGGTACACTAACATTGATCATGGTCGACGTCACGAACCCCTCCCGTTGATGACAATGGAAGACAATATTCTTTACTCAAAACACAAAGAAATAAAGGGCAAGGGATATGTCAAATATGAAAACTACGACGCAATAGATGTTCCTTATACTGATGCCATCCCATCAGACTATGAGGGAAACATGGGGGTACCTCGAACATTTCTGGATAAATACTGTCCAGAGCAGTTTGAAATAATAGGTAGTGCTGAGGGGGATGCGGGGAAAGAACTTGGCTTTAAACCATACCCTCGTGAATTAAGGAAACTCAATAAAAGCTTACGAGACGGGCAACCATACTATTTTGATGAGAATGGATTCCCTCAGAAGCCATTTGGAAGAATTATAATCCGCAAAAAACAATAAGAGCTATGCAAACGACATTGATGACAGACCTGACGGTTAAGGAAATATGCGAGGGCTTTGTTTACAACCAATTGGAAGGCAAAGGTCTGAACGGCTGGGCTGGAAAGCTGACTATACAGCCAGAGTATCAGCGTAACTATCTCTATCTTGAGAATGACGGCAAAAAGGAAATGGCTGTCATCGACAGCATGCTAAAGGATTATCCTATTGGACTTATCTATTTCAATGAACCGGAGCAAGGCAAATATGAGATTCTCGACGGTCAGCAACGTATAACAAGCATTGGTCGCTTCGTCACGGGTAAGTTTGCCATCAAGGACAAGTTCGGCATGGAGCAATACTTTACTGGGCTGACCAAGGAGGAGCAAGAGAAAATCCTCAATTATCGACTGCTGATATACATCTGTAACGGAACTGAGAAGGAAATTAAAGAATGGTTTGAAACCATCAATATAGCAGGTGTTCCGTTGAATAGACAGGAACTACTCAATGCAACCTATAGTGGTCCGTTTGTCACGGAGGCAAAAAGAATATTCAGTAACTCGCGTAGTCCACAACTACAGAAATGGAGTTCTTATGTAAAAGGAAATGCAAATCGCCAGGATATTTTGCACACCGCTCTTGGGTGGGTAGCGAAAGGAGAGGATAATATTGGTGGCTACATGAGCCAGCACCGTTACGAGAATAGCATTGAGGAATTGAAGACTTATTTCGATACGGTGATTGAATGGGCAAAGATGTTATTTGGCTCACCCAAGGACGAAATGCGAGGGTTGGAATGGGGCGAATTCTATGAAAAGTATCATTCCAATTCCTATAACCCAGCCTTGCTACAGCAACGGGTGAACGAACTATATGCTGATGAAGCCGTAACCAACAAGCGGGGAGTCTTTGAATTTCTACTTGGTGGAGAAACTGACCAGCATTTGCTGAACATCCGCATCTTTGAAGAGAGTGTGAAGAAGACGGTGTATGCCCGTCAGACAAATGAGGCACGAGAGCAGGGCATCAGCAATTGCCCTGAATGTGCAAAAGGACATGATAATGTTCGCACCAAGATTTATAAGTTCAACGAAATGGATGCAGACCACGTATCTGCCTGGAGCAAGGGTGGTGCCACCGATATCAGCAATTGCCAGATGTTGTGCAAGACTCATAACAGAATGAAAGGAAATAGATAAACATATTCATTGAAAGGGTATCAGTATGGATAGAAGTTTTTTAGAATCGTTAATGTCAAAGGTTAAGAACCCAGCAAGGGTTTGCGTGAAGTTCTACGACCGCAAGTATTACTACATTGAATCGGTAGAAAGAACAAACGACACCTTAGGGTGGTATACTATAAATAGCAATGTGGTAGAAGAAGAACTGGAGAAAGAAGGTTACTCATGGTGCTATGTTTTTGAAACAGCCCCCGAACAAAGTCCAATCATATATATGTGGTTTGCGAAGGGACTTACAAAGAATGATTTGGAAAGAGAATTTGATGACGTAAATGAGTCGCTGCCTGAAGGACGACAGATATTCTTCGAGGATGGCCCTTTCTCTGCTATTGATGTTGACCAATATGATAACAGCATGACAGTCTTAGAACAAGAACTGTTTAGAAAAGCAAGTGAAGTATTCAGAGTTTACGAAGCATAATTTAACAAGATCATCAACATGGCAAAAGATAAATTCAGCAGAACGAAAGCCTGCGCTACTAAGACGCTTTACGCAGTGATGAAAGAAATGAGCCGCCGAGGTGGCAGTATGCCAGCGAAGGAACTATATCCTTTTGTGAATGAGAACGTAGGATTGACGGACTGGGAGAAGGAACCAGCAGGAAAGATGAAATATATACGCTGGACGAACAGCTTCCAGTTCTATTCCATAGACTATCAGAAGGCAGGATTTATTGTGAAGAAGAGTGGCAATTGGTACTTGACACCCGAAGGTGAGGCTGTGCTGAAAAAGACTCCCGAAGAGGTGATGACGATAGCCAATGATGCCTATCATGAATGGCGGCGACTGAACCCTAAGGTGGAAACTCCTGATGAAGAACCAAACGATGAGACCGCCGAGAAAGACAACGGTGTGAATCTTGACATGCTGGAGTCGGATGCCCGCGAAGGTATCAGAAAGTTCATTGTCTCAAAGAGTCCGTATGAATTTCAGGACATGGTGGCAGCACTGCTGAGGGCTATGGGCTATCACACGCCTTTCATTGCACCCAAGGGCAAGGACGGTGGCATTGATATCACAGCTTACTTAGATCCACTTGGCGCTCAGACTCCACGTATTAAAGTACAGGTGAAGCATAAACCAGAAACGGCCATCGGTGCCTCAGACATTCGCGCCTTGCTGGGTGTGCTCCGTGCTGGCGATATTGCCCTGTTCGTAACCAGCGGCACATTCTCGCCTGATGCCAAGACTACAGGAACCAGTTCGCGTGAGTTCATCCGATTGATAGACGGTGATGAGTTTATCGACATGTGGCTGGAGTTTTACGACAAGATGACTGATGATGACAAGAACATGCTACCGCTGAAGCGGATATCGTTCTTAGGGAGTAACGAGTAATATTGCATTATTGCATTGCATTGATTTTTTTTACAATATCACAGAGGGACGGTTCTTTTGTTACATCAGGTGGCGATGTGATATAACAAAAGAACCGTCCCTTTTATGTTTCCCTCGCTCTTTTAGAAAATATCCTCTTCTTTGGTAACCTTTTCGCCGCTGCCTCGTATCACAGAGGGACGGTTCTTTTGTTACATTAGGTGGCGATGTGATGTAACAAAAGAACCGTCCCTTCTATGTTTTGGTCTTATCTTATTTCACCTTCATATCCTGCGTCGCTCTCAACGCCTTCCTCGAATACGTTTCCTTGCACTTTATTGACGTACTTGGCGCCACCACCACTGACTAACAGAAACTGGCACCTGTGCCTGAGCTCCACCACCCGCATCGCGGGCTTCATATATTCCTTCTTCATAACTATCTTATTTTATCTTCTTATTTAATCACTTGTTTTTTGCCTTGATGGATATAGACGCCCTTTGCCGTCGGCTTGCCCGGGAGCTTGCGGCCGCTGAGGTCGTACCATCCGGCGCCAGCCGAATTAGTGTAATTAGTGAAATTAGTGGTCGAGATAATCCCCGTCGTTTCCTCGTCGTCGAGGTTCAGCATGAAGGCGCGGGCTTGGGCCGTAGAGTTGATATGGAAGTATCCACGGAAAGCGTTGATGGTCTTGGCGCTGCTGGGCCAGTAGAGCGTACTCACATTCTTATTCTGGTCGTTCTTGCCTACGCCGAGGTAGAGGTTGCTCGCATCGCCGCCCGTAAGCTCCACAGGACTGAACGTGCCGCGGAACTCAACCTTTGTGTCCTCGCTTGTCAGGGTATGGGGCGGTAAGATGACCTTCACGCCCTCGAAGGTGAGGTCGCTGGTGATGTCGGTGCCGCTGGGCCACTTAATCAGGTAGGGCGTGCCTGCCTTGAGGAGGTTGTCGTCGCTGTCGGCCGTAGCGTCCTTGAAGTAGAGGTAGAGCGTGCCGTTCTCCGCGTCGAAGCCGGTGCGCCTGAGGTTCGGGGCTGCATAGGAGTAGTACGCGCCATCTTCGCTGTAGTAGCCGAAGAGGTCGAGTTCCTTGACGGTGGCTCCGTCGAGGAGGTCGTTGTACTGGGAGACGTTGAACGGCAGGCAGATGGTGTTCCAGTTGCCGTCCTTATAGAGTGTGCGGCCCTTGATGGTCACTTCAGCAGTAGCGGCGTTGGCCATCAGGCTGAGCATATTGCTATTGTCGCCGTTGTTGCTGAGCGTGCCGACGATGCAGCCCACCTGGTTGAATGCATTATCGCCGATTGTGACGCCTTGGGCTATCAGGTTGTCGGCGTTAAAGGTCGCGCCCGTGCAGTAGGCAAAGGCGTTCTCGCCGATAGTGGTCAGCGTCGAGGGCAGGGTGATGCTCATGACATTGCCGTAGTCGTTCACATCTTGCGTGCCGCCGAAGGCGTTGGCGGCCACGGAGGTGATGCCCGCGCCGATGGTGATGGTCCTGATGCCGTTGGCCTTCGAGTACCAGGGGTAGTTGCCCTGGGTAGTCTCCTTCATGGCTCCCGTGCCGGTGATGCTGAAGTCGCCGTCGCTATTGATACTCCACGCGAGGGTGCCCCAAGTGCCTTCGGCCTCCGGGCTGACGATGTAGAAGTCGGCTGTGGTTATGCCGGCGTAGTCACCGATGCCCTTAATCTCAACGGTAAAATGGTCGCCGATTTTATTTGTCTCATCTGTGCAATATTTTGTCGTACCGTAGAAGTACACTTGGCCGAAGGTGTAATCAGTGCCCACCACCAGCACTTTGTCACCGTCCTTGACTTCTGTGCCAGTCGCTGCATTACCCCAGTTGGCATTCTCGAACTTATAATAGATGTAGCTGCCGTCCAGCGTCTGGTCGGGCACCTCCGCCGTACACAGGGCGAGGTCCTTGCCCCACTGCGCATAGAGCGTGACGACGGCATCCTGCTCGGTGGCCAGATTCCAAAATCTGTCACCTTCGGCCTCGTAATCCGTGCCGCTACCGTCGGCCTCAGTGTTCCATCCGTATTCTTTCATGGCATAGCCCGTGGGGGCGGTGAAAGTGCAGTTGGGGATGCTGGTCCACTGGTCGTAGGTGGCCACGACGGCGTCCATCGTGCCCGTGGCATCGTTGTTGTTCTTGTCGAACTGGACGGTGTAGGTGATGGGTGTCCACTCAGCGGTGAGGTAGAGGTTGGTAGTCACGGCAGCGCTGAAGTCATAGTCAGCATCTCCGTTCTTCCATCCGCCGAAGATGTAGCCCGTGCGGGCATCGACCGTGGGCTCGGTGGCCTTCTGGCCGAGGAGCACGATCTGCGTCTTGGGGTCGGTGCCCTCGTCATAGTTGATGTCGAAGGTCACGGTGCAGGCAGGGCGCAGCGTCGCGCTCGTCAGTGCCTCCAGCGTGGCCGATGGCGTCTGGTAATTGTAGCTATTCGTGCCGTCGGTCATGGTCTGGCCGTCCTTTATTTTCACATTCTTACCTGAGGCAACGCTGTAGCTGCTGGCCTGGATGAAGTCGTCGGCGTTGGTGTAGCCGAGTGTGATGTCTTTATACTGGCTTTTGATGCCTTGGGAGCCGTTCGTAACTGTGGCAGTTACCTGTCCGCCGTTGATGGTGATGTCGTCCTGACAGAATATGGCAGCATGTTGGCTTTCTATGCTAGTGTTTGTGGCATTCAGCACTCCGCCTTTGATGGTGACGAGGTAGCTGGCGAAGATGCCATCGCCGGAATTGCCAGAAACGGTGAGTTTACCGCCGTCGAGCGTGAAATACCTAACAAGGATGCCCGCGCCTTGGGCGACACATTTGACGTTGCCGCTGTGCTGGGTATAGGAATTGATGCCGAGGATGCCGGAGCTGTGCCAGGAATTGATCTCCATGCTGCCGGCGGCATCGTTGTCGGTGGTTTGGCCGTAGATATGTAAGGCGGTGTTTTCATTTCCTACTTCTTCATGAGACCTAATGCCGGTGTCTAATGTGCCGATGCTCATCGTCTTGCCGTCGGCCAGGATGATGTTCACCGTGCCGTTGCCTAACTTCAGCGTGTGGTCGTAGGTGATGTCGCTGTTCACCAAGTATGTGCCGGCCGCCAGTGTCGTCTCGCCGCCCGTCAGCACGGAGGCGGTGACGTTGTCGTGCCGCGTGCCGTTCTCGTCGACGTAGTAGGTCTCGGTGTTCCACTTGGCCCAGAACTCCTTGTCGCCCGTGGAGCCTGTGGCAATGGTGGTCACGGCGGTGCCCGTCAGATTGCTGTTGGTGTACCAGCCAGCGAAGATGAAGCCCGTGCGGGTGGGTGTGGGCAGGGTGATGTTTGGGCTCTCGATGGTGTAGGATGTGGCGTAACTGTCGGGCATGGTGCCACCGTTCTCGTTGTAGGTGATGGTATAGACGATGGCTCTGAACTCAGCCTCGGTGGCGGGCGTCAACGTCTTGCCGCTAATGGCCGAAATTTTGCTGTCAGTGAGCGTGCAGGAGTAGATGTTGCCGTTGCCGTCCTTCATGCCCTTGCCGTCGGCCACCTTCACGGTGCGGGTCTCTCCCGATGATATATTGTTGCTGAACGACTGGATATAGTAGCTGTCGGTAGTGCTGGCGAAGTCGTAGGTCACGGTGTATCCCCGTGCAGAGTTATATATCTCGCCGTTGACGGTGACGTTGCCGCCGTTCAGGTTGATGTTCTGACAGTTGTAGATGTATCCGTTAATCTCCGCCGTGCCGCCGTTGAAGTTGATGGTGTTTCTGGCATTTCCATGGATGGCCTTATCGCTGCTTCCCTTGCTGTTGGTCACGGTCAACTTGCCGCCGTTCAGGGTGAAAAAGCCCGAGCCGTAGAAATAGAAAGCACCAAAATATGTATCGTTGTTCAGGATGGTGACGTCGCCGCCGTTGACGGTCAACCCAGAGTCGGAGCCGCTGTAGATATAGAGGCCGTAGCTGTCACCACCGGCATCGAGCGTCACCGTGCCGCCGGCGATGTTCAGATGGCTGCATGAAGTATGACGGTTGGCTTTGATCGCGCCCATGCCCGTGCCGTTGCTCTGGGCGTAGATGTTGAGCGTGTTGCCACTGAAGGCACCGTCGCTGTTGCTGTTGCCGTTGACGGTGAGCGTCTTGCCGTCGCAGACGATGAGGTCGATGACATTACTTGTAAAACTGATGCTGCCGCTGAGGGTGACGCTGGTCTTGACGACATACGTGCCGGAGGTCCAATTGATGTTACCGTTTGCATCTGCCGTCATGGCGCTGGTCACTTCGGTGTAGTCGGTCACGGTCTGCGTCACGCCGTTCATGTCGATGTACGTCACGGCGTCGTTTGCCCACGCCGTCGTGGCCGTGAGCACACACAGGAGCAGCGTCATGGCTGCCCGCCTCACTGCGCCGCCCTGTTCCCAGGCTCTCGGCGCGAATGAATCTTTTATGGTCATGGTTCTTTTCATATACCTTAATTTATGATTATTTTTCACTCATTTCTTTCTTTTACCTAAATTCCGCAGCACTTTAATTTAACTTTCTTTATAAGTACCTGAGCAACAAAAAGTTCTTGCTGGGGGCAAGCGGCAAAGCCGAGCGGCTCAGGATTTGGTCATGTCAGAAATTTCACTTACCTTAGTGCTGCAAATCAAGACAAGCAAAATCATCAATGACATGGCAAAGATACAACAAAAATCTGAGAAAATCAGCGCTTTTGGCGGAATATTTTTCGTTTTGGACAAATTTGACCGTATTCTGTCCTCTGTTATAGACTCACACTTAGGACTTCGTAGCACACAGACAGGCTATCAGTACAGCGAGATAACACGGGCCGTCTTCTCCGTTTTCTGCTGTGGCGGCACCTGCATGGAAGACCTCAACCTGTACCTGAAGAACACTCTTACGGAGCGTCCGCAAACCCGTGTCCCAAGCGCGGACACTGTGCTGCGTGGCTACAAGGGCCTGGTGTTACAGGAGGACGATGCGCAGGGTAGGGGTCTGATATGATTTCTTCATTGCTTTATCTGTTTATTAGTTAAATGAATCTGTTATTTGCGTACGACCTTGCGACCGTTTCTGATGACGATGCCCTTCACGTTTCCGTTGATGGGGCGACCGCTGAGGTCGAAGACACGCTGGGTGCCGTCGGCGTCGATGGTGCGGACGACGGGCCCGATGGCGTTAGGACCACTGCCTTCACCGGGGTTGTAGCTGCCGCTGAACATCATGGCGAGGCTGCGGGCACTGTTGGGCATAGTGGCCTGGAAGTAGGCACGGAAGGGACCGACGTAGGCACGCGGCTCGGCGCTGGGCACCTTGTACCAGATGCCGTCGCTCTGCAGGATGTAGGCGGGCTTCTGTGCGTCATAGAGCGTGGCATTGGGAATGGTGGCGGTGCTGCCCTTGAACTGGTAGGAGGCGCCGTCGATGACGGTGGTGCCTGCCGTCTGGTGCTGCTCCACGCTGCCTGCCTGAGCATTGACGTAGGCTCCGCCTTTGCTCACTACTATATAATAAGGTGTAAAGGCTGCCATCTGTCCGCCTTGCACCTCGCTGAAGGTGACGGTGGTCACGCCCTCGACGTCTTCAATCACCGACGGGGCATAGACCTTGGCTTGGCTGTTATCTTCGACGTTGAGTGTCCAGGCGAAGGGCAGACATACGGTGTAGCCCTTGTCTTCGTAGCCCTCGGTCGTGATGCGGGCCCTAAAGTCGCGGTCGTAGCTGCCGCAGGGGAACGTGAACGCCACCTTCGGGTCAAAGTCCCAACCATCGGTCAGCATGAGCTCTGTGCCCACGTTGCCGATGACCACGTTCTTCTCGCCGTTGGCATCATGACTCTTGTCGGCAGGCAGGTAGATGATGGTCTGTTCGGAAAGACCAGCGAAGGGGAGCTTAGTATAAATCACACGCTCAACAGCAGTCGGATTACGTCTTACTGTCACGCCGGCGGAACTGAGCCAGCCTCCCTGCTCCCAGTCATTGCACTGGCTGAAATCGACGTAGCGCAGGTTGTCGCAGCCGATGAACATGTCGTTGGAGGAACTGACCATGGTGGAGGGGAAGGTGATGCTTGTCAGCTGGGTGCAGTAGGCGAAAGCATTGTCATAGACATAATTTACGCCTGAAGGCACGGTGTAGTCGCCGCTTTTTGCACCCTTCGCGGCACAGACATAGAGAGAGGTGCCGCTTTTGGAGAAGAGCACACCATCTTCAGCCTTCAGCGCCGTGTTGCCAGCCGCTACGGTGATGGTGGCCAGATTGGGGCAGTTGATGAAAGCATTACTACTCACTTCTGAGACTCCAGTACCAATGTTGATGCTGGCGAGCGCGGGACACGAAGCGAGAGCCATGTCGCCCAGTCCTGTGATGCTGTTAGGCAGCGAGAGGGAGGTGATTCCTGTACCGTAGAAGGCCTTGTTGCCGATGTATTGCAGACCCTCTGGCAGCGTGATGCTGGCGACGTCGCTGCGCTCACAGAACACTTCGGTGTAAATCTTCGTCACGGGCTTGCTGATGTCGCTGACGTTGATGGTGGCAGGAATGGTCACGTTGCCGCCCGCGCCAATATACTCTTTTACATAGTATGATGTTGCATCGTCGTTGTTCGGATAGAATACGAAGTCACCCTCTATCACCGTGGGGTCATCAGTGGTGTATTTACCCAAGCTGGCAGGAATGGGCAGATCGTTCTTTACAGTGAAATAGAACCAGTTGTCGCCCAGGTCCGACTGCATGCCGTCTTGGGGGGCGATGGTTTTGGGGCAGTTGGTCTCCGTCACGCTGGCAGCGCTGCCACGGCCGGCGACCAAGGGGAGCCATGTGTCGTTCAGATCAGTGGCATAGCAACGGGTGACGGTCATTGTGCCATTGCTGCCGCCGATGAGTCCTGCCTTCAGCTCGCCCTGGGTGGAGCGGGTGATGGTGGCGACGCAGCCGCAGTCGGTGATAGCGCCGCGCAGCACGTTGCCGCAGATGCCGCCTGCCCATGCCGCATCGTTAGTGTTGGCGTAGGCAGTGGTGACGGAGCCTTTGAAGTAGCAGCGCTCGATGGTGGCGTAGGCTATGTTCTTGTCGTCGGCCACGCGTCCGCCGATGCCGCCCACGCTGCCCAAGCCTGAGACGGAGCTGTTCTCTACCAGCACGTCGCTGATGTAGCAGGGGCTGTAGACGGTGGTGCCGAAGAGCACACCCACGTGGTTCTCTCCGAGGATGCTGGCACGGTCGATACGGACGTTGTGGACGTAGGCGTTCATAAGAGCACCGAAGAGGCCCACGTTGTCATTCGCAGAAGTGATGCTCAGGTTGCTGATGGTGTGGCTCTGGCCGTTGAACTCGCCCATGAAAGGATGATCGGTTATGCCGATGGTAGGCATGAGGACACCCGTCATGTCGATGTCGGCACCCAGTCGCACCACGCGGCCCTCATAGGTGCAAATGCCGTTGTTGACCTCTTCGGCCAGCGCCACGAGTTCGGCGGCTGTGGTGATGACCTTGTCGCCGGCGTAGTTCGACTGAAGCTGCGGCCATAGATTCTCCATCTTCTTGAACCTGGAGTCCGACCCCATATCGAAAGAGCGCATGTCCGCAGCGGTCTTGCCTTCAGCTATCGTTTTGCCTGCAGCAGTATGCTCTAATAGTTTTACGGGAGCAAGTGTACACAATTCAGTGTTGTAGTAGTTGTTTGACACGGGAAACTCTTCTACGGTAGAGATGCCATAAACGACAGCAGCCTTCTTTTCGGTGTTGCCGTCAACAGTGGCATGAATCATATTGTTCTTTATCGTATAAAACCGATACCCGGACGAAGAGTAATCGGTACCCAAGGTTCCGATGGCACCGCCCACTATATCATCACCGCTGACGGAGCAGTTCAAGACAAGATTGTCTTTGACATTGATCTGAGCCTGTTTGGAATAAAAGTCATTACTGAATTTTACTGACCAATCTGTCCCAAGCAAGGCGCCAGCATATTCATCCTCACCACGGACGGTGGTGTTGATGACGCGGTTCCTTTCAATGTTTGCAAGCGTTGCCTTGCCAATAATGCCGCCTGCTATATCATCGGTTGTGGATATAGTGCAATTCATGATCAGACAATCAATGCATTGTACTCTTTGCTCATTGTCAACACGGATAGCATTACCATTCTTATAGTATTTTCCGTCAACGTCGGGATCTTCAGTTGCAAATCCAATGATGCCGCCAACGCCGGTCGCATCGCCAGTTACAGAACAGTCGATGACGCGTATGCCTTCAAATTTACAGCCTGTATAGACTCGCGTATTTGTATTCTCATCTGTGTACCAGTCCGGGGAAGCTTTCCCACAGATGATACCGGCATAGGTATTTTCACCCAAAAGGCCGGAACCATCGCCTATGACATGATAGTTACGCACGACCAGGTCTTTGATATAGCCGCCTTTAAGAACCTTAAAAAGGCCTTGGAAATAACCTTGGAAATAGGATGATTGCAAGGCATAGCCGTGGCGGATGGTGTGGCCATGGCCGTCGAACGTAGCCTGAATACCATAGATATTACTACGCGTGATGGAGAAATAATAGCCGCCAAGGTCTATGTCGCACAGCAGGTGTACGTTCGTACTACGGAGTTTCTTATCGGAATCTTTATCGTGAATTTCCCGAGCATACCGCGCCAGCTGCGCAGCGTTGCGGATTTCGATTTCGCCGGCGCTGTTGACAGTGTATTCCTGCATCGACTGTCCGTCCCACTGGCTGTAGCCGTCAATGGTGAGGTTGGCGCCGTTCTGCCCGAACGAGGTGTTGAGGGTCCAGTCGTCGATGTCACTCGGTTCTCGCTGTGCTGCTGCCGGCAGCGCTGTCAGAAGGCTTGCGACCACCATCAGGGCCACCAGCCATTGTTTGGTAATGTTTCTTTTCATAACAGTTTAGTTAATCCTAAATTCCGCAGCACTTTAGTTTAAATTTCTTTATAAGTTCCTGAGCAACAAAAAGTTCTTGCTGGGGCAAGCGGCAAAGCCGAGCGGCTCAGGATTTGGCCATGTCAGATTTTTCACTTACCTTAGTGCTGCAAATCAAGACAAGCAAAATCATCAATGACATGGCAAAGGTACAACAAAAATCTGAGAAAATCACCGCTTTTGGCGGAATATTTTTCGTCTTGGACAAATTTGACCGTATTCTGTCCTCTGTAATCGACTCCCACCTGGGACTTCGCAGTAAGTTGATAGGCTATCAGTACAGCGAGATAATACGGGCCGTCTTCTCCGTTTTCTGCTGTGGCGGCGACTGCATGGAAGACCTCAACCTGTATCTGAAGGATGTGCTTACCGAGCGTCCACATACGCGTGTTCCAAGTGCAGACACGGTGCTGCGCGGCATAGAAGAACTGGCAACGGAGAACATATCATACAC
>JAFVGS010000023.1 GCA_017474845.1 Prevotella sp.
GGTGATGAGGTCGAGCTGCTCGGTCTCGGTGAGGACAAGAAGAGTGTTGTGACTGGTGTTGAGATGTTCCGTAAGATCCTGGATGAGGGTCAGGCTGGTGATAACGTTGGTCTGCTGCTCCGTGGTATCGACAAGAACGAGATCAAGCGCGGTATGGTGCTCTGCCATCCGGGTCAGATCAAGCCCTTCAAGAAGTTCAAGGCTTCTATCTATGTCCTGAAGAAGGAAGAGGGTGGCCGTCACACTCCGTTCGGCAACAAGTATCGTCCCCAGTTCTATCTCCGCACCATGGACTGCACGGGTGAGATCACTCTGCCCGCAGGCGTTGAGATGGTGATGCCTGGTGATAACGTGGAGATCACTGTTGAGCTGATCTACGCTGTGGCTCTGAACCCCGGTCTGCGTTTCGCTATCCGCGAGGGTGGTCGTACCGTTGGTTCTGGTCAGATCACAGAGGTTTACGAGGACTAATCTGATGATTTCGTTATGACGTGATAACGTGATAACGAGATGATGAAAGAATAAATGCTAGGCCCCCGCTCATGGGTGGGGGCTTTCATACGGGAATAGCTCAGTTGGTAGAGCATCGGTCTCCAAAACCGAGGGTCGTGGGTTCGAGTCCTCCTTCCCGTGCTAAATAATAAAGGTATGTTGAAGAAAATTATCAATTATTGCAAGGCCTGTTATGATGAGCTTGCTCACAAGACGACATGGCCTACGCGTAAGGAACTGACGCATAGTGCAGTAGTGGTGCTCTCCGCATCACTTATTATTGCTTTGGTGGTATGGGCTATGGACTTCGTGTTCAAGTCATTCATGAGTCTGGTTTATCCGGCGTGATAACGGCATAACGGGATAACGTAATTATCGATATGGCTCAGACTGGTAAGAAGTGGTATGTGCTACGTGCAGTAAGCGGTAAGGAGGGAAAGGTCAAGGAATATCTTGAGGCCCTCATGAAAAAAGATGATCTGCTTGCAGCCAACGTAGGAGAGATCTTGCTGCCGACGGAGAAGTATGCACAGCTCCGCAATGGTAAGCGTGTGGTCAAGGAGAAGCTTTTCCTTCCTGGCTATGTGCTCGTGGAGGCTAATCTCCAGGGTGAGGTGGCTCATACGTTGCGCTTCATGCCCAATGTGCTCGGTTTCCTGGGCGGTCTTGATAATCCGACACCTGTCCGTCAGGCTGATATCAATCGCATACTTGGTACGGCAGAGGATATTACTATCAAGTCTGAGGAGGTTACGATACCGTTCGTCGTCGACGAGGCTGTGAAGGTGACCGACGGACCATTCAGCGGATTCAGTGGCATCATCGAGGAGGTGAACGCCGAGAAGCGCAAGCTGAAGGTGATGGTGAAGATTTTCGGCCGCAAGACGCCGTTGGAGCTGGCGTACAATCAGGTAGAAAAGGAATAGGGCGTAGGTTACGCTGCGTCTAGTCACGGTGAGGCTTCCACTCCCGGGGCATATATAAGTAAAAAGGTAAAAAAGTAAAAAACAGAAAATGGCTAAAGAAGTTGCTGGATTAATCAAATTACAGATTAAAGGTGGCGCTGCGAATCCCTCTCCTCCCGTAGGACCTGCACTGGGTTCCAAGGGTATCAACATCATGGGATTCTGCAAAGAGTTCAACGCCAGAACCCAGGATAAGGCAGGTAAGATCATTCCTGTCGTTATCACTTACTACACTGACAAGTCATTCTCTTTCGAGCTCAAGACTCCTCCCGCAGCTGTTCAGCTGAAGGAGGCTGCAAAGGTTAAGAGCGGTTCTGCAGAGCCCAACCGTAAGAAGGTCGCCAAGGTGACCTGGGATCAGGTTCGCGCTATCGCAGAGGATAAGATGAAGGATTTGAACTGCTTTACCGTTGAGTCAGCTATGAAACTGATTGCAGGTACAGCGCGTAGTATGGGTATCACTGTAGAAGGGGAGTTCCCTGGTAAATAATTTATAACTTCAATTAAGACAATGAGTAAACTGACAAGAAATCAAAAGTTAGTAGCTGATAAGGTTGAAGCAGGGAAAGCATACTCTTTGAAAGAAGCCGCTGCACTGGTGAAGGAGATTACCACCACCAAGTTTGAGGCTTCAGTCGATATCGATGTACGCTTGGGCGTTGACCCGCGTAAGGCCAACCAGATGGTTCGTGGCGTTGTGTCGCTGCCGAACGGTACTGGTAAGGTGACGCGTGTGCTCGCTCTCTGTACTCCTGATCAGGAGGCTGCTGCTAAGGAAGCTGGTGCCGACTATGTTGGTCTTGACGAGTATATCGAGAAGATCAAGGGTGGTTGGACGGATGTGGATGTGATCATCACGATGCCGTCGTGTATGGGTAAGCTTGGCCCTCTCGGCCGAATCCTCGGTCCCCGTGGCCTGATGCCTAACCCCAAGAGCGGTACTGTTACTATGGACGTCGCTAAGGCAGTGAAAGAAGTGAAGCAGGGTAAGATTGACTTTAAGGTTGACAAGGCCGGTATCGTGCATACGTCAATCGGTAAGGTGACCTTTACGGCTGATCAGATCTTCGAGAATGCGAAGGAGTTTATCTCCACCATTATCAAACTGAAGCCTGCGGCTGCTAAAGGTACTTATATTAAGAGTATCTTCCTCTCAAGCACTATGAGTATGGGTATCAAGGTCGATCCTAAATCAGTTGAATAAGACCACTAATTTCACTAATTACACGAATTCAAATGAAAAAGGAAGTAAAAGATACTATCATCGTAGAACTCGGAGAGAAACTGAAGGAATTCCCGCATTTCTATCTGGTCGAGCTGACCGGACTGGATGCCGCCAAGACCTCTGAGCTCCGCCGTAAGTGCTTTAAGAATGAGATCAAACTGCTGGTAGTGAAGAACACGCTTCTCCACAAGGCGTTTGAGGCTGCAGAGATAGACTATTCACCCCTCTATGACTGCCTGAAGGGCAACACTGCCGTGATGTTCACACAGACGGCCAATTCGCCCGCCAAGCTGATCAAGGAGTACAAGAAGGAGGGTATCCCCGCACTGAAAGGTGCCTATGCTGAGGAGAGCTTCTTCGTGGGTGCTGACAAGCTGGATGAGCTGGTAGCTATCAAGAGCAAGAACGAACTTATCGCCGATGTCGTGGCTCTGCTGCAGTCGCCGATCAAGAACGTCGTCTCTGGTTTGAATGCCGGTGGAAAGATCCACGGCCTGCTTGACGCAATCGCTGAGCGTAACCAATAAGCGAAGCCTTTTAAAAGTAAAAAGGTGAAAAAGTGAAAAGGTAAAAAAGTAAAAACAATTAAAAATTAAATACGAAAATGGCAGATATTAAAGCTATTGCTGAGCAGTTGGTGAATCTGACTGTGAAGGAAGTAAACGAGTTGGCAACAGTCCTGAAGGACGAGTATGGAATTGAGCCCGCAGCTGCAGCCGTTGCTGTTGCAGCCGGTCCCGCAGCTGGTGGTGATGCCCCTGCTGCTGAGGAGAAGACTTCATTCGACGTTGTTCTGAAGTCTGCAGGTGCTGCTAAGCTTCAGGTCGTGAAGGCCGTTAAGGAGGCTTGTGGTCTTGGTCTGAAAGAGGCAAAGGATCTCGTTGACGGTGCTCCCGCTACCATCAAGGAGGGTCTGAGCAAGGACGAGGCTGAGAACCTGAAGAAGACCATCGAGGCCGCTGGTGCCGAGGTTGAGCTCAAGTAATTTAGAATTTAGAATTAAGAGTTAATAGTGGTTGGGGACTCTCCAGTCGAGGGGCCCCGACCATTTTCTTGTCTTCAGCCACAGATTTCACAGATTTGCACAGAAGAAACGATTAACACAGAAGATTAACAGAGAATGGCTTCAAAAATCATAGATAACAGAGTAAACTTTGGCAGCGTCAAGAATCCGATGCCGTTTCCGGATTTCCTTGATGTGCAATTAAAGTCGTTTAAGGACTTCCTGCAGTTGGACACTCCGCCTGAGGAACGGAAGAACGACGGACTGTATAAGGTGTTCTCAGAGAACTTCCCTATCACCGACACGCGTAACAGCTACGTGCTTCAGTTCCTGGATTACTATATAGATCCGCCGCGCTACACCATCGACGAATGTCTGGAGCGCGGGCTGACGTATAGCGTACCTTTGAAGGCTAAGCTGAAACTGGAATGCACAGACCCGGATCATGTGGACTTCCCGACGGTTGTCCAGGATGTGTTCCTGGGCCCGATTCCCTATATGACGGCCAATGGTACTTTCGTTATCAATGGAGCCGAGCGCGTCGTCGTTTCTCAGCTGCACCGTTCTCCCGGCGTGTTCTTCGGACAAAGCGTACATGCCAACGGTACACTGCTCTATTCGGCGCGTATCATCCCGTTCAAGGGTTCATGGATCGAGTTCGCTACGGACATTAATAATGTGATGTATGCGTATATCGACCGTAAGAAAAAACTTCCTGTTACCACGTTGTTACGTGCTATCGGGTTTGAGACGGATAAGGAGATCCTGGAGATCTTCGACCTGGCCGAGGAGGTGAAGGTGAACAAGAAGGCCCTGAAGGAGGTGACGGGTTCGAAGCTCGCCGCCCGTCTGCTGAAGAGCTGGAATGAAGACTTCGTCGATGAGGACACGGGTGAGGTGGTATCTATTGAGCGTAACGAGATCATCATGGATCGCGGTACTGAGATTACCGAGGACAATATGACAGATATTCTGGAGAGTGGTGCCCAGACGATCCTTGTGCATAAGGACGAGGCCATCGCCCAGGACTTCTCCATCATCTTCAATACGCTGGCCAAAGACCCGTCGAACTCAGAGAAGGAGGCCGTGCTCTACATCTACCGTCAGCTGCGTAATGCTGATCCTGCCGATGATGCCAGTGCGCGTGAGGTGATCCAGAACCTGTTCTTCTCAGACAAGAGATACGATCTGGGCGATGTGGGCAGATACAGGATTAATAAGAAACTGGGACTGAACACGGATATGGATGTCCGCGTGCTGACGAAGGAAGACATCATCGAGATTATCAAGTACCTGATCCAGCTGGTGAACTCGAAGGCTGCCGTCGATGATATCGACCACCTCTCGAACCGTCGTGTCCGCACGGTGGGTGAGCAGCTGTCGAACCAGTTCTCCATCGGTCTGGCCCGTATGAGCCGCACCATCCGTGAGCGTATGAACGTGCGCGACAACGAGGTGTTCTCTCCCACGGACCTGATCAATGCGAAGACCATCTCGAGCGTCATCAACTCATTCTTCGGTACCAACCCGCTGTCGCAGTTCATGGACCAGACGAACCCGCTGGCAGAGGTGACCCACAAGCGTCGTCTCTCAGCCCTCGGTCCTGGCGGTCTGTCGCGTGAGCGTGCCGGTTTCGAGGTGCGTGACGTACACTACACACACTACGGACGTCTCTGTCCTATTGAGAGCCCTGAGGGACCGAACATCGGTCTGATTTCGTCGCTCTGTGTGTATGCCAAGATCAATGAGCTCGGCTTCATCCAGACTCCTTACCGTAAGGTGGAGAACGGTGTGGCTAACCTCGATAATAATGAAATCGTGTATCTGACTGCCGAAGAGGAGGCCGAGCACGTGATCGGTCAGGGTAACGCCCCGCTGAGGGACAATGGTACCTTCATCCGCGACGTCGTGAAGTGTCGTCAGGATGCCGACTTCCCCGTGGTGCCGCCTTCACAGGTCGACTTGATGGACGTCTCGCCGCAGCAGATCGCTTCTATCGCCGCCTCGCTGATTCCGTTCCTCGAGCATGATGATGCCCACCGTGCACTGATGGGATCGAACATGATGCGTCAGGCTGTGCCCCTGCTCCATAACGAGGCTCCTATCGTGGGTACCGGTATCGAGAAGCAGGTGTGTGAGGACTCCCGCACGATGGTGACTGCAGAGGGTGAGGGAACAGTGGAGTATGTTGACGCCACGACCATCCGTATCCTCTACGACCGCACCGAGGACGAGGAGTTCGTCTCGTTCGAGCCGGCCCTGAAGGAATACCGTATTCCGAAGTTCCGCCGTACGAACCAGAACATGACCATCGACCTGCGCCCGATCTGTGAGAAGGGCCAGCGCGTGAAGAAGGGTGATATCCTGACCGAGGGCTATGCCACTGAGAACGGTGAGCTGGCACTGGGTCGTAACCTGCTGGTGGCTTACATGCCTTGGAAGGGTTACAACTATGAGGACGCCATCGTGCTCAACGAGCGCATTGTCCGTGAGGATATCCTCACCTCAGTCCATGTCGATGAGTACTCACTCGACGTCCGTGAGACGAAGCGTGGTGTCGAGGAGTTCACGGCCGATATCCCCAACGTCAGTGAGGAGGCAACCAAGGACCTCGACGAGAACGGTGTCATCCGTGTGGGGGCCCGTGTCGAGCCCGGCGATATCCTCATTGGTAAGATCTCGCCGAAGGGTGAGAGCGATCCCTCACCTGAGGAGAAGCTGCTCCGTGCCATCTTCGGTGATAAGGCCGGCGACGTGAAGGACTCTTCACTGAAGGCCAACCCGTCGCTGACAGGTGTTATCATCGATAAGAAGATGTTCGCACGTGCCATTAAGGACCGTAAGTCGAAGCAGCAGGATAAGATCACGCTCGCTAAGATCGACGAGGAGTACGAGGCCAAGGTAGGCGACCTGAAGGATATCCTGATCGACAAGCTCGTAGAGCTGACGAAGGGTAAGACTTCTCAGGGTGTGAAGGACTACACTGGTGCAGAGATCATCACTAAGGGCAGTAAGTTCACGGTGACCGCCCTGAAGAATCTTGAATATGGAGATATCCAGATCAGCAACTGGACCAGCGACGAGCATAAGAACGAGCTGATCGGTCAGCTGATTATCAACTTCATGAAGAAGTACAAGCTGCTCGATGCCGAGCAGAAGCGCAGGAAGTTCGCCATCACCATTGGCGACGAACTGCCCAACGGCATCCTGCAGATGGCTAAGGTCTATGTGGCCAAGAAGCGTAAGATCGGTGTGGGTGACAAGCTTGCCGGACGTCACGGTAACAAGGGTATCGTGTCGAAGGTGGTGCGTCAGGAGGATATGCCGTTCCTTGAGGACGGTCGTCCTGTCGACCTCGTGCTGAACCCGCTGGGTGTGCCTTCACGAATGAACCTCGGTCAGATCTTCGAGGCCATCCTCGGTGCTGCCGGTAAGCGTCTCGGCGTGAAGTTCGCTACCCCGATCTTCGACGGTGCGAAGCTTGACGACCTCGCAGAGTGGACCGACAAGGCCGGTCTGCCGAGACTCTGCTCGACACACCTCTACGATGGTGAGACAGGTGAGCGCTTCGACCAGCCTGCTACGGTGGGTATCACCTACTTCCTCAAGCTCGGCCACATGGTCGAGGATAAGATGCACTCACGCTCCATCGGCCCGTACAGTCTCATTACCCAGCAGCCGCTCGGTGGTAAGGCCCAGTTCGGTGGACAGCGTTTCGGTGAGATGGAGGTCTGGGCCCTCGAGGCCTTCGGCGCCAGCCATGTGCTTCAGGAGATTCTGACCATCAAGTCTGATGATACCGTCGGCCGCTCGAAGGCATATGAGGCCATTGTGAAGGGTGAGCCCATGCCGACACCGGGTATTCCCGAGTCTCTCAATGTGCTGCTGCATGAGTTGCGTGGTCTTGGTCTGAGCATCACGCTCGATTAAGGGTAAAAAGGTGAAAAGGTAAAAAGGTAAAAAACGTAAATCGTATATTCATATATGGCTTTCAAGAAAGATTCAAAAGTAAAGAGTAATTTCACTAAGATTACTATAGGCCTTGCCTCGCCCGAGGAGATCCTCGAGAGCAGCTTTGGTGAGGTGACCAAGCCGGAAACCATCAACTACCGTACCTACAAGCCCGAGCGTGACGGTCTGTTCTGCGAACGCATCTTCGGTCCGACGAAGGACTATGAGTGCGCCTGCGGCAAGTACAAGCGTATCCGTTACAAGGGCATCGTCTGTGACCGTTGTGGTGTGGAGGTGACTGAGAAGAAGGTACGCCGTGAGCGTGCCGGACATATCGAGCTGGTGGTGCCTGTGGCACACATCTGGTATTTCCGTAGCTTGCCTAATAAGATCGGTTATCTGTTAGGCCTGCCGACGAAGAAGCTCGACGCCATCATCTATTATGAGCGTTATGTGGTGATCCAGCCGGGTCCCATGGCGAACAAGAAGGATGGCGACGGCAATGAGGCCTTGGGTTCACAGGTGTTCGACCTGCTCTCTGAGGAGGAGTACAACGATATCATGGACAACTATGTGTCGGCGGACAATGACTACCTCGACGATAGCGACCCCAATAAGTTCATTGCCAAGATGGGTGCTGAGGCCATCTATGACCTGCTCACCCGTCTCGACCTCGACTCACTGTCATATGAGCTCCGTGACCGTGCGAACAGTGACTCTTCCATGCAGCGCAAGAACGAGGCCCTGAAACGTCTGCAGGTGGTGGAGGCCTTCCGTCAGAGCGTGGAGAAGGGCATCAACCGTCCGGAGTGGATGATTATGAAGATCCTTCCCGTCACACCACCGGAGCTTCGTCCGCTCGTACCTCTGGATGGCGGTCGCTTTGCTACCTCCGATTTGAATGACCTCTATCGTCGTGTCATCATCCGTAACAACCGTCTGAAGAGGTTGATGGAGATTAAGGCACCTGAGGTGATTCTCCGCAATGAGAAGCGTATGTTGCAGGAAGCTGTCGACTCCCTGTTCGATAATAGCCGTAAGTCATCAGCTGTGAAGAGCGACTCCAACCGTCCGCTGAAGTCACTGTCAGACTCGCTGAAAGGTAAGCAGGGACGTTTCCGTCAGAACCTTCTCGGTAAGCGTGTCGACTACTCAGCCCGTTCGGTGATCGTCGTCGGTCCTGAGCTGAAGATGGGTGAGTGCGGTCTGCCGAAGCTGATGGCCGCCGAGCTCTACAAGCCGTTCATTATCCGCAAGCTCATTGAGCGCGGCATCGTGAAGACGGTGAAGAGTGCCAAGAAGATCGTCGACCGTCGTGAGCCCGTCATCTGGGATATCCTGGAGAATGTCATGAAGGGTCATCCCGTACTGCTGAACCGTGCGCCGACACTGCACCGTCTGGGTATTCAGGCTTTCCAGCCGAAGCTCATCGAGGGTAAGGCCATTCAGTTGCACCCGTTGGCATGTACGGCTTTCAATGCCGACTTCGACGGTGACCAGATGGCCGTACACCTCCCCTTGAGCAACGAGGCTATCCTGGAGGCTCAGCTGCTGATGCTCCAGAGCCACAACATCCTGAATCCTGCTAATGGTGCGCCTATCACTGTGCCTTCGCAGGATATGGTATTAGGCTTGTACTATATTACGAAGATCCGTCCGGGTGCCAAGGGTGAAGGCCTGACCTTCTATGGCCCGGAGGAGGCTATTATTGCCCATAACGAGGGCAAGTGCGACCTGCACGCCTTAGTGAAGGTGATCGTCGATGACCGTGTCAACGGCAAGCCCGAGCGCCACATGGTGGAGACCTCTGTCGGACGTGTCATCGTGAATGGCATCATCCCCGACGAGGTGGGTTATGTCAACACCATTATATCCAAGAAGAGTCTGCGTGACATCATTGCCGATGTGATTAAGAACGTGGGCTTCGCTGAGGCCTGCGAGTTCCTCGATGGTATCAAGAACCTGGGTTACCGTATGGCATACCTCGCCGGCCTGTCGTTCAACCTCGACGATATCATCATCCCGAAGGAGAAGGCAGAGCTGATTGCGAAGGGTAATGCCCAGATCCAGGAGATCACCGACAACTATAACATGGGCTTCATCACGGACAACGAGCGCTACAACCAGGTGATCGATACCTGGACGCACGTGAATAATGATATCGGTAACGTGCTGCTGGATCAGATGACCAAGGCCGACCAGGGCTTCAACGCCGTGTTCATGATGCTCGACTCCGGCGCCCGTGGTAGTAAGGACCAAATTAAGCAGCTCTCCGGTATCCGTGGTCTGATGGCCAAGCCGCAGAAGGCCGGTGCCGAGGGACGTGGTACCATTGAGAACCCGATTCTGTCGAACTTCAAGGAGGGTATGTCTGTGCTGGAGTACTTCATCTCCACCCACGGTGCCCGTAAGGGTCTGGCCGACACCGCCATGAAGACTGCCGACGCCGGTTACCTGACGCGTCGTCTGGTCGACGTCAGCCACGATGTGATCATCACCGAGGAAGACTGTGGTACGCTGCGCGGCCTGCAGTGCTCTGCCTTGAAGAGCGGCGACGAGATCATCTCCAGCCTGGCAGAGCGCATCCTCGGCCGTGTGTCTGTACACGATGTCATCAACCCGAAGACCGGCGACATCATCGTTGAGGCAGGTGACGAGATCACCGAGCCCATCGCCGAGGCCATCGAGAAGGCTGACATTGAGACCGTCGAGATCCGTTCTGTGCTCACCTGTGAGTCGAAGAAGGGTGTATGTATGAAGTGTTATGGCCGTAACCTCGCCACCCGTCGTATGGTTCAGAAGGGTGAGGCCGTCGGTGTGATTGCCGCACAGGCCATCGGTGAGCCGGGTACACAGCTGACGCTGCGTACGTTCCACGCCGGTGGTGTGGCAGGTAATGCTGCCGCCAACGCCAGCATCATCTGTAAGTACGACCATGCGCTAATCGAGATGGAGGAGGTACGTACCGTTCCGTTCGATGAGGACGGCCGCGAGTGCGAGATGGTGGTGAGCCGTCTGGGTGAACTCCGTTTCGTCGACCCGAACACGAAGATCGTGCTCTCTACGGTGAACGTGCCTTACGGTTCTTCGCTCTACTTCAGCAATGGCTCTGAGGTGAAGAAGAATGACAAGATTGCCCAGTGGGATCCGTTCAACGCCGTCATCGTGACTGAATATGCTGGCCGTCTGAAGTTCAACGACGTGATTGAGGGTGTCACCTTCCGCGCCGAGACGGACGAGACGACCGGACTGACTGAAAAGATCGTCACCGAGTCGAAAGACCGTTCAAGGGTTCCGACCTGCGACGTCATTGGTGCTGACGGTGAGGTTATCGGTACGTATAACTTCCCTGTGGGCGGCCACGTCGTCGTAGAGGACGGGCAGACCGTCAAGACTGGTGAGACGCTCGTGAAGATTCCGCGTGCTGCCGCCAAGGGTGGTGATATCACCGGTGGTCTGCCGCGTGTCACCGAGCTCTTCGAGGCCCGTAACCCGTCGAACCCCGCCATCGTCTCTGAGATCGACGGTGAGGTGACCATGGGTAAGGTGAAGCGCGGTAACCGTGAGATTGTCGTCACCTCGAAGACAGGTGAGCAGCGCCGCTACCTCGTATCGCTGTCGAAGCAGATCCTGGTGCAGGAGCACGACGCCGTGCGTGCCGGTACCCCGCTCTCTGACGGTGTCATCACGCCTGCCGACATCCTGGCCATCAAGGGCCCCACCGCCGTTCAGGAGTATATCGTGAACGAGGTGCAGGATGTGTACCGTCTGCAGGGTGTGAAGATCAACGACAAGCACTTCGAGATCATCGTGCGCCAGATGATGCGCAAGGTGCAGATCAACGAGCCGGGCGACACCGCCTTCCTCGAGCAGGAGATTGTCGACAAGCTGGACTTCGCTGAGGAGAATGACCGCATCTGGGGTAAGAAGGTGGTCACCGACGCCGGTGACTCCGAGAACCTGCAGAAAGGTCAGATCGTGACCGCCCGCCGCCTGCGCGATGAGAACTCTATGCTGAAGCGCCGTGATATGCGACTTGTTCAGGTGCGCGATGCCGTGCCCGCCACGTCTACACAGATCCTGCAGGGTATCACCCGTGCGGCACTGCAGACGAAGTCGTTCATGTCGGCTGCCTCCTTCCAGGAGACCACCAAGGTGCTCAACGAGGCTGCGATCCGCGGCAAGGTGGACCATCTGGAGGGCATGAAGGAGAACGTGATCTGCGGTCACCTGATTCCTGCCGGTACCGGTCTGCGTGAGTTCGACAAGATCATCGTGGGCTCCAAGGAGGAGTACGAACGCATCCAGGCTAACCGCAAGAACGTGCTCGACTTCGCTGAGGAGACCGTGCTTGACGAGAAGTAATTCCCATTTCATCATACAGAAAAAATCGGGCTGACCAAACATCAGCCCGATTTTTTTTGAAAAATAAGGTCCTTGCAGGCATGCCCCGAAAACACTGAACCAGGCACTTGGCGAAGTTGTGCAAACGATTGTATGGCGGTATTGAAAAAAATATCGTCATTTTTATGTTCGTTTTCGCAAATTATTGTTTATCGCCGCGCGATAGCATTAACTTTGACTAATTAAATTATCTACAACATGAAGAAACTGTTTGTTACTATCATGGCGTGCCTCGCTGTCACCTGCGTGATGGCCGTATCTTTGCACTCAAATACAGAAGACTCGAAGGCAATGATACGACTAAGAACAATTTGTGTAGTCGTGGGGAGTGTAGTCATGAGGCACCTGGGCATGACTTAGATTGGCGAGTCCCTTCTGCTCAAAGAAGATAGAAAAGAGGTGCAAGGACCAGGAAAGTCTTTGCACCATTTTTATGCTTCGTAGGCGCAACGGTGGACTGGCACCTCCGCTCCTTACAGACAGAAGCGATGAGTTTTTGTGAGTTAACCGTTTCATTTCCAATGATATATATCCTGAGTATTTGGTTCAAAAAACTCAAAATAAACTCATTGACTGTCAATAAATACAGCACGGCTTTTTCGCTTGTGTCTATCAAACTAGTACGACTTTGCAACATGTGTCTAGTGATTTAGCTTATAAAGAGAAAAAAGTCATAGTGAAATCAGAAAAAGTCAAGTTTCAGTGTGTTGTAACAACAAATAACCCAAGGTTATCGCCAAATAACCTGGGGTTATCGTCAATTAACCCTGCCTTATTGCGCAATAAGGCAGGGTTATTAATTCCCCCCCTATGGAAATCTTGCTACGAGGCTTCGTAACACTTTTTTGAAGGCCTTGGAAAAAGTGTTGGAAGGCCTTCTAAAAAACGGGGGTAAACGCGTACTTTGAGGCGCAGTTACAATGCTTCTATCTCCTCTTCTGTAAGGCCTGTGATTTCTGCAATGTCATCAGCCTTGTAGCCTTTGGCTTTCATCTTGCGGGCATTCTCACGATTGGCCTCATCCTTGCCTTCTGCCCGACCTTCTGCCTTGCCCTTGTTGAAAGAGGTAGTCATCGTGCTGTAGTAGTCCCAATAGTCTTTTATACTCTCTTGCATGGTCTTTTCTCCTTTCTTTGTCTCTATATTCTCCATAATAAAAGCTTTTAAGAATTATACTAAAGATTTGACGGCTGCAAAGGTAAGAAGAATTTTTCATTCTGCCAAATATTTCGCAAGAAAAATAGTAGGCCCTATACGCTTATGTACCAGCCCGCTGGCGGTTTGCGGCAGGACTTCCCGTGTACTTTTATTATAATCTTGGTTCAGCGTCAATTTGGGTGGTAACAAATGATTACAAAATTTAACTATCTTCCTGATAATCAATGCATTAGTTAACATGATAAAGTTGCAGATGTGCGTAATTTTTCGTATCTTTGTATGTGCGAAAAAGAAAGAA